>DATARM010000123.1:0-36106 GCA_036264155.1 Solirubrobacteraceae bacterium
CGCGTGGCAACCGCTCGGGTGATGCTCCAAGCCTCATCGAGGCAGCGCACGAGCGCCTCGCGTCCTCCACCTGAGAGGTGCCTGTCGTACAGCGCCGCGCCGTCTATGAGCAGCACGTCGAGTGCCTCCAGCTCGACGAGAGCCTGATCGGCAGCCGCTTCGAACGCCTCCTCGTCAGGCTCGGGCGATCCGCCATCGGGCGCCGTGAGGACGCGCACACGCGCCCCCAGGCCGGAACAGGCGTCTGCGATGGCCGCTGCCACCGGCGCACCCTCCGACCCATCGGCGACGACGATGCGCACACCCTCCAGAAGGCCCGCGCGGAGCAGCTGATTGGCCTCTGTGAACGACATGGGCGCCTGGCACCCTAGTGCGTCGAGCGCCTGTCAGCCGGCGTTCATCGGGTCGTGGTCCGACGCTCCAGCCGACGGCAAGTCGGTGGGACCCACGACCGGCATGTGGTCGCCGGCGATCTTGCGCAGGTCGAAGTAGAGCACCGAGGCCGCGAGGGCTGTGATCGGAGCGCTCAGAACACCGAGGACGACCCGCACCACGATCCCCGCTCCGGTCCCCGCCGATTCAGCCCCCGCGTCGATCGCAGCGACGACGATCGTCACGACCACATAGAGGATCACGATCACCCCGAACACCTGCCACCCGTTGCCACGGACGAGCTCCCGGCTGCGCCCGAGCGCGCCGAGGCCCTGCGGGCGCTCGAGCACGACCACAGGGGCCGCCACGGACCAGATGGTGATCAAGATCAGCCCGGGCACGACGATCAGGAAGAAGCCGACGACGATCCCTACACCAGCCACGAACCCCACGAGGATCAGCTGACCGATCACGGGCATGGCGGCGCGCAGCAGTTGACCGGGGCTGGCGTCGCGACGCCCGTCCTCCACGTCGGCCACCAGCTCCACGACCATGCCGGTGAAGAGCGTTCCGGCCACGAGGCTGATCACCAGCGCCAGCAGGACCCCGATCAGCGAGCCGGATGTGGCGAGCAGCGCCGAGATGATGCCGGTGACGACGAACACAGCGGCTGCTGCCGGCATGAGCACCGACGCCTGGTCGACGTAGATGTGAAAGACCCGTCTGATCACTGCGCCGACGTCAAGCCGTCCCTGCATTGTCTCCCCCTTGGGCCGCAGCCGTCATTTGCGCCGAACAGTAGGCCACCGCCCCGACGCACGCGCGCTCAGGCCACCGCGGCGGGCGTGCGGCGCTGCTCGCGCAGGCGCCTGAGCACGCCCTTGCGACCATGCTGCTCGAGTCCCGCGTACAGAGCACGGATCTCGAGCAGGATCTGATCGGCCGCCGCTTGCTGCTGCTCACGCGTGGGGTCCTCGATCGGCTCCCAGCGAATCGCGTCGCCGTACTGCACGGTGACCTTGGGGAACTGCAGTCGCTTCCAGTTGCGCACTCGCGAGGAGCCGTAGATCGCGATCGGCACAACCGGCGCACCGGTTTCGAGCGCCAGGCGCCCGATGCCGCGCTTGGCCTGCTCGGCCACTTTGCCGGTTCGCGAGCGTCCGCCCTCGCAGTACATCGTGATGGCACCCTCGCGAGCGAGGATGGCCTTGGCGGTGATGAAGGTCTCGTCGTCACGGGCGCCGCGACGCACGGGGAACACGCCGCCGTGGGTGTAGATGAACTGCATTGGCCCTTTGAAGAGCTGCGACTTGGCCATGAAGCGGACCTTGCGCCTGATGTAGCAGCCCATCAGGAAGTGGTCCATGAAAGAGAAGTGGTTGGGAGCGAGGATCACGGCGCCGCGGCCGGGCACCTTCTCGACGGATATCGCCCGCGTGCGCAGCAGTGTGTAGGCGTACAGCGAGGTGATCACCCGGGTCAGCTCATAAGCCCAATCCGGTTCCCGTGTGCGCGCACGCTCGTGGAAGCGGTCGAAGTGCTCCTTCGGTCGCGGGTCCGCGTAGACCTGCTCGCGCATGGGGGCCAGATCGCTCATCTAAGCGCTCTACCTCCCTGCCTGCAAAACGTTACGCGGACGACGCCCCATGACCCGACTCTCATCCTCTGTGCAGCCTACCTGCGGGCGAGATACACGCGCATGAAGTCCAGCAGCTGGCTACCTCTGTGCAGGAAGCCAGCGAGTGTGCGTCCAGTGGCGCGATGGGAGAGGTCGAGCTCGATCTCCACCAACCGGCGGCCCGCGCGCACGGCGTCGATCGTCATCCCGATCTCCATGCCGTAGCCATGGGCCAGCGGCAGCACGTCCTCGAGCGCCCTCTCGCTGAGCGCTCGCTGACCCGAGATCGGAGCGCCCGTGTCGAGGCCGCAACGCCTGCGGATCGCCCAGCGCGCGAACGCCAGCGCGATCCCCATCCCGCCCCCGACGCGTCGGGCGAAGGCGGCCACCGCGACGTCGGCCTCGCCGCGTGCGACGACGTCTGCCAGCGCGCCGAGCTCGCTCGCGGAGTCGGCCAGATCGCCGTCGCAAAGCACGAACACCGCGTCGCCCTCAGACGTTCTACGAGCCTCCGCCAGCGCCTCGCGGGCAGCCCGCGTGACCGCCTCGCCCTTGCCGACCATGCGCTCGCAGCGCACTACGCGGGCGCCCGCGCCGAGCGCGATCTCCGACGTGCCGTCGCTGGAGCCGTCGTCCGCCACCCACACCCGCGCGCCGGGAAAGGCGACGGCGAGCGCACTCAGCGTTGCTCCGATTCGATCGGCCTCGTTGTAGGCGGCCACGACCACGAAGTCGCGTCTGCGCGGCGATCGGTCGGCGGGGCTATCTATTGTCCACTCCAGTGCTCGCGATCGGCGGACGGAGGATCAGATGACTGATGTTGAGGCTCATATCACCGGCACGGTATGGAAAATCGAGTGCGCCGTCGGCGACACGATCGAGGAGGGCGACACGGTGGCCATCCTCGAGTCGATGAAGATGGAGATGCCCGTGGAGGCGGAGGACGCCGGGACGGTCAAGGAGATCCTCTGCAAGGAGGGCCAAGCGGTCAACGAGGGCGACACGCTCGTCGTGCTCGACTAGCCTGTCGACGCGGTGTCAACCAGCGCCTCCCCACGCGAGCTCGCCGGCGGCAAGCTCCTGGTCGACGAGCCCGCCGATGGCGTGGTTCGCCTGACGATCTCCAACCCCGCCAAGCGCAACGCGCTCGACCACCCGATCCTCGATGCGATCAGCGACACGCTGGCGAGACTCGGTGAGCCCTCCTCGCAGGCGCGCTGCATCGTTGTGACGGGCGCGCACGGGATGTTCTCGGCCGGCTATGACATCGGCGAGATCCCCGCCGATGAGTTCGAGGAGCGCGCCGAGAAGCTTGTCGCGCACCCGTTCACCGAAGCGATCGACGCGCTCGAGGCGTTCCCCTACCCAACCGTGGCGATGCTCCCGGGCCACACGATCGGTGGGGGGCTGGAGCTGGCCCTCGCGTGCGATCTGCGCGTGTGCCTGGAGGGCATCAAGCTGGGGATGCCGCCGGCCAAGCTCGGCCTCGTCTACTCGCACACGGGTCTGCGCCGCTTCATCGACGCCATTGGCGTGCCGCGCACGCGCGAGCTGTTCCTCGTGGGCAGGTACATCGACGCCACGACTGCCATGAGCTGGGGGCTCGTCAACCGGCTTGCCGGCGCAGAGAGCCTCGAGGCCCTGACACTCGATCTCGCAGCCGAGCTCGCGGGCAACTCACCGCTCGCCCAGCGAGGCAACAAGCGGGTCATCGCCGCCCTGCTGCGTGGGGAGAGCGAGCTGCCCGCCGAGGTGGAGCAGGAGCTGATCGAGCTACGCCAGGCGTCCTTCGCCTCGCAGGACATGCGCGAGGGGATGCGCGCCTTCGCCGAGAAACGCCCCGCCCGCTGGCGCGGGGAATAGGGCAGCTCTTAGCCGTCCGCCACACGTCATAGGTTGTGGCGCATGGCGCCGCTGATCACTCGCGAGGAGGCCCTCCAGCTCGGCGAGATCGAGGATCACGAGCAGATCGAAGCGCTGATCCAGCGCGCCTGGGAAGCACGGGTGGAGCGCTTCGCGGACTCCACCGACATGTGCTCGCTGGTCAACGCCAAGTCGGGCGGTTGCGCCGAGGACTGCGGCTTCTGCGCACAGTCGCGCTTCGCGGACGCCGAGACGCCGCTGCACGCGATGATGGAGCCCGAGCAGATCCTCGAGCACGCCCGCGCGGCCGAGGCGGCGGGCGCACATCGCTTCTGCATGGTCACCCAGGGCCAGGGGCTCTCCAAGCGTGACTTCCAGAAATACCTCGATGGGGTGCGCCTCGTCTCCGAGCACACCAACCTCAAGCGCTGCGCCTCGGTCGGGCACATCTCTGCCGATCGCGCGAGAGCCCTGCGCGACGCGGGCATCCAGCGCGTCCACCACAACGTGGAGACCGCGCACAGCTACTACGACGAGGTGACCAGCACGGTGCGCTACGAGGGCCGCCTGCGCACGATCGACGCCGTCCGTGAGGCTGGCCTGGAGACATGCGTGGGGGGGATCCTCAACCTCGGCGAGACCCGCGCTCAGCGCGTCGAGATGGCCTTCGAGCTGGCTGCCATCAACCCGACGAGCGTTCCCATCAACATGCTCAACCCGCGGCCGGGCACCAAGTTCGGCGACCGCGAGTACATGGATCCATGGGAGGCGGTGAAGTGGATTGCGATCTTCCGCCTGATCCTCCCCGAAGCCCTGTTCAGATTGTGCGGCGGACGCGTGGAGAACCTCGGCGAGCTACAGCGTCTTGCAGTCAAGGCGGGGATCAACGGCGTGATGATGGGCAACTTCCTGACCACGCTCGGCAACGAGCCGGAGACCGACCGCGAGATGTTCGAGGAGCTCGGCCTGAACGTGGCCCGCCAGCCCGACAACGCGGCCAACCCGCGCCCGGACAACCGCTCGGGCTGGCTGGAAGGCGAGACTCCAGACCTCGTCGAGGAGCTGCTGGAGAACGAAGCGCGAGCCCAGACCGTCGACCTCGGCGTGCGCCTGTGGGATCCATCGACCCAGCTTCGCTACCAGGCCAAACGCTCGGTGCCACCCCGCCCGGACGGCGCCTCGAACCGCGTACCGGTCAGCTAGCCGGGCGAGTCGATGAGCGAGATTCAAGCGCGCCTGGAGGAGCTGGAGCGGCTTGGACTGTCTCGCCGGCTGCGCCTCATCAGTGGGCCGCAGGGACCGACGGTGCTGCTCGAAGGCAAGCCCGTGCTGCTGCTGTGCTCCAACAACTACCTCGGTTTGGCGGACCACCCCAAGGTTCGCGAGGCGGCGGCCGACGCTGCGATGCGCTGGGGGGTTGGTGCGGGGGCATCACGCCTGGTGTCGGGCACGATGACGATCCATGGACGGCTGGAGGAGCGCCTGGCGGAGTTCAAGGGCAGCGAGACCTGCGTGCTGTTCGGGTCGGGCTATCTGGCCAACCTCGGGGTGATCGGTGCGCTGGCTCGTAGCGGCGACACGATCTTCTCGGACGAGCTCAACCACGCCTCGATCGTGGACGGCTGCAGGCTCTCGAGGGCCGAGGTGGTCGTGTACCGCCACCGCGACGTGGAACACCTCGAGTGGAGCCTGCGCCGCCACCCCGGCGGCCGGGACGGCGGCCGGCGGCTGCTGGTGACCGACTCGGTGTTCTCGATGGACGGTGACGTTGCCCCACTGGCTCAGCTGGCAGACGTTGCGAACGCATATGACATGCGTCTGGTGGTCGATGAGGCACACGCCCTGGGAAGCCTGGGGCCCGACGGTCGCGGCGCCGTGGCCGAGGCCGGCCTGGAGGGCGAGGTGGATGTGGTGATCGGCACGCTGGGCAAGGCGCTCGGCTCATACGGCGCCTACGCGTGCGCGAGCGCCGAGATGGTGCGCTACCTGATCAACTCGGCGCGCTCGTTGATCTTCTCCACTGCGCCCCCGCCTCCGGCGGTGGCTGGGGCGCTGGCGGCGCTGCATCTGCTGAGCGAGCGTCCCCATCGGGTTCAGCGGCTGCGCTCCAATGCCCGGGTGCTGCGCCGGGCGCTCGCCGCGGAGGGCTTCCCGGTGCCCGACAGCGAGATGCACATCGTGCCGCTGATCCTCGGCGAGGAGCGCACGGCGATGCGGCTCTGTCAGGGCGCGATCGAGCGCGGGGTTTTCGCCCAGGCCATCCGTCCCCCAACCGTCCCCCATGGAACCTCGCGGCTGCGGCTGACGGTGATGGCGTCCCACACCGCCTCCGAGCTGCGGATGGCAGCAGAGACGCTGGGCGACCTGGCCCGGGCATCGGGACTGGACATGTCCCGCACAGGGCCGGTCCACGCCGAGCGCGTGAGCGTCCCCGAGCCGCCGCTTCCAATGGAGAGGACCGCGTTGCCCGGCTCGACCGGCTCGCCCGCCCCGTTCGATCTCGAGCGCGAGCTCGCCTCGGGCGCCCGCGCCGCCTAGCGGTCATCCGTCCACATCCCATGCGTGGCCTCTTCGTCACCGGCACCGACACGGGCGTGGGCAAGACCGTCCTGAGCGCCTGCCTGCTGGCAGCCATGAAGGATGCCGGGGAGCCCGTGCGGGCATACAAGCCGGTGGTCACGGGGCTTGACGATGCGGAGCTCACCGACGCCCCAGGCGGCTGGCCACCCGACCATGTGCTGCTGGGCGCGGCGGCAGAGATGGAGCCGGAGGAGGTCTCGCCGCTGCGCTTCGGGCCCGCCGTCTCGCCACACCTGGCGGCCGAGCTCGCTGGAGTGTCGATCGACCCGGCCGAGCTGGTGGCGGCGGCTCGCGAGCGGGGAGAGGGAGCGACGCTCGTGGTGGAGGGCGTGGGCGGGCTGCTCGTGCCCCTGTCCCCCACCTACACCGTGCTCGACCTCGCCGAAGCGCTGGGTCTGCCCCTACTGATCGCGGCCCGTCCTGGCCTGGGCACCATCAACCACACGCTGCTCACCCTGCAGGCCGCCAGGGACCGCGGGATCGAAGTGCGCGCTGTGGTGCTCACGCCGTGGCCCACCGAGCCCGACGCGATGCAGCGCTCCAACGGGGCGACGATCGAGCGACTCGGCGGTGTGGAGGTCTGCATGCTTGCGCAAGTCGGAGGGCCGAATCCCCCAGAGCTGGCATGGGCGGCACACGCGCTGCCCTGGCGGGATTGGCTCGCGTAAGCAGCCCGGTCCTTTAGCGTCAGCCATCAGTGCCGCCGATCCCAGCCGGGCGCGCATCAGCCTCGCAGGCTCACTCGTGCCGCCTCCCCCATTGCCACCGTAACCTGCGCGAGGTCCTCCTCCTCGATCACATACGGCGGCATTGCGTAGATGAGGTTGCGGAAGGGGCGCAGCCACACGCCCCACTCGACGGCAGTGGCCATGGCCGGCGCCATGTCCACGGGCTGCTCGAGCTCGATCACGCCGATCGCGCCCAGCACTCGCACCTCCGCCACCCCCGGCAGCTCGGCAGCGGGCTCCAGGCCTCTGCGCAGACCAGCTTCGATGGCGGCCACCCGCCCCTGCCAACTCCCATCGGCCAGCAGGTCGAGTGAGGCGAGCGCCACCGCACAGGCCAGCGGGTTGGCCATGAAGGTAGGCCCGTGCATCAGCCGACCACCGTCGCCCGAGGACACCGCCTCGGCGACCTCGGGCGTGCACAGGGTGGCAGCAAGGGTCATGTAGCCGCCCGTGAGGGCCTTGCCCACGCACATCACATCCGGTGCAACGGCAGCGTGCTCAGCGGCGAACATCGCGCCCGTGCGCCCGAAGCCGGTGGCGATCTCGTCCAGCACCAGCAGCATGTCGTGCTCGTCGCACACGGCTCTCAGGTGGGCTATGCACGCCGGCGAGTGGAAGCGCATGCCGCCCGCGCCCTGCACCACGGGCTCGACGATCACCGCGGCCAGCTCCCCCGCGTGGGCCTCGGCCAGCTCGCTCACCTGGGCCGCCCAGACGGGGTCGAGACCAGCCTCGAACCCATCGGGTGGGCGCTCGGCGAAGACGTGCTGGGGCAGCACGCCGGCGAACAGGCTGTGCATGCCGCTCACCGGGTCGCACACGGCCATGGCACCCGCTGTGTCGCCGTGGTAGCCGCCCCGGACGGTGAGCAGCTTGGTGCGCTCCATCCGCCCGCGGGCGTGCTGGTACTGGAGGCAGATCTTGATGGCCACCTCCACCGACACCGAACCAGAGTCGGCGAAGAAGGCCCGTTCGAGCCCATCAGGCGTGAGCTCGATCAGCCGCTCAGCGAGCAGGATGGCTGGCTCGTGGGTGAGCCCGCCGAACATCACGTGCGCCATCCGGCCCAGCTGTACGCTCACCGCCCCGTCGAGCGCCGGGTGGCGGTAGCCATGGATGGCACACCACCACGAGGCCATCCCATCGATCAGCTCGCGCCCGTCGGCCAGCCGCAGGCGCACCCCCTCGGCCGAGACGACCGGCAGCGAGGCCATCCCCGCCGGCAGCGCCCCATACGGATGCCACACGCGCTCAGCGTCGAGCGCCAGCAGCCGGTTCCAATCGCTCACGCCAGTGTTAGGGGTCAGTCCTCGTAGAGCGTGAAGTCTCGCTTACGCGCGCCGCACACGGGACAGAACCACGTGTCGGGGATCTCCTCGAACGGCGTCCCGGCGGGGATGCCGCCGTCGGGGTCGCCCTCCTCGGGGTCGTAGATGTAGCCGCAGGACTCGCAGATCCAGCGCTGGATGGTCTCGGGCAGAGCGCTCATGTGGAGCGTGCATGGGTCGTTTTTCTCATGCGCTGAAGAGTACCGCCAGGTAGGGTCAGCCGATGCGCGCGCACGAGGAGGGTGGGCGTCCGGGGCCCGGGGAGCAATACAACGCGGGCGAGCCCGTTCGCCCACGCCAGGCGGCGACCGTGATCCTCCTGCGCGGCGGCGCTGAGAAGCTCGAGCTGCTGCTCGTCAGGCGCACCCCGGCGGCGCGGTTCATGGGCGGGGTGTGGGTCTTCCCGGGGGGCGCAGTGGACGCCGGGGAGGGCGATGGCGACAGCGCTCACCGCGCAGCTGCGATCAGGGAGCTGAGCGAGGAGGCAGCGATCGAGCTCGAGGGCCCGGGGGCGCTGGTGAAGTTCTCGCGCTGGATCACTCCCGCCGAGGTCCAGATCCGCTTCGACACGCATTTCTTTCTCGCCACGCTGCCGGTCGGGCAGGCACCCGAGGTCGATGGCGAGGAGTGCGTTGACCTTGGCTGGTTCACTCCGGCCGGTGCGCTCGAGGCGTACGGCGCGAAGGAGATCGAGCTCGTCTTCCCCACCATCAAGCACCTCGAACAGCTGCGCGAGTTCGCCACGGTAGAGGGGCTGCTCGCATATGCGCGCGGGCGCGAGGTGCTGCCGGTTCAACCGCGGGTGGTGCTCGAGGGTGAGGTGGCCCGCATTCTGCTGCCGGGCGACGCAGGCTACTGACAGGTCGCGGCGAGATATCCGCCACCGCCAAGTCCCGGGACGACCCAGCTTGGGAACGACCGGCGTTGACCGCCCACTGGGCGGCGAAAGCCCGTTCGTATGCAGGCCGCGCCTCGCCGCGGGCAACATAGGCGGCGAGTATCGAAAACTCGTCCAGAAGGCCGGAAGGTCTAAGCCTGAGCAAGACCGACACCATCATGAGGTCGCCCGCGCTGAAGTCCCCGTCGAGCCAGTGGGCATCGCCCAAGCGGGCAGAAAGCTGGGCCAGTCGCTCGCGAATACGGTCCTTTACCAGAGGCAGACGCTCTTCGGCCCATGACTCCTCACTCTCTGCGAACCTGGCGGTCACGAGTTCGAGGATTGGCGGCTCAACGGTGTTGAGCGCGGCGAACATCCAGGTGATTGCCCGCGCCCGCGCATGGGCATCGCCCGGGAACAGTCCCACATAGCGATCGGCGATGTGAATGACGATCGAGCCTGTCTCGAACAGGACAAGATCGCCTTCCTCATAGGTCGGGATCAGGCCGAAAGGATGAAGGCGCAGATGCGCGGGTTCCTTCTTCGCGCGGAACGAGACGAGGTGCACCTCGTAGGTCTGGCCCACCTCCTCGAGTGCCCAGCGAACGCGCGTATCGCGCGCCAGGCCCTTGCCGCCATCAGGCGATCGCTCAAACGCGGTGATGACGATAGTCATCGTGAGACGCTCGCGGGCAGGGTCACATACACAGGGACTCAGACTACTTTCGAAACTCATCGCTGGCCCGCCGCGTACGCTCAGCTCTGCTGGGCCTCGATTACGTGGGTGACTGCGTTAATGAGGGCCAGATGCGTAAACGCCTGCGGATAGTTCCCAAGGTGCCTGCCCGACGATGCCTCGAGCTCCTCGGCGTAGAGCTCGAGCGAGGAAGAGTAGGAGAGCAGCCGCTCGCACAGGTGCTCGGCCTCGCGGTGCTCGCCGATCTCAGACAGGGCTGAGACGAGCCAGAAGGAGCAGATCAGGAACGTGCCCTCCTCGCCGTGTAGCCCGTCGTCGGTGTCGTCGGTGCGGTAGCGCAGGACGAGACCGCCCTCTGTGAGTTCCTCGCGGATCGCCATCACAGTGGCACGGACGCGCTCGTCTTCGGGCGGCAGGAAGCGCACGAGCGGCACCAGCAGGTTCGACGCGTCCAGCGCGTCTGTTTCGTAGTGCTGGCGGAACACACCGCGCTTGTCGACTCCCCGGTCGAGGATGTCCTCGCGGATCTCGTCGGCCAGCGCCTGCCATTCTTCGGCTTGGTCGACGTGCCCGCGGCGTTCGGCCAGCCGCGCGCCACGGTCCATCGCCACCCAGCACATGAGCTTGGAGGAGACGTAGTGGCGGGGCTCGCCGCGCGCCTCCCAGATTCCCTGGTCGGGTTCCTTCCACGCCTTGGCCGCGCAGTGCACCTGGTCGCTCAGCACCGGCCACAGCCGCTCGGGGATGTGGTCGCGCTTCTTGGAGTGCAGGTACACCGAGTCGAGCACCGCCCCGAAGACATCGTTCTGGCGCTGGTTGTAAGCGCCGTTGCCGATCCGCACGGGTCGCGCGCCCTCATAGCCCTTGAGATGATCGAGTGTGGACTCCTCGAGATCCTTGTCGCCCTTGATGCCATACATGATCTGCAGCGAGCCATCGTCGTTGCGCTGCATGTCGGCGACGTACTGCACGAAGTCGTCGGCCTCCCAGTTGAGGCCGAGGGCGTGCAGCGCCCACAGTGTGAAGGAGGCGTCGCGCATCCAGCATAAGCGGTAATCCCAGTTGCGCTCACCCCCGGGGGTCTCGGGCAGCGAGGTGGTGGGTGCGGCCACCAGCGCGCCGGTGGGCATGAACGTGAGCCCCTTCAGCACCAACGCTGAGCGCTGCAGGTGAAAGCGCCAAGGATGGTCGGGATAGGTGCCTTCTGCCAGCCAGCTGCGCCAGAAGTGACTGGTGCGTTCCATGTGACCTTCGGCCTGCTCGACTGTGTGCGGACCGCCGTGATCCTCTGTCCAGGAGAGCGCGCAGAAGCGCTTCTCGCCCTCCTCCATCGTGTGGCGCCCGTGCGCGCGGTTGCCCTCGATGCCCATGCGGATGTCGCTGAAGAGCCTGAAGGCGGTGACATCGTCGGTGGCGTCCATCATGCAGACGCCCTCCTCCCCGCTCTGGACCACGCTCCAGTGGGCCGGGGTGGAGCCGTAGTCGAGCATCGGCTCGCACACGATCTCGACCTGCACCTCGCCCTGGATGCATTCGATCATCCTCACCACCAGGTGATCGGCGTCGTAGTCGGTCGGGGGGCGGGTGTGGCTGGAGCCGTGCTTGTTGTCATGCCACGGGCCGATAGTGAGCGCGTCCACCACCCGCAGCCAGCCCTGGGGCGTCATCCAGGTGGTCTCGATCACGTTCGTCCCGGGGATGTAGCGGCGTCCGGCGGGCACGTAGATCCCGTAGGGGCCCACGCGCCAGCTGCCGGCGCCACGGTCCAGCAGCGCCCCGAACACGGATGGCGAGTCGAAGTGCGGCATGCACATCCACTCGATCGAGCCGTCCGAGGCGACTAGGGCGCCGGTGTGGCAGTCAGACAGGAAGCCGTAGTCGGCGATCGGCGGAAAGGGCGAGTCCATCGAGGTGGGCCGGGAGCCGGCGGCGGCGGGCGCCGATCCGTCAGCGTGGGAGGCCGAGCCGGGAGTGGCTCGTGACGGGCTCACCACTCGGTCCGCTCGAAGCGCGGCCGCTCGACGCCCTCGGGCAGGATCTGCTCGTCTTCGAGCTTGTCGAGGTGCGCCGCGAGGGTGGCTGTCGCGAGCGGGCGCAGCTGCTCGGGGACATCCGCCCACACGATGCCGAGCAGCTCAGAGACGGTGCGGGCACCTTGGCCGAGCGCCACTATCAGGTGGTTTTCACGGTCGATGCGATGGGCTACGTAGTCTTCGAGCTTGGTGTGCGCATCCCACACCGGCGGTCCGTGCCCGGGGCAGAGCACGTTGAAGTCTTCGCGCAGGCGCAGGCGCGTGAGCGCCAGCAGATACCCGGCCATAGCGCCTTTGTAGGGGCTGATGAACACACTCCCTTCGCCGAGCACAGCGTCGCCGGTGAAGCAGGCGCCGTCGGCGATCAAGGCGAAGTGATCGGCTGCGTGCCCCGGCGTGGCCACGGCTTCGAAGGGCCCAAAGCGAATCTCCTCCCCCAGCCGAACATCCACCGATCCCCTTCCTCCCGCAACTGGCGCCGAGTAGCGCTCGCGCAGGCTGTCAACGGCTTCGGAGTGGTCGTGGTGATCGTGCGTCAGCACCGCCCCTCCCAGCCCTCCGCGAGCATCGATCGCAGCGTACAGGCGCTCGAGGTGCTCATCGATCAGCGGGCCCGGGTCGACCACCCAGGCGGGCCTGCGGCCCACGACCCAGGTGTTGGTGCCCGACAGGGTCACCGGTCCCGGGTTGGGAGCCCGCAGGCGCAGGATGTCGTAGTGGGTGAGCAGATCCGCTTCCGACCCTGCCTCGGAGGAGCCGCTGTCGAGTGCGTCCTCCGCGTCAGGATCGGGCGGGTGCGACATGCTCATGCGCGCGACGTTAGCTGACAAGGCGGCGCATATGACTGCTGATGTCTCTACCTAGAACGGCCGGCGGCGCGTCCGCGACGGGACCCGGCGCCCCGGGAGCTGGATCCAGAGCGCTCTGCTCCGCTGTTCGGGGAACCGGATCGTGCGCTTGCGGGACGGCGACGGTTGCCCGAGCCCCCACCCTGTCGTGGGCGTGAGGGGCGTCCGCCCTGGCCGCCTGTGGAGCTGCTCATGCCGGCGAGGCCGAGCTCGCGCTCGAGACCGAGATCGCCGACGAGACCCGCCATCTCACGGGCCTGGTCGTGGGTCACCAGCGTCACTCCGGTGCCACTGGCTCCCGCACGAGCGGTGCGCCCGATGCGGTGGACGTAGTCCTCGCGTGTGGCGGGGATGTCGTAGTTGATCACATGGGTGATGCCGGCCACATCGATCCCGCGGGCGGCCACGTCGGTGGCCACGAGCGTGTCGACCACGCCGGCCTCGAAGTTGGCGAGCGCGCGCTCACGCTGACCCTGGGACTTGTCTCCGTGCATGGCCACAGCCTGGACGCTACTGGAGGCGAGACGCTTGACCAGCCGGTCGGCGCCGCGCTTGGTGCGCACGAACACCAGTGTCAGACCGCGCTCGGGCTCGCCCAGCTCAGATACGAGCTTGGCGACCTTGCCCTCGTGGCTGACCATCTCGAAGCGGTGGGCCACGTCGGCCTTCTGGGTCACAGGGTGAGCGTGCTCGTGACGGCGCGGGTTGGAGGTGTAGGCCTTGGCGATGCGGCCCACCTCGCCCTCGAGCGTGGCCGAGAAGAGCAGCGTCTGGCGCTCGGAGCGGGTCATCTTCACGATCCTGTCGACGACAGGCTTGAAGCCCATGTCGAGCATCCTGTCGGCCTCGTCGAGGATCAGGATGCGGACCTTGGCGAGCGTTATGTCACGGCGCTCGATCAGGTCGAGCAGCCTCCCGGGCGTGGCCACGAGGATGTGCGCGCGGCCGGCCAGCCGTGCCTGCTTGACGATGCCGGCGCCGCCGTAGACGGCTGCGATGGAGAGCGCGCGGGCGTGGGCGATCGGACGCAGCTCGTCGACGATCTGGATGGCGAGCTCGCGGGTTGGCGCGAGGATCAGCGCCGACGGACGCGCGTCTGAGTCCTTCAAGCGCTCCACCAGCGGCACACCGAAGGCGAGCGTCTTGCCCGAACCCGTGGGCGACTGGGCGAGCACGTCATGACCGGCGAGCACGTCGGGGATGACCATGTTCTGAACTGCAAAGGGCTTGGCGATCCCGCACTTGGCGAGCTCGCTCACGACGACCTCGGACACGCCGAGATCGGCGAAAGATTCATGCTGCATGTTGTGATGCTCCTTCTGGCGGCCCTGTGGCCGCCGCTGCGGATGGAGATTCGACTGACCACATCCGCGCTTCAGAGCGCCAACAAAGACAAAGAACCTCACGGACGACTTCGCCGCCCGTGGCATGACCGTAGCAGCCTTTTGGCTGCAAACGACTACTGAATGTTGGCCATCACGTGCTTTAGCACTGTGTAGTCCTCGACCCCGTACATGCTCAGGTCCTTGCCGTAGCCGGACTCCTTGAAGCCGCCGTGGGGCATCTCGGAGACGAGCGGGATGTGGTCGTTGATCCACACGCAGCCGAAGCGCAGCGCCTTGGAGACCCGCAGGGCACGACCCACGTCGCGCGTCCAGACCGAGGAGGCGAGGCCGTAGCGGGTGGCGTTGGCCCATGCGATTGCCTCGGCCTCGTCGCTGAAGCGCTGGACTGTGATGACGGGACCGAAGATCTCGCGCTGGATCATCTCGTCGTCCTGCTCCAAGCCGGCGACAACGGTCGGCTCGAGGTAGAAGCCGGGGCGATCGGGCTGCGATCCGCCGGTCACGATCTCGGCCCGGTCGGGACGGCGCTCGAGGAAGCCCTCGACGCGCTCGCGCTGGCGCGCGGAGTTGACCGGCCCGAGGGTGGTCTGGGCGGAGAGCGTGTCGCCGATGACCAGGCCCTTGGCCTGCTCGGCCAGGCCTGAGACGACATCGTCGTAGACGCCGGCCGCGGCCAGCACGCGCGTGGCTGCCGTGCAGTCCTGGCCGGCGTTGTAGTAGCCGGTGGCGGCGATCGTCTCCATCGCGCTCTCCATGCTCACGTCGTCGAAGACGATCACGGGGGCCTTGCCGCCCAGCTCGAGGTGAACGCGCTTGAGCGTCTCGGCCGCGGTTCGCGCGAAGTGCTTGCCCGTGTCGACTGAGCCGGTCAGGGCGATCATGTCCACATCGGGGTGTCTGATCAACGCCTCGCCCGTCGGGCGCCCGGGGCCGGTGACGATGTTGAGCACGCCCTTGGGCAGCACCTCGGCGGCCAGCTCAGCGAGCCTCACGGTCGTCATGGGCGTGGTCTCGGCGGGCTTCAGCACGACCGTGTTGCCGGCGGCGATCGCCGGGCCGAATTTCCAGATGGCCATCATCAGCGGGTAGTTCCACGGCGTCACCTGCCCGATTACGCCAACGGCTTCACGACGGGTGAAGGAGGTGTAGCCCTCCATGTACTCGCCGGCCGCCCTGCCCTCGAGGCAACGCGCAGCGCCGGCGAAGAAGCGGAGGTTGTCGGCCATCACGGAGATCTCGTCGTTGGTGACGGCTTCGATCGGCTTGCCCGCGTTGAGCGCCTCGATCCGCGCGATCTCGCCGCCGTGCTCCTCGATCAGATCGGCGAGCTTCAAGAGCGCCTGCGCCCGCTGGGCCGGGGTCGTGTTCGACCAGCTCTCGAAGGCGCCCCGCGCGGCGCGTACCGCGCGGTCGACGTCCTCGGCGCTGGAGATGGGAGCATGCGCGAGCACCTCACCAGTGGCCGGGTTGAGCACGGGTTCTCTCTCGCCGTCGAACGGGGCGCTCTCACCATCGATGAAGTTGCTGAGGGTCTCCGCTGTGCTGGCCATGGTGGGTTCCGCTCCTCTTGGTCTCTGGTCGTTGACGGTGTACAGCCCTGCTCACACTGCAGCCGCGGGCTTCAGCCCGAGCGCCTCGGCCACGGCGGGATGCGTGATCTCACCGCCCTGCACGTTTAGGCCGGCGCGCAGTCCCGCGTTGCTCTCGAGGGCATCGTCGATCCCGCGCTCGGCCAGCTCGATCACGTAGGGAAGCGTGGCGTTGGTCAACGCATACGTCGAGGTGATGGGCACTGCCCCAGGCATGTTCGTGACGCAGTAGTGCGTGATCCCGTCGACCTCATATGTGGGGTTGGAGTGGGTCGTGGGGCGCGAGGTCTCAAAGCAGCCCCCCTGGTCGATCGAGACGTCTACGAGCACCGCGTGGGGCTTCATCAGCTTCAGCTGCTCGCGCGTCACCACCCGCGGCGCGCGCCCGCCGGGCAGCAGCACTGCGCCGATCACGAGATCGGCCTGCGGCAGCATCTCCTCGATGGCAAGCGTGGAGGAGTACACGGTGGAGGCACGTCCGGCGAATGCCACTTCGAGATCGCGCAGCCGGTCGATGGAGCGATCGAACGTGAACACGTCGGCCTGCATGCCGATGGCGATGAAGGCGGCGTTCATCCCTACCACACCGCCACCGATCACCAGCACCGTGGCGGCCGCCACCCCGGGCACTCCACCGAGCAGGATCCCGCGGCCGCCGAGCGGCTTCTCGAGCATGAACGCGCCGGCCTGCGTGGCGATCTTGCCCGCCACCTCGCTCATCGGCGCCAGCAACGGCAGCCGTCCCTCGGAGTCAACGACGGTCTCGTAGGCGATGCAGCGCGCGCCGGAGGCGATCAGCCCCTGGGCGAGGTCGGGCTCGGCCGCGAGGTGCAGGTAGGTGAAGAGCGTCTGCCCCTCGCGCAGCAGCCCCACCTCATCGGCCTGGGGCTCCTTGACCTTCAGCACCAGCTCGGCCTCGGCGAACACGCTCTCGGCGTCGGGGACGATGCGGGCGCCCTGGGCGCTGAACTGCTCGTCGCTCATCGCGCTGCCCTCGCCGCCGCCGGCCTGAACCAGTACCTCGTGCCCACGCGAGGTCAGCTCGCGCACCCCGGCCGGCGTTATGGCGATGCGGTACTCGTCGGTCTTTATCTCGCTGGGAACTCCAATCCTCATCGTGCCAACTCTCTTCCTCGCAGGGCCAACCAAAACTCGATCCGGTCGCGCGCGCTCGAGAAGTCACGGCCGGTGAGCTGCTCGATGCGGCGAATCCGGTAGCGCAGCGTGTGGCGGTGACAGAACAGCGCCGCTGCGGCGCGCTCCCAGTGGCCGTTGTGCTCGATGAACACGTCCAATGAGCGCACGAGCTCGTCGCCGTAGTCGCCCTCTCCATGTTCGATCGGGCCGAGTACGCTGCGGCAGTAGGACAAAAGCGCATCGTCGTCCTGGAGCGAGAGCAGCAGCTGGAAGGCGCCAAGGTCCTCGTAGGAGGCGACCTCGGGCGCGTCGCCGTTTCGCAGCCGCACTGCCTCCAGGGCACAGCGGGCCTCGTGAAAGCTCATCCGCAGCGAGTGCGTGGCAGCTGCGCGGCTGGCCGCCGCGCGTACCTCGCCGAAGCGGGCGGCGAGCTCGCCGCGGATCTTCCCCGCCAGGGCTCGTGGCTCGATCCCCTCGGGGTCCACGACCGCGCACAGCAGCCCCGCGCGAATCGCCACGAGGCCGGCCACGCGCTCGGCGGCGAGGATCCGCTCGACCGCCGCCGCTGCGGCGCTCGGGTCGCGCATACGGAAGGCCAGCACCGCGACGCGCTCGCCGATCCCGAACGGACGCAGGCGCGCCTGGAGATCCTCCGGGTAGAGGTGCCCGGTGAGCGCCTCGGCGAGCACGTCGCCGACCATGCTGCGCTGGAGCATCTCGTAGCGTTCGTCGAGCAGCTGCGCGAAGGCCCGCTCGGTGATGGCGATGAACGGGAGCTCGTAGGGAACCTCGAACAGCGGGAAGGCGTGCTTGCGCGCGGCCGCCAGCAGCGCGGCGGGGATGCGTTTGTGGGTGAAGCCGGTACCGAAGCCGAGGCCCGCGATCTCGTGGTCTGCCAAGCGAGCGATGAACTCCCGCTGCGCCTTCGGCCCGTCGAGCTGCAGGCCGGTGCTCAGCAGCAGCTCGCCGCCTTTCAGCCAGGGCGTGGGGTCGGCGAGCTCGGTGCTGTGCACGAAGCGCACATGGGTACGGGCTGCCTCCTGTCCGGAGACGAGAGTCAGGCCGAGCTCGCCTATCAGGCTCTCGACAGTGAGCTCCATCTCTCCATCCGCTCCGAGGCCTCGCTCAGCACCGGGCGCAGGATCGCCTCGATTTCCTGGAACTGCTCCTCACCGGCGATCAGCGGCGGGGAGAGCTGGACGATTGGATCGCCACGGTCATCCGTTCGGCAGATCAGCCCGCGCTTGAACAGCTCGCCGGAGAGGAAGCCTCGCAGCAGCTCCTCGGACTCGTGGGAGTTGAACGTCTCCTTGGTGTCTTTGTCCTTGACCAGCTCGATCGCGTGGAAGTAACCGGCGCCGCGCACGTCGCCGACGATCGGCAGGTCGCGCAACGAGTCGAGCACCTCGCGCAGGCGTCCTTCGTTCTCGCGCACGTGGCCGCACAGATCCTCGCGCTCCATCACGTCGATGTTGGCCAATCCGACCGCACACGCCACCGGATGCCCGCCGAAGGTGAAGCCGTGGTTGAAGATCGCCTTGCCATGGAGGAACGGCTCGGCGATGTGATCGGCCGTGATCACCGCTCCCAGCGGCGCATAGGCCGAGCTGATGCCCTTGGCGGTGGTGACGATGTCGGGCGCGTAGCCGTAGCGTTCGCAGCCAAACCAGTGGCCGAGGCGCCCCCACGAGCAGATCACCTCGTCGGAGATGAGCAGCACGCCGTGGCGGTCGCAGATCTCGCGCACGCGCTGGAAGTAGCCGTCCTGGGGTACGAAGCACCCGCCGCCGTTCTGCACCGGCTCGAGGATCACAGCGGCCACCGTCTCGGGCCCGGCGAACTCGATCGCCTCCTCGATCTGATCGGCGGCCCACAGGTGCTCGCGGTCTTCGGCCCAGCGATAGGAGTTGGTGTTGGCGACGTGGATGCCGCCCGGCGTCAGCGGCTCGAATGGCTGGCGCAGCGGCGTGAGGCCAGTGGCCGTGAGCGCGCCCATCGTGACCCCGTGGTAGGCGAGCTTGCGCGAGATCAGCTTGTGGCGCAGCGGTTCGCCCTGCGCGTGGTGGTAGGCCTTGGCGAGCTTCCATGCCGACTCGACCGCCTCCGAGCCGCCTGAGGTGAAGAAGACGCGGTTCAGATCGCCCGGCGCAAGTTCCGCAACGCGGCTCGCCAGCTCGATCGAGCGTGGATGCGCGTAGCTCCAGTTGGTGTAGAAGCCAAGCTCCCTGGTCTGCGCAGCCGCCGCGTCGCCCAGCTCACCGCGGCCGTGGCCGATGTTCACGCAGTACAGGGCAGAGAGCCCGTCGAGGTAGCGCTTGCCGTGTTCGTCGTACACGTAGCAGCCCTCGCCCCGCACGATCACGGGGACCTCGGCGTCCGCATAGGAGCCCATCCGCGTGAAGTGCATCCAAAGGTGTCGCTTGGCCTGCTCTTGGAGATCACCGGTCATGGAAAACACGCTTTCTCGGGTAGCCAACTAGACAGTACGGATAACGCTATCCGCTTGCCTTGCACAGGACAATGCTCTGCCTGTTCAAGAACTCCTCTACCCGTTGTACCAAGTGTATAGCGGCGAGCTTCTGTTTTGGGACACTTGACCCTTGCGCTCTCCCCCCCGTCGCGCATAACTTTGCGGTCCAGCGTGCTGTAACTTCTGTCACGAGAGCGGGGAGGAACCGAGAGATGGCCATCGAGTCCGTTGCAGCTTCCGGTTCGTCAGGAGTCATGGACAAGGGCCTGAAAAAAGGCGCCATCGGCTACCTCTCCAACATCGTTATCGGCGTCGCCTCGACGGCGCCCGCCTACTCGCTGGCCGCGACGCTGGGGTTCGTGGTCGCGGTCAAAGGCGTCGGCGTGCACGCGCCGGCAGTGCTGATCGTCGCGTTCATCCCGATGCTGCTGGTGGCCTCCGCCTACAAATACTTCAACCGCGCCGACCCCGATGCCGGCACGACGTTCGCCTGGACCACACGCGCCCTCGGTCCGGTCACCGGCTGGATGAACGGCTGGGCCATCTTCCTGGCCGACCTGATCGTGATGGCCTCGCTGTCGGACATCGCGGCTGTCTACACGTTCAAGCTCTTCGGCTTCACCGCTCTCGGAGAATCCAAAGCGGCGATCATCATCGCAGCGGTCATATGGATCGTGCTGATGACCTGGATCTGCTATCGCGGGATCGAGCTCTCGGCCCGCATCCAGCAGATGCTGCTCACGGTCGAGGTGTTCATCCTTGGGCTGTTCTCGGTGGTGGCACTGGTCAAGGTGTATGGCAGTCACCCGCCCAGCAACTCGATCAAGCCGTCGCTCGAGTGGTTCAACCCGTTCGCGATGAAGTTCAGCGACCTGGTGGTGGCGGTTCTACTGGGGGTGTTCATCTATTGGGGCTGGGATTCCGGGGTGGCGGTCAACGAGGAGTCCGAGGACCCAGCCGAGGGACCCGGCAAGGCTGCCGTGATCTCGACGCTGCTCCTGGTGCTCATCTATGTGGTGGTCTCAGCGGCCTCCCAGTCCTTCCATGGAGTGGGCTTCCTGACGAACGAAGCCAACCAGGAAGACGTCCTCAACGCGCTCGGCAAGGGCGTGCTCGGCGGCACGTTGAACAAGCTGTTGATCATCACCGTGCTCACCTCGGCGTCGGCCTCCACGCAGACCACGATCCTGCCCACCGCCCGTACGACGCTCTCCATGGCCCACTGGAAAGCCGTGACAGCGGCGCTCGCACGCGTCCACAAACGCTTCCTCACCCCGACCGTGTCCACGCTGGGCTTCGGAGCCCTATCGGTCATCGTCACGGTGATCCTGCTGCTCGTCTCCGAAAGCGTCCTCGTGGACTCGATCAGCGCGATCGGCTTCCCCATCTGCTTCTACTACGGCTTCACGGGGATCGCCTGTGCCGTGTACTACCGCCGCGAGCTCACCAAGAGCGTGCGTAACTTCCTGTTGCTGGGCGTCGGCCCGCTGCTCGGTGGGCTGATGCTGTGGGGCGTGGGAATCCGGGCCGCCTTCTACTACGGGCACCAGGCGAACGTCGAATCCAAAGCGATCCTCGGGATCACGCTTCCGCTGTGGATGGGGATCGGCGGCATGGTTCTGGGCTTCATCCTGATGCTCATCTCTCGCCCGTTCTTCAGGGACTACTTCTCGCGCAAGCTCGAAGTTGCCCCACCCGGCATCCTCGAGCGCCCGCCCGCGGTGGTGCCCGCTCAGGTCGACTTCTGAGTCAGCCGCTCAGCTCTGAGCCGGGAGGCGCCTGATCCCCGCGATTGCGTCGAATCCCCGGTCGAAGCTGGCGATCTCCGTGATCTGATTTCGGCGCATGACAGCCGCATGCAGTGCATCACGCGCCGACAGAGTCTCGTGCGCGTGGATGATGTCCTTGGCTGCGAAGACGTCTGCCTCCTCGATCCCAAGCACGTCATCGACGATCTGCCGCAAGAGCTCGAATGCCGGCTCGATCTTGTCGCGGCGGCCGATCGAGAGGTAGCGGTGGAGGATCTCCTGGAACACCTCGCTGCTGGTGGTCAACCGCCGACGTTCGCCGGCGAGCCGCTCCAGCAGGAGCCGAGCATCCACCTTGTGGGGGTGGTCGGCTCCGATGAGATACATCGGGACGTTCGCGTCAACGAAGATCACCCCTCGTCCAAGCCGGTCATCCCCGTCTCGATCTCGGCGAGACGGCCCGCCTCTGTCTCGGCCAGCATCGTTTCGATGTCGACTTCCCGCCCACCCGTTTCATAGCTCACCGCCCTGCGAATGGCAGCCAGCTTGGCCTCGACGTCACCGGTCGATCCCCGGCGTGCTGATGCCCTGAGCGCCTGGCGAGCCCACTCGGACAGGCTCTGGCCGGCGGCATCAGCGGCTCCCGTATAGAGCTTGAGCTCTTCGTCGCCGACGACCACCTGCAGCCTCTTACTCATACAGGTAGTTTAGCGTACTACCGACGGTAGTATTCTTCTACTTCGGAGGCACCTCGACCTGGCCGTGGGGCGAGCCCATCTCCTCGAGCAGCTCGAGGAATGGCTTGGGCGGGAAGGCCTCGGGGCCGAGCACGCCAACGCCCTTCCAATCGCCCCGGTCGAGCAGCTCGAGCGCGACGACAGGGTTGATGGCCGTCTGCCACACGACCGCCTGGCTCGAGTACTCGCGCATCGTCTGCTCGTTGTCGACGAGGTGGTAGAGGTAGGTGGAGCGCGAGCTCCCATCCTTACCTGTGCCCCGCACCCAAGTGCCTGCACAGGTGCGCCCGCTCATGCGCTCGCCGAGCGTGGCTGGATCGGGAAGCGCTGCAGCCACCACGTCGCGGGGAGAGACCTGGGTGCCTCGCACCGAGACGGGCTCGGTCGAGTCGAGGCCCAGTTTGTGCAGGGTGGAGAGCACATCGATGAACTCCTGGCCAAGCCCGTACTTGAAGGTGACGCGCTCGCACTGCACCCAGCGCGGGATCAGCACGACCTCCTCGTGCTCGACGTTGACGCATTCCACCGGACCGATGCCCTCGGGGAACTCGAAGACCTCCGGCTCGGAGAAGGGTGCGGTGGTGTAGAAGCCCCGCTCGCGCTCCCAGATCAACGGCGGATTGAGGCACTCCTCGATGGTCGTCCAGATCGAGAAAGTGGGCGCGAAGTCATAGCCCTCGACCACGAGGTCGGCGCCGTCGCGGACTCCCACTTCCTCGATGCTCGAGAACAGCTCGTCGGCTGCATAGCGGGCGAAGACATCGGAGAGGCCCGGCTCGACCCCAATTCCCACCAACGCGAGCAGGCCGGCGCGCTCCCACTCCTCGTGCTGAGCCAGCTGCAGATCGCCCAGCATCTCGCCCGGGAGCTCGTGGGGTCGCTCGGGATGAGGGTGCGAGAGCGTCATGGCCATGTCGAGGTAGGTGACCTTCGCGTCCAATGCAGCGCCGAAGATCGGCTCGTTGAAGCGCGGATCGCAGGCGTTCAGCACCGCGTCCGGGCGCATATGGGTAATCAGCTCGACGAGATCCTGCCTACTCGAGGCATCGACCCGCTCGGCGCTGAAGCGATCGGGCTCCCCCAGCCGCTCGGCTGCAGCCTGCGCGCGCTCGAGCGCTACGTCGGCAAGCACAACGTGCTCGAAGACCGCGCGCCGCTGCGCAATCGCCGCGAACGCCGCACCCACGCCTCCCGATCCGACCACCAGAACCTTCACGCCCCCGAGTCTGACGTATCGCGAGACCGCGGAACGTCACAACCCTCGCGCGTGCGTACGCCGCAATGTCGCAGGCGCCTCACGTATGCTGCGCCGATCCGCGCGGCCTCGAACACCCGCAGACCTTGAGCACCGGTCTCCCAAGTCCGCCTCGCGCCCCGCAGGGATCGTCCACGCATGCGGACGCCGATGGCGTGGCGGGCGTAGGACCATCCGCTGACGGCGCAGATCCGGGTGATGTGCGCTCAGCGCGCTGGGCACCGTCGCCCTCCTTCAGCCGCCGTGAGGTAGCCGTGGTTGCCCTCGCAGGCGTGCTCCTGGCGGTGCTCACGAGCTGGCCGCTCGTACTGCACCTCCCGAGCCGCATAGCGCCAGACCTCGGCGATCCCGTGCGCACGGCGTGGGAGATCGCCTGGGTCGGCCATGCGATGCTCCACGACCCGCTGCACCTGTTCAACGCCAACACCTTCTACCCACACCCGCTCAGCCTCGCCTTCTCGGACTCGCTGCTCGGCTACGGACCGGCTGCGTTCTTCGGCTCGGGCACCGTCGCCGCCCTGGTCCGCTACAACCTGCTCTTCCTGTGGGCGTGGTCGCTGTGCTTCGTCGGCGCCTATCTGCTGGCGCGCGAGCTGGGCCTCGGGCGCCTCGGGGGAGCGGCGGCCGGAATCGCCTTCGCCTACGCCCCCTACCGCGTCACCGAGGCGGGCCACCTGCACGTGATCTCCTCGGGGGGGCTCCCGCTCGCGCTGTTCCTGCTCCTGCGCGGCTACCGGCGCTCCTCGCGCGGACTCGTGCTGGCCGGCTGGCTGGTTTCGGCCTGGCAGGTGAGCCTCGGATTCACGCTGGGACTGCAGTACTGCTACCTGCTGGCGGTACTCGGATTGCTGGTGCTGTTCTACTGGTGGCGCGGGCGCCTGACGCCCGGCGAGGCCTGGAGGCCAAGCGCGCGCGACAACTCACGCGGACCGCTGATGCCCCGGCGTCTGCTGATCGTGAGCGTCATCGGCGTCGCCGTCCTCGGCGCCGTAGCCATCTACCAGGCCAACCCCTACCTGCAGGTCGCCAACGACTACCCGACGGCCAAGCGCACTCTGAAGGAAGTCAAAAACTACTCATCGGGACCGGCTGCGCTGCTGTCGGCCTCCTCGGAGAACCGCGTGTGGAGCGGCGCCACCTCGGGCATGCGCGCCAAAGTCCACTCCAAGAACGAGGACGTGTTCTTCCCCGGCGGGCTGATCCTCGTGCTGGCGCTGATCGGACTCGCCGGTGTCGGTGGGTCGATCTACACACGCAAACTGCGCCTCGCACTGGCACTCGGGGCACTGACCTGCTCGATCCTTGCGATGGGCCTCGGCCTGACCGGATACGGGTATCCCTATCGATTGCTCTACAACTACGCTCCTGGCTGGGACGGTGTGCGCGTGCCGGGCAGGATCTTCACTCTGGGGACGCTCTTCTACGCCCTGCTCGCCGGCGCCGGAGCGCAGGCGCTCGTGACCCGAATCGGACCATGGGGCAAGCGCCATGCGATCGGCGCGCTGCCTGCGTTGCTCGGAAGCTTGCTGCTGATCGGGCTGCTCGGCGAAGGCGCCGGGCACCTCGGTCATCCCGTGGTCCCGCAGCCGGCAAAGGCGGAGGTGGGCCTACCGGGGCCGCTGCTGGACCTCCCGACCGACGGCGCGGCCGACCGGATCTGGCAGTACTTCTCCACTAACGGCTTCTACAAGATCCCGATCGGCAACAGCACATTTGACATCCCCGCCGTGGACGATCTGCGCGGGGGAATGAGCGGCTTCCCCGACCGCGCCAGCATCGAGAAGCTGCGCTACTACGGGATTCGCACGGTGGTGCTCCACCTGAGGATGCCCCAGCTTCCGGGGATCCACGGCTATGCCCTGGCCGAGCCCCCCAACACCGAGGCCGCGGCGGCCAAACCGGTGGCCGGCCTGGGAGTGACACGCAGGCAGGTGGGCTCGCTCGTGATCTATGAGATCGGCCCCGGGCCGAAGGCGCTGCACGGAACCGACTGATGGAGGCTCACGCCGCCGGCCGCTCGAGTCTTCCCCCGGCTCCCGACGCGCCTCCCTCGCGCACGCGCCCCTCCCGGCGGCGTCCGCTGATCTCCAAGCGCAGGACGGTGCTCGCGATCGTGCTTGTGGGCATCGCCTACGCAACGGTCATCCAGAGCTTCTCCTGGAACCAGACCTCGCACTACGACCTGATCCGCTCGCTGAACAACGACGGCACGACGATCGACGCCTACGCCGCGAACACCGGCGACAAGGTCGAATACAAGGGCCACATCTACTCGGCCCGCGCGCCCGGCCTGGCGCTGTTCTCGCTGCCCTTCTACTACACGATCACCGAGCTTGGGGCCGACTCGCTCGCGCAGGAATCCCAAGCACAGAAGAACGACGACGAGATGATCTACTTCGTCGGGCTGTGGGGAAACGTTCTCCCCGGCCTGCTGCTGCTGTTGCTCGTGTGGCAGGTCTCCGAGCGCTTCGAGCCCGGCTACGGCGTCGCCAGCGCAGTGGCGCTCGGGCTCGGCACGCTGGTGCTGCCGCTCTCCACGCTGCTGTTCTCACACGTGTTCACCGCCTTTCTCGCCTTCGCGGCCTTCGCGCTGATGTTGCGCGAGCGCGACGGCCCCCCCAGTCCGATGCTGCTCGCCCTGGCAGGACTTGCCGTCGGCTACGCGGTTGCGTCCGAGTACCCGGTGTTCTTCGCCGCGGTCGTGCTCGGGCTGTTCCTGCTCTCGCGCCGCGACGCGCTGAACCCGACCGACGTGATCCGCCGCGCCGGCGCCTACATCCTCGGCTGCGTAGTCGGCATCGTGCCGTTGCTGCTGTACAACCACTACGCCTTCCACTCCTGGACGCACCTCGCCTACTCCGACGTCTCACGTCAGAAAACGGGGTTCTTCGGGATCGGGGCGCCCAGCCTGAAGGTGCTGAGCACGCTGCTGTTCGATTCACGTGGCCTGCTCACCATCTCCCCCGTCCTGATCATGGCCGGGGTGGGAACGGCGATGCTCTATCGCCTGGGACGACGAGCGGAGGCGTTGACGATCTTTGGCATCTGCCTCTGCTACGTGGGCTACAACTCGGGCTACTACCTGCCGTTTGGGGGCGGCTTCATGGGCCCGCGCTTCCTCACCACCATGCTTCCTTTCTTGGTGGCGCCCCTGGGGATCGCGCTCAAGCGCTTCCCCGGCCCCACGATCGCACTGGCCGCTGTCTCGATCACGGCCACGGTCGTGGCCTCGCTCACCCACCCACTGGTGGGCTATGAGAACGAGACGGTCGTGTGGGCGCGCTACCTGGGCGAGGGCTTCTTCCAGCCGACGATCGCCTCGGCTTTCGGGCTGGGACGCTCGTGGGGCGGGGTCTGGCCGTTCTTCCTGGCGGCCAGCGGCGCAGTGGTGCTCGCGGCATGGTCCACCCCGCGGCTGCGATTGTCAGGCAAGCAGCTGGGCGCCGGCGTGGGGGCACTCCTCGTCTGGGGACTGTTCGCGGCGCTCGCACCCACACTGCTGGGAATCGACCACCAGGGCCTGCTGAGCATCGTGGGAGCCGGCGATCACACGGCCCTGAACTTGAAGCTCCACGACGGCAGCCGCTATCCCCTGAAGACGCTTGCCCCGATCGCCGCCGCAGTCGGCTTGCTGGCGCTACTGGCGATGGGCCTCGTGCGAAACGCACACGGCGCGGGGCACAAACAGCGTATCCCGCGGGTGGAGAGCGGCTCCCAGCCTGCGCTCAGCGGCAGCGGCTGAGTGGCCTAGTTCTTGGCCACCTTGGCGTTGCACTTGGCCGCGTGCAGCGCTTTGCACACGACGAGGTATCCGGCCCGCGGCTGTTCATGCTCGTTGGTCAGGCCCGCATCGAAGCGCGTCCTGCTGTTGCCACCGGTCCAGTCGTAGATGTACAGACGCTTGATCTGCGGCTGTGAGCCGGCCACGGCGAACATGTATTTGAGCACCTTGGCAGCCCGTGTGAGGCCGGACCCGTTGCGGTTGGGGAAGGCGCCTCCGAACTGCACGAGACCGCCGGTCTCGGTCAGCCATACCTGGCCTCCGAGGGCACGCACGAGATCGCGGGTCCGCCAGCTTTCCAGGCGGTTGATGTCCGAGTAGTTGTGCAGTCCCCAGATCTTCGGCATGACCGTGCGTAGCCGACCGATCTCGCGCTTGAATTCCGATATGTATTCGAGCGTTGGCGAGATGTTGGACTGGTCGAGCACATCCAGGCCGATCGCCGTGCAGCCCTTGCAGACGCGGATCAGCGCCTGGTAGTAGCGCGCCGCTGACGCCGCCGAGGGACTGGCGAGGACACGGTAGATGTTGCCGCGGTTGGCCTCATCCCATGACTGGTACTGCCGTACGTGCGGGAACAGCTTCACGAATTTCTGCACGTCGTGCTGATAGGTGGCGACGCTGGGCAGCTTCGTGGGCGTGTACTCGGAGTGGTAGAAGGCCACCAGGACCTGCTCGTGCTGGATTTCAGCGGCCTGGATGAAGGCGATGGCCCGGTTGAGGGAGGCGACGTGGGCGACGGCGTCGTAGGGGGCGATGTAGCGCACGATCTTGGTGTGCAGCTGGGTGAAGAGGGGATCGCGGAACATCTGCGGCGTCTCGTTGCCGAGGCCCGTGAGGTAAGAGCTGGCGGCGTGAGCCTGGGGCCGGGAGGCGCGCCCGAGGGCGCCGGGCACGGCGAAAACGACTGTCAGGAGCACCAGCGAGAGTGCCAGCGCGAGCTTGGAGAGGAAGGTGCGTGATGGGGTCATATGCATGTTTGGAACAGCGGTGGGGTGCAGAGGTTGCGGGATGGTAGTGACATTGCGCGGTCCTCACGCCACCTCTGGGTGTTCCGGAGGACGGAATCGCTCGTCGAATCCCGCGCCCCCACCTTCGCCGGCCTGCCCTGGGAGCCCTTCTGAAGAATCTTGTATTTCGTCGATACCCGCCGGCGCCCGCAGCGCGGGATCGGCTACGAGGCGTACGTCGACACCCGGCAGGCCCCGCAACAGGCGCATCAGCAGCGAGCGCTCCGAGCCGGAGCCGAGGAGGGTGAGGCGGCGGCGCTCCGAGGGTGTGCCCATCAGCACATACGTACTACCCAGCGAGCGCGCCACGCGAATGGCGACCGCCGCCACGTCCTCGCCCTCCTCCACGCGCAGGCGCGCCCCGAGCATCGAGACGAGACGTCTGAGCTCCTCGAGGCGGCGGCGATCCTCGCCCGTAGGGGGTCGCCCAGGAGGGCGGATGAAGAGCACGTCCAGCTCTGCGTCGAGCCTCTGCGCCGAGCGCCAGGCACGACGCACGATGCGCTCCGAGTGGGGCGCGAGCGTCACGAGCGCGAGCAGACGCTCGGCGATCGCCTGTGGTCCAGGCTCGCGGGCGATCGCAAGCCCTTCCTCCTCACGGCGCACCGAGGCCTGGGCGACTGGGACGGCCGGGTGGCGCACGAGACGCTTGACCTCGACGTCCTCGGCGACCTGGCGCAGGGCGGTCTCGCGCAGCGCGTCGAGGTTCTCGACCTTGAAGAAGTTGCTCAAGGCGGCCTGCACGCGATCGGGGGAATAGACCTTGCCGGCGCGCAGGCGCGCGATCAGAGCCTCGGGGGTGATGTCGATCAACACCACCTCGTCGGCCTCGGCGAGCACCTCGTCGGGGATCGTCTCGCGTACCCTGGCGCCGGTGAGACGGGTGATCTGATCGCCCAGGCTCTCCAGGTGCTGGACGTTGACGGTGGAGAAGACGTCGATCCCCGCCTCGATCACGTCGCGAACGTCCTCGTAGCGCTTCTCGTGCTCGACGCCGGGGGCGTTGGTGTGCGCCAGCTCGTCGATCAGGCACAGCTCGGGCTTGCGGGCGAGCACCGCCGGGAGGTCCATCTCGGTGAGTGGGGTCCCGCGGTAGACGAGGTTGCGACGCGGGATCAACTCGAGACCGTCGCCCTGGGCAACTGTCTCCGCGCGGCCGTGCGGCTCGAGGTAGCCGACCGCCACGTCGCGGCCGCTGTCGGCTTCGGCCCGGCCCTCCTGGAGCATGCGGAAGGTCTTCCCCACGCCGGGGGCCATTCCGATGAAGACCTTCAGATGTCCTCGCTCGCCAGACATTGGGACCCTTGTGGGACGCTACCGAAGTGAGCTCCTTCCAGACCGTCGCAGTCGTTCTCGGCGGCCTGCTCGTGCTCGGGGCGCTGTTGTCGGGGCTCGCACGGCGCAGCGTGCTCTCGCTTGCAGCGGTGTTCGTGCTAGCCGGATTCGTCCTCGGCACCGGCGCGACCGGCGTCCTGCATTTCAGGACGGACTCGGGCCTGGTCCGCGACCTGGCCACGGTCGCGCTGATCGTGATCCTCTTCCGCGACGGCCTCGAGGTCGACGGCGAGATGCTCCAGAACCACTGGCGCCTGCCGCTGCGCAAGCTCGTGATCGCGATGCCGATCACAGCTGTGATCGTCGCCCTGCTCGCCCGCTGGCTCGTCGGGGTGAGCTGGACGGAGGCGTTCCTCCTGGGAGCTCTGCTCTCGCCTACCGACCCCGTGCTCTCCTCGGGGGTGGTCACCGATCCCCGCGTGCCAAGGGTCGTGAGGCACTCGCTGAACCTCGAGTCGGGGCTCAACGACGGGCTGGCGCTGCCGGCAGTGCTCGCGCTGGCGGCAGCTCTGGAACCGGGCGAGACCCATTTCGTGTGGTGGAGCTATGTTCTCCAGGATGTCGGCTTCGGCTTCGTGTTCGGCCTGGCCTGCGGGTTCGTCGGCTCGCTGCTGCTGCCGCGCAGCGTGGAGGGCGCCGATCACAGGCGCACGATCCCACCGCACCAGCGAGCGCTCTACGGTCTCGGGCTGGCCTTCGCCACCTACGGCCTCACGGTCCTGCCTCCCCATGGCAACGGCTTCATCGGCGTGTTCGTCGCCGCGATCGTGATCGGCGTCCGCCGCCCCGACCTGCGCCGGCACTTCGCCGAGGGCGCCGAGGAGCTGGTCGAGATCGTGAAGCTCGGCATCTTCGCCCTGTTTGGATCGCTGCTGACGATCCACGGTCTCTTCTCGGGCGGATGGGCGGCCGTTGCGGTCGTGGCGGGCACGTTCCTGCTCGCCCGCCCTGCGGGGATCTGGCTGGCGCTCACGGGCACGCGCCTGGACACGGCGACCAAGGCGTTCATGGCCTGGTTCGGGCCGAAGGGCGTGGCCACGATGGCGTTCTCCCTGCTGGTGCTCTCGCGCGACATCGCCGCCGCTCAGCAGATCTTCGACATCGCCGCCCTGGCTGTCTTCGCCTCGATCCTGCTGCACGGTCTCACGGATACGCCGGGAACGAACTGGATCGCAGGACGGCAAGAGTAATGATCCGTGGCCTGGCAGTGTCCGCTAAAGGTTCCGGCTGAGAACCACGCACGCCAGCCTCATCGTGCCCCTTGGCTAAATCGCCCCCTCCGGCGCATGCAGGAGCCGGCCGTCGGCGTCGAGACGTCTGCTGTACGGCGACCGTTGCCAGATGACGTCCAGATAACCCGCCTCGCGCCCATCTAGCAATGCCCGCACCGCACGCCATGCCTCGGGATCGTGATACCGGGCGAAGCACATGAGGTTGGCGTAGCGGTTCGTAACATGCGGCTCAGCGGACAGCAGTTGCGCCAGACGCGACAGAATCCGTCGCTTGACGAGGAGCGCCTGAGGCAGCACCGCCCCGTCAGCCAGCTGCGACGCCATCTCACCTCCGACGAGCAGGCGCTTGGTCGCCTCCAAGCTCGACGCGAAGTCCCCACAGCAGACCATCCCGATCTGATCCCCTGAGTACGCCGTCGCCCGGTAGTAGGGCAGGATGAAGGGAGTGACGTATCTGAGCACGTCAGCCCACTGCATGATCAGAACGATCAAGTCCAAACGTGTGAGTTTCGCGCGCAGCGCGCCCACGTGGCGACCGATCAGGAAGTTCAGTTGCCCGTGCTTGCCCGGCTTCAGGAGTTCCGCCAGCAAGCTGCCCTCGATCAGGATAATGCGCGTTCCCAGCAGACTTGTCATGCTGATACTGGGCCGTGCGCTCTCCGTCACATAGACCTCGAGGGGACGATTGTAGTGCAGAGTAACGCAGACTTCGTCCACCACCCGCTGCAGTTCTGGGAAGGTGTACTCGTCTACCCGGACTGAGCGCCCCAGCAACCGTGCGCGCCCCATCTGGGTACCAAGCCAGATGGTTATGAGGAAGAACCCAAGACCGACCGCCAGGTACAAGAGCAGCCTGACACCGCCGATGCTGATGAGGCCATAGAGCGGAAGACCCAATGCCAGCACCGATGCCACGAGCGCGAGCACCAGTCGCGACTGCTCGGTGGGATGAAGCAGGGGACGAACGGAAGGAACTTGGTTCATTTCGAGTGTGTAATCGTCAGCTTGTCGATCAGCAGCCGTTCGTTTTCCTCAACCATATGGAAGGTGATGGACCCGGTAACAGTGCCGTTCTGATCGGTGATGGTGAACTGTCCGCTCGCCGTTGCTTCGCCGTTCCCAGGCTGGATGCTCACTCCGGAGAGGCTGTAGCTCGGGTTTTTGAGTTCATTGAACTGGTGCTTGTAGGTTTCCAGCGCCTGTGATAGCCCTTCGGGCGCGTGACTGCCGTCCTGGCGGACTAGGTTCGAGGAGAAGGCGCTCTTCAGGCCTTCGACGTTCTCACCGGAATAGTCGGATTCATATTCGTTCAGCACCTGCTGGACGGTGGACGATTCGACCGTCGAGTCGGTCGTGGTGGATGTCGATTCCTGGGTGCTGGAAGTCGATTCGCTCGATTCCGGCGTGGTCGGCGTCGATTCCGCCGATTCGGGCGTCGATACTGGGGGCACGAACGACGGCGGGGCTGGTGAGCTGCCACCACTCGCCGTTGCCACGAAGGCGGCGATCACGACAGCGACCGCAATGAGGGTGACGGTCCCCGCTTTCAACGCGGGATTGGGACGACCGGCGACGCTGTCCCAGAGAAGACCGGGCATCGGCGGTGGCACGCCGGGTTGGAGCCGAGGCTGCACTACCGGCTCGGTCGGCGTGCGCCGGCGCAGGTTCAGAGCGCAGCGCGGACACCACGCCGCTTGGCGCGAGTGAGTTCTGCATCGTGGGCAGATCTGATCCCCCGATGCAGCGGATGCATCACTCATCCCCACGCAGACTCCATATAACCGGATTATACTGATTGAGGGGCAGACAGGTCTCGGGCGGATAGCACGTCGGTGCGGTCATCCTCAGATGCCGGCGCGTGAAGATCACCCTTCACATAGCCCCGGCCCCTCGGCGCCCCGCATCGATGCTCACTGTAACCGCAGACCCACCGGCAAACGCAGCGACGCGTCGCGGCCTCGTTACAACAACCGCAAAGTTGGGGCGGTCCCGCAACGCGAGGCCTGACTGTCAAAAATGCCCGCTCACCTCCTCCACCGAAATCCGCCGCGTGTCCTGCGGCGCGGGCCTGAGGATCATGACCTCCGCCGGCACCCGCTCCAGCAACCACCGCAGATCGTCATAGCCCAGCCCATCCCGCTGGTTGTCCTCAGCCGAGACGATGCGGTCGAAGGACTCTTGCTTGAGCAGTTTTCGCAGGGCGTCACGGGCGGAGCGTCCGCGACCCACGCGGGAGTCGACCGCCACACCCTGGGAAGTGAGACTCTGCTCGATCGCCTCCAGCAGCGGCATGCCGGTCGCACATTGCACCGGCAGCGCTGTGTCGACTGGAAGGTTCATCGGCACGCGCGTGAGCAATGCGGGGATCACGACGGCGTTCTGGGCCTTGGCCAGGCGCACGGAAGCCTCGAATGCCCGCCGCGAGATCGCCTGCCCGGTGAACGGCAGCAGGATGCGGCGAACGGGACGGGGCCGGTTACGCGACGCGCGACGCCGGTTTGGTGGCAACCAGGAGCCGGCAAGTGCTCCCAGCACGGCTGCAAGCGTCGCGCTCACCACAACCACCACGGCGCTCATAGCGCCTCTCCATTCACCCGGCTCGTGCGATCGGCCACTATGCGCACGTCGACGCCCACCAGCGGCAGACCGTGGGCGAGTCGGGCCGTTTCGAGGCGCCCGTGGCTCTCGAGCAGCCCGACAGTAACGTCACGCCCGGCCTCGAGCTCGGCGTGACCCTCGAGCAGCATACGGTAGGTCTTGCCGACGCCTGCCGCCATCCCGAGGAAGACCTTCAGTCGTCCCCGCCGCTCACCTGCGGAAGCGTCCATGCCCGCCCCGGCACGAACTGCCTCGGGACGGCATGACGCTCAGCCGCCGAGCAGGTTGTGGACGATCAGATCGATCAGCTTGATGCCAATGAACGGGGCGATGATGCCACCCAGGCCATAGAGCAGGAGGTTGCGGCGCAGCAGCGCACTCGCTCCGATCGGACGGTAGCGCACGCCCTTGAGCGACAGCGGGATCAGCAGCGGGATCACGATCGCGTTGAAGATGATCGCCGAGACGATCGCGCTGCGTGGGGTGCCGAGGCCCATGATGTTGAGCACGTGCAGCGGACCGTTGCCCCCAGGGCTAGCGGCATAGGTGGAGATGAACACGGCCGGCAGGATCGCGAAGTACTTGGCCACGTCGTTGGCGATCGAGAAGGTGGTGAGCGCCCCACGGGTGATCAGCAGCTGCTTGCCTACCTCGACGATCTCGATGAGCTTCGTCGGGTTGGAGTCGAGGTCGACCATGTTCCCCGCCTCGCGCGCCGCCTGCGTGCCCGTGTTCATCGCCACGCCGACGTCGGCCTGGGCCAGCGCGGGCGCATCGTTGGTGCCATCGCCCGTCATCGCCACCAGGCGTCCGTCTTCCTGCTGCTCGCGGATCAGCGCGAGCTTGCGCTCAGGGGTGGCTTCGGCGAGGAAGTCGTCCACACCTGACTCCTCGGCGATCTTGGCCGCGGTCAGGCGATTGTCGCCGGTGACCATGATCGTCTTGATGCCCATCGCCCGCAGCTGGTCGAAGCGGGCCTTCATGCCCTCCTTGATCGTGTCCTTGAGGTAGACCACGCCGAGGACCTGGTTGTCGCGGCTCACGGCCAGGGGCGTCCCGCCTTCGTTGCCGATGCGGTCGAGCACGGTCTGGAGCTCCGCCGGAGGAGATCCGCCTTCGCGCCCCACCAGCTCGATGATCGAGTCGCCCGCGCCCTTGCGCAACCGCCGACCGTCGATGTCGACACCGCTCATTCGCGTCTGTGCGGTGAACGGCACGAACTCGGCGTTCAACGTGGTCATGTCGTGCTCGCGTATCCCGTACTGCTTGGCCAGCACCACGATCGAGCGGCCCTCGGGCGTCTCGTCAGCCAGCGAGGCGAGCTGTGCGACCTCCGCCAACTCGGACTCGGGCACGCCGGGCATAGGGATGAACTCGGAGGCAAGCCGGTTGCCGATCGTGATCGTCCCGGTCTTGTCGAGCAGCAGCACGTCCACGTCGCCGGAGGCCTCCACTGCGCGGCCCGAGAGCGCGAGCACGTTGCGCCGCACGAGCCGATCCATCCCAGCGATGCCGATGGCTGAGAGCAGCGCCCCGATCGTGGTGGGGATCAGCGCGACGAGCAGCGCGATCAGGGTGGTCTCGGAGATGGAGGTGCCGGAGAACAGCCCAAAGGGCCGCAGCGTGGCCACGACGATCATGAAGATCAACGTGAGCGCCGCCAACAGGATGTTGAGCGCAACCTCGTTCGGGGTCTTGCGCCGCGCGGCTCCCTCGACGAGCGAGATCATCCGATCGAGGAACGATTTGCCGGGCTCCTGCGTAATTTCGATTACGACTCCGTCAGAAGTCACGCGGGTGCCGCCGGTGACGGCACTACGGTCACCGCCCGACTCGCGGATCACGGGCGCGGACTCGCCCGTGATGGCCGACTCGTCGACTGTGGCGATGCCCTCGATCACGGTGCCGTCGCCGGGGATCAGCTCGCCGGCGCTGACGAGCACCACATCGCCACGCGTCAGCTCAGCGGCCGCCTTGCTCGAGCCGTCGCGCAGTCGCGCGACGGTCTCCTTGCGCATCGCCCGCAGCGTGTCCGCCTGTGCGCGGCCGCGTCCCTCAGCGAACGCCTCGGCCATGTTGGCGAAGACCACCGTCAACCACAGCCACAGGGCGATCACGAAGGTGAACCACGCAGGATCGTCACCGCCGCCGAGAGGTTTTCCGCCGAACGCCTGGATCAGCCAGGTAGCAGTGGTGATGACCGAGCCGATCTCCACCACGAACATCACAGGATTGTGGATCTGCACCCGCGGGTCGAGCTTCTTGAAGCTGTCGATGAGCGCACGGCCGACAATATCGCGCTGGAACAGCGAGATCGCCTGACGCTCATGGGTGGCGGGCATCTGTGCGGACATCAGGGTGTTCCTTTTGTGAGGCGGTCGAGGGCCAGGTTGAGCTCGAGGACGTTCACGCCCACCTCGCCCGAGAAGCCCAGACCACGAGAGTCGGTGTACTTGGAGACGAGTCCGTCGACCGCGCTCAACGACAGCCGGCGCTTGGCGGCGATGCGGTGAGCCTGGATCCAGGCGTTCGCCTGCGAGATTTCAGGGTCGAGGTTCGAGGCGGAGGTGTTCACCGCGTCGACCGGGATCTGAGCGACCGTCAGCGTGGGATCAAAGGGCTTGTTCAGTTCCAGATAGGCCTTGATGTTTTCCGCGTCGGCTTCCTCGGTGGCCTTGTCGTTGGGACCGCGGTTGGAGAACGTGCTCGCGGCCCCGTTGTAGGCGCCGCCTTCGGTTGCCGAGGGTCGGCTCTGGAAGTAGACCGGGTCGGCTTCTGTCACTACGACGCCTTTTTCTTCCTTGGTCTTGCCGTCCTTTTCGACCACAGGTGTGGAGAAGCTCTGCCCGATGATCTTCGAGCCGACGAGCTTTCCGTTCACATAGACCTTCTGCCAGTTGGCGTTGCCCGGGAACGCCACCTGA
>DATARM010000133.1:0-1592 GCA_036264155.1 Solirubrobacteraceae bacterium
GTAGGGGACCGTGGTCGAGAACGACTCGTGCTGCGTGACGTCCTGCAGCGTGATCGTCCACACCTCCGAATTCGGCACGAGCTCGGCGATCGACGCCTGCATCTGGTCGCCGGGCTTCACCGTCATGCTGATGCTGATCGAGGGGGCGGGAACAATCTCCCACCACGCGGAATACGTCGCCGCACCCGAGCTGCTGACATCCTGCTCGGTACCGGTCTGGATGAGGGTTGGGTCGGTGACCGTGCAGCCGGCATCGATGCAGCCGCCGCCGATCCCGATCCAGTCCGAGGAGGCTTCGCTCTGCCCCGACGTGTGCTGGGTGGCGGTCGGCACCGTCCAGTGCCCGCTGATCGAGTTGAACAGCTTCCCGCCCTGCTCGAGCGCTCCCTGGTTATAGCCCATCCAGTTCGTGCTCTGGGTCATGTTGAGGTGGAGGCCCGGGACGAGATGCAGCAGCTGGCCGTGCGACTTGAGCGCGGCACTGTGAGTCTTCGTCGCGGACTTGGGCTTGGCGTTCGCCTTCGGCTTCACCGCGTGCTTGTGGTGCTTGGCCTGATGCTTGGCCTTATGTGTGCCGCGCGCTGCGGAGGCGTCCGCCGTGGCCAACGCGAGCATGGCGATTAGGGGCAGAGCGAGGACGGCGCACTTGGCCACCGTGCCGCGCACTCCCGGGGGGAACAGGCGCATCGCTACCTTTCTTCGGCGGCGCGCGGGTCAAAGCCGCCGACCTCCCGCCTACGGGCGACCCGCTCCTCCCCGGTTTACCCAAATCCGGCAGATCTCACACGAGATTCCGGTCAGCGTGCGTACTCGATCGCGCGAGATTCCCGGATCACGGTCACCTTGATCTGGCCCGGATACTCGAGCTCCTTCTCGATCTCACGCGCGATCTCGTAGGAGAGCAGCGTGGCGGCGTCGTCGTCGATCGCGCCCGGGGCGACCATCACGCGGATTTCGCGCCCCGCCTGCATCGCGTACACCTTGTCCACGCCCTTGTGCCGGGTGGCGATCTGCTCCAGGTCGCGGAGTCGCTTGACGTACTGCTCGAGCGACTCGCCGCGGGCGCCGGGCCGGGCGCCCGACAGGGCGTCAGCGGCCTGCACGATCACCGCCTCGATCGTCTGCGGCTCGACCTCGTTGTGATGCGCCTCCATCGCGTGCGCGACCGCCTCGGACTCTCCGTACTTGCGCGCCAGGTCGCCGCCGACCAGTGCGTGAGGGCCTTCGATTTCGTGGGTGACCGCCTTGCCGATGTCGTGCAGGAGCGCGGCCCGGCGGGCGGTCTTGGCGCTGGCGCCCAGTTCGCCGGCCATCATCGCCGCCAGGAGCGCGACCTCCACCGAATGAGCCAGCACGTTCTGCCCGTAGCTGGTGCGGAACCTGAGCCGCCCGAGGACCTTGATCAGCTCCGGTTGCAGGCCCTGCACCCCCGCCTCGAACACGGCCTGCTCGCCCATCTCGACGATGTGGCTCTCGAGCTCGGACTTGGCCTGGTAGTACATCTCCTCGATTCGCGCCGGATGGATCCTTCCGTCCTGGAGCAGCTTCTCGAGCGTGATCCTCGCGATCTCGCGACGGACTCCATCGAAGCC
>DATARM010000061.1:0-10742 GCA_036264155.1 Solirubrobacteraceae bacterium
CGAGCGCCGCCTGCCCGCAGCGGACTACATGATCGCGGCCTCCGCAGCCGAGCGAGGCTTCGCGGTCCTTCACTACGATCGCCACTTCGAGCCGCTCTGCCGCGCTCTCGGGATCGAGAGCGTTTGGATCTCGACGCCAGGATCGATCGACTGAGCCGCTCTCAGGCGGCTCGTGCCTGCAACTCGAGCGCCTCTGGAGCTCGTCGCTAGTCCCCCGTGGCCGAGAAGTGCTCCGGGTCGACCGGACCGAGCACCCCGCCGATTAGCTTCTCCGGTCCCGGGTAGTTTCGCAACACGGCAATCAGCCCCGGGGGGTCCGTCACGTCAACGGCCCCGCCGGGGTATCTGGTGGTCTCGTGGTTGCTGAGGCCCGCCGGCGCGCTGAAGGCCCCGGCGGCGTTCAGCTGGGCCTGTTCGTAGAAGGTCCTGTAGCCGCTCGTCACCGTTCCCCGCCAGCCGTGTTCGTATGCCCACTGGAGAACCGGGACGATCCAGTCGGCGAGCGGCTTCGATCGCGGGTTCCACGGCGCGCTCGGAATCTGCGCTTCCACCCCTCCGCCGCCCGAGTTCGAGGGGGCGTTTTCAAACGAAGCAGCCGATTCGCCCGTCGGCAGCTTGATCCCCGCCTTGCGTGCGGCCGCGATCTCCTTGCGCACTTCTGCGTCCGAGGGCGCCCCCGAGGCGATGTGCACCTTGCCTTCGGCCACGATCGCATCCGAGGAGGCGTCCATGCGCGCAACCGCTCGCGCCTGGGGCGATGGGGGAGCGGGCGCGCCCGGAACCTTGGGCGTCACCTTCGCCACCTTCGCGGAGGACCGAGGGCGAGGCGTCGTCCCGCCACACCCCGCCACACCTGCGCAGGCCAGCGCCAGGAGTGCTGCGAAGGCGAGCAGCCGCGGCTCAGCGGTAGCTGACAAGACCCTCACGCTCGAGGTGGGCGTGCTCGTTGAAGGAGACGAGCGTCGTGCCGCTGCGTCCGGTCACCAACTTGGTGACCGCTGCGTTGATCGCCACACGATTGAGCGCAACGAAGCTCTGCTCGTCGAGGCCGAGCACCGCCACGCAGATGGCCGCGATCACGCCGCCCGAAGTGAACGCCACACCTGTCTGGCCGCGATCGAGCTCCTCCGCCAGTGCTTCCACAGCGGCGCTCGCGCGTGCTCGAAACGCAGGCCAGCTCGCACCCTGGGACACATCCCCGCCGCCGGCCACCCAGCTGTGGAGGGCCCGGTCGAGGATCTCCTGGAACTCCCTCGAGCTCAGGGGTGGCGCATCCTCGTCGCCACGCTCCAGCGACGCCATCGCGACACCGTGGGCGTCGAGCACAGCCGCGGCGTCGTACTCATCCCAGCGGGAGTCCGAGCCGAGCTCGAGACCACCGTTCGTCCACGGTTTCGCCGTGTCGATCTGCCGTCGCAAAGACCCGCTCACGAGCACCTCGCCATGCACGCCCCGCGCTTGGAGCGAGTCGTAAAGCGCCTGTGTCTGGCGAGCGCCGAGGTCGGAGAGCACGTCGTAGTCGCCTGAGCCAAACGAGGCCTGTGAGTGGCGAACGAGAAGGATCGTTCCCATCGGGCCTAACCGTAGCGGCCTCGCTAGCGCGGCAGGATCGCGGGGCCGGCCGACGAATACTCCCGACAGTCCGAACTCACGTGCGGAAGGGGTCGAGATGGCACTGAAGCGAATGGCTGCGGAGCTGGTGGGAACGTTCGTGCTGGTGTTCGGCGGGGTGGGGGCCGCGGTCATCGCCGGTCCGAGGATCGGCAACGTCGGCGTGGCGTTCGCCTTCGGACTGTCGCTGCTGGCAATGGCCTACGCCGTTGGACCCGTATCCGGTTGCCACATCAACCCTGCAGTCACGCTCGGCCTGCTCGCACGAGGGAAGATCGACCTTTCGGAGGCTGCGCGCTACTGGCTCGCGCAGATCGTCGGCGGGATCATCGCAGCGGGGGTGCTGCTGGCGATCGTGGCCGGGCGCAAAGGCGGCTATCACGCCGGCAGCGAAGGGCTCGGCGCCAACGGCTTCGGCGCGCACTCGCCCGGCGGCTATCCCTGGGGCTCGGCGTTCGCAGCCGAAGTGGTGCTCACGGCCTTCCTCGTGTTCACCGTGCTCGCCGCCACCGACCGCCTCGCCGAGACGGCCTTCGCCGGCATCCCCATCGGGCTCGTGCTCGTGCTCATCCACCTCGTGGGCATCCCCATCACGAACCTGTCCGTCAACCCCGCGCGCAGCATCGGGCCGGCGATCTTCGTCGGCGGCTGGGCCCTCGGCCAGCTGTGGCTGTTCATCCTCGCGCCGCTCCTCGGCGCGCTGCTCGCGGCCGGCCTGCACCGAGCTCTCTTCGGCCACAGCGAGGAGATCAGCGCACGCAGCTCGGCTGTGGCGGCCGAGACGCCCGCGCCGTCCGGACCGTAGCGCGCGCGGACACGGACCCCTACGGGTTCGAAGCTCAGCCGTCGACGAGCAGACCGTCGATCGGCCCGAGCAGCGCCATCGAGCGGCGCGACACGCCCGGCAGCTCCAGCAGGCGGTGGGTCTGAGCCTCGCCAGCCCGGCGGCGCGCGAGCTGCTCGCCCGCGATCGGACGCCACAGCTCGTCGATCACGTGTGTCGGATCGCCCGCAAGCTGCTCGACCCCGCACTCCAGGTGCTCGGCCCACAGGCGCAGGCGGGTCGAGCGCACGAGGTCCTCGTCGCACACGAGCACGTTCATCTCCGTGTCGTTGAACAGCGAGTGGTCGTTGAGGTTCGCCGAGCCGATCGTCAGCCACGCGTCGTCGACGATCCCGATCTTGGCATGCACGTAGAGCGGGCCCGTGAGAGCGCCCGTGCGCGACATGACCGTCGTCGCCAGGAAGCGGCCCCGGCCCCCATCCGCGTCCGCCAGCACGCCGAGCTGGCCACGGGTGGTGTCTGCGCCGTTGTTGGGCTTCGACGGGAGCAGCACGACCACTCGGAACCCATCCGTGGGCGGGTTGCGCAGCTTCTCGGCGAGAACTTCCACGACCTGCACCGACCACAGGAACTGGTTCTCGAGGTAGACCAGCCGGCGGGCCGAGCGCAGCGCCCGGATGTATGCCTCGAGAATGCGAAAGTCGCCCTCGGGCATGAAGCCGTATACCTTCTCGGGCACCGTGCGCACCACCTGCAGCTCGTGCGGACCTGCCGGCGCAGGCGGCGGCGTGGGCTCCAGCTGCTCGCCCGTCACCTCCTGCCAGCGCGCGACGAAGTGGTTGGCCACGTCGGCCACGGCCGGACCTCGCAGCCGGCTCGACGCGTCGTGCCAGCCGAGCCCAGGACGCAGCGCGTGCGCGTTCTCGTCGAAGCGATCGCCGCCCAGCGATGTCAGGTCGATCCCGCCCACGAACGCGACCTCGCCGTCCACGATCACGAGCTTCTCGTGGTGACAGTGCATGGGCCGCTCGTGCGCGTCGAGCTCGCAGCGCACCTTCGTTCCCCGCACCAGCTCCTCGCGCACGGCTCGCACGGAGGAACGACTGGGGGTAAAGACGGGAAGCGGGGCTCCCGCCCACAGCAGCACCCTCACCTCGACCCGCTCGGCAAGCTCGGCGAGCACGTCGCGGAGCCTCGCGGCGTGCTCGTCGCGGAGGAGCCCGAAATCCGGGGTGATGTGCCAGCCCGCTATGTGCACGTGTGACCGCGCGCCTGCGATCGCCTCGGCGATGGCCGGCAGCGCCTGCGCACCGTCGATCAGCAGCTCGAGCTCGCAGCCGGCCCGCGGCGGCGGGTCCCCCGCAGCCCACAACGAACCGTCGTGCGAAGGATCGAGCTGCCCGAGCTGCCCTGCCCGGCGCATGCGGCGCCGATGGTGGTCGCGAACCGTCGCCTCGACGCCGGCGCCGAGCAGACCGTCGAAGCGTCCCAGCAGTCGGCTCACGTAGCGCTAAACGGCCTGGGCGATCGCCGGATGGCGGGCAGCCCACGGCTGCGCCTGCTCCAGCTGCGCGGCGAGGCTGATCAGCCTCGCCTCCTGCCATGGTCCGGCCACGAGCTGCACACCCACCGGCACACCCTCCGCTGTCCAGTGCAGCGGCAGGCTCGCCGCGGGCAGACCCGTGACGTTGCCAAAGGCCGTGAAGGACACACTCGCCACCACCTCGAACAGCGGCTGATCGGGCGCCGCGTGCTGGGAGCTGAGCACCGAACCGGCAGGCGGCGGCAGGATCGCCGAGACGGGTGTGACAAGCACGTCGAAGTCCCGGCCCCAGCGCCTGATCTCACGGCGGCTGAGTAGCTCCAACGTGCGCGCGGCCAGCACGTAGTCGTAGGCGCCCGTCTCGCCGGCGAGGCCGCGCTGGTGGGCGATGTGCGGCTCCACCGCCGACCAGTCCACGCCCTCGTAGTCGGCCAGGCCACCCTGCGTGAGGGCGATGAACGGGGGCACCATCTCTTCTGAGATCGTCGGCACCTCCACCTCCTCGACCGAGTGGCCGAGCGCCTCGAGCGCGGCCGCAGCCGAGCGTGCGGCCTCGCTGCACGCGGGGTCGGTCAGGATCCCCAACGGAGCCTCAGCCATCAGGCCGATCCGCAGCGTCCCTGGCGGCGTGCTCGTCTCCTCGGCGAACGGACGCGCCGGTACCGGCGCGTTGTACCAGGCGAGCGGGTCGGGGCCGCAGATCGCATCGAGCACGAGCGCCGAGTCGGCCACCGTCTTCGCGAGGACACCCTCGACCACCGCGCCCAGCCAGCTCTGCGCCAGGCGCGGCACGCGGCCGCGGCTCGGCTTCAAGCCGACCAGCCCGCAATAGGAGGCGGGGATGCGAATCGAGCCACCGCCGTCGTTGGCGTGCGCGATCGGGAACATCCCCGCGGCCACCGCCGCCGCGGCCCCACCACTCGAGCCCCCTGGCGAGCGCTCCAGATCCCAGGGGTTGCGGGTGATGCCATAGCGGCTGTTCTCGGCGACCGTGATCACACCGAACTCGGGGGTGTTGGTGCGCCCGCACAGCACGAAGCCGGCGCGCACGAGCGCATCGACCACGAGCTCGCTCTCCTCGCTGACGCCCATGGGCGCTCCGTGGGAGCCGTAGGTCACGGGCCAACCCGCAACGGGGGTGAGGTCCTTGATCGGGAGCGGAACGCCCAGGAACGGGGCCGGATCGCCGGCCGCAAGGCGCCGATCGGCCCCGGCCGCCGCCGCACGGGCGCCATCGTCCTCGCGCCAGATCACAGCGTTGATCTGGGGGTTCAGCGCATCGACCGCCGCCAGGCACGCGTCGAGCAGCTCGACCGCCGAGAGCTCGCCCGCGCGCAGCGCTGCTGCGAGCTCCTGCGCGGAGCTGGACGGGCCTAGCGAAGCCATGACGCCGACCCTACCAGGGTAGGCTCTGGCGATGCCCGATTTTCAGCACACGAGCCAGCCCCGGAGGTTTCAAGCGTGAGTCGCAACCAGAGCGCCCCATACGACGTCAACGGCCGCACAGCCTTCATCACGGGGGCCGCCCGCGGGATCGGCGCCGAGACCGCCAAGCGACTGCACGCCAAGGGCGCCAACGTCGCGCTGGTGGGCCTCGAGCCCGAGCGCCTCGAGCAGAACGCAGCGGCCCTCGGTGAGCGGGCGATCTTCATCGAGGCCGACGTCACCGACCTGGGCGCGCTCGAAGCGGCCGTGGGCACGACCGTCGAGCGGTTCGGTGGCATCGACGTGGCGATCGCCAACGCCGGGATCGCCTACACGGGCGCCCTCGCCACCACCCCCGTCGAGAACGTCGAGCGGACGCTGGCCGTGAACATGCTCGGCGTCTGGCGCACCGACCGCGCGGTCATCGCCGAGGTGGCCAAGCGACGCGGCTACCTGCTCAACATCTCCTCGCTGTCGGCCATCAACCACGCTCCGCTGATGGGCCCCTACACCGCCGCCAAGGCCGGCGTGGAGGCGCTCACCGATGCGCTGCGGATGGAGATGGCGCCGAGCGGCACACAGGTTGGCTGTGCCTACTTCGGCTTCATCGACACCGACCTCGTGCGCGCGAGCTTCGCCCAGCCCTCGGCGCAGACGCTTACGGGCAAGATGCCCGGCTTCATCCGCAACCCCGCGCCGCTGTCCAAGGCGATCGACGCGATCGAGCTCGGCATCGAACGCCGCTCTGCGCGTCTATGGGCGCCGCGCTGGGTCGGCGCGATGATGATCGCACGGGGGCTGCTCCAGCCGCTGAGCGAACGCATCGCCTTGAAAGACAGCGCCGAGCTGGCCGCCGTCATGCGGGAGGCCGAGAGCTCGGGCGAGGCCGAGGCGCAGGACCCGCTACTGGGCGTGGCCGCGCAGGCGCTCACTCCACGCGGCTGAACTCCACGATCGCGATCGTCAGCATCACGAGACCGAGCACGGCCACGACCGCGGCCTCGACCAGGCCAGGGATGTGCCAGCTCCACCACGTCACACCGGGGTCGAGCGCCCTGCGTGCCGCCTCACTGATGTGCAGATGGGCGAACACCGCCCGGCGCATCGGGTCCACGGCATAGGTGAGCGGGTCGAGGCGGTTGAGGATCTCGAGCCACTGCGGCAGGCCCGACACGGGGAACAGGGCTCCCGAGAGGAAGTACATCGGCATGATCGCCATCTGCATCAGCGCCATGAACGACTGGATCTGGGTGATGCGCGCCGCCACCATCACACCGAAGGCCGTGATCGCGAAGGCCAGCAGCAGCTGCAACGCGAACACCTCGACGATCAGGATCGCCGAGTAGGGCACGCCCACGAGGCCGGCCAGGCACAGCACGATCACGCCCTGGAAGCCCGCCACGGTTGCGCCACCAAAGCACTTGCCGAGCACCAGCGAGGAGCGCCTGACAGGGGCCACCATCATCTCGCGCAGGAAGCCGAACTCACGATCCCAGACCAGCGAGGCCGCCGAGAACATGGCCGTGAACATCACCGCCATGCACATCACGCCGGGATAGACGAACGTGCGCAGGTTGACGCCGTGGGTTCCCGCCGAGGCCAGCCGCGAGAGTCCCGTGCCGAGCACGAACAGGAACAGGAACGGCTGCATCAGCGAGGTCAGGATGCGCAGACGATCACGGCTGAAGCGGATCAGCTCGCGCTTCCACACCACCTTGATCGCGCGCAGCTCACTGCCGGCGCTGCGCGTGGGCACGCGCACGCCGGCCACCTGATGGGCGGGGGCAGAGATCGTCGTCTCGCTAGCCATCAGCGGCTCATCATGCGCGCGATGTTGCGCCGTCTGTCGGTTTGCGAGGACTCAGCGTCGCGGATGGTCGAGCCCGTGTAGGACATGAACACGTCATCCAGCGACGGGCGGGAGACGCTGACCGAGCGAATTGGGCGGCCGAGCTCAGCGAACAGCCGGGGTACGAACGCCTCGCCGGCGGGCACCCCGAACGTCACCATGCCCTCGGCCACCGTGGCCTCGATCGCGAACCGCTCGCGTAGGGCCTCGATCGCAGCCTGATCGTCGTCGGTCTGGATTTGCACACGGTCGCTGCCCACTTTCGCCTTGAGCGCCTCGGGCGAGTCGAGCACGATGATCCGGCCTTGGTCCATGATCGCGATGCGGTCGCAGTACTCGGCCTCATCCATGTAGTGGGTGGTGAGGAAGATCGTGATGTCCTCGCGTGTCTTCAGCTCGCGGATGTAGCTCCAGATCGAGCTGCGCGTCTGCGGGTCGAGACCCACCGTGGGCTCGTCGAGGAACAGCACGCGCGGTGAGTGCAAGAGGCCTCGAGCGATCTCCAACCGGCGCTTCATGCCGCCCGAGAACGTGTTCACGAGACTCTTGCGACGCTCCCACAGGCTGACCATCTCCATCACCTGACGCATGCGCTCGCCTACGAGCTCGCGTGGAACTCCGTAGAGCTCGGCGTGCAGGCGCAGGTTCTGCTCTGCAGTCAGGTAGCCGTCGAGCGTGGTGTCCTGGAAGACGAGCCCGATATTGCGTCTGACCTCGTCGCGCTCTGCGATCACGTCATACCCCGCTACGAGCGCCGAGCCGCCACTCGGGCGCACCAGCGTGCAGAGCATGTTGATCGTCGTCGACTTGCCCGCTCCGTTGGGACCGAGGAAGCCGAAGATCTCACCAGCCCGGACCTCGAAGTCGATGCCCCGCACCGCCTCGACCTCGTCATAGCGCTTGACGAGGCCGTTGACGGACACGGCTGGTGCGGGGCTCGAGATGGGTGCGTTCGGGTGGCTCAACTCTCCTCGTCCACCGTACCCGAGTCACCCTCGCCGTCGGCGAGGATCCGGTAGAGGTCGCGGCGGGTGCCCGCCAGGACCTTCTGAGCGCTCGCGATCTGCTCCTCGCTGCCGGTGCGGATCACCTGCGCGAAGGCATTGGCCACCTCGCGCATCAGCTTGCCGAGCCCGTGGGCTCGCTCGCTGACATCGCCACTCATCTGATCCCATGGCGCCGGCTTGTCCTTGTCGCGCTCGGCGACGAGCTCCCGCCCGGCGTCCGTGAGCACGTAGAGCTTGCGCCCGTCTGACTCCTGGGAGCGGATCAGGCCCTCGTCCTCGAGCTGCTGCAGCGCGGGGTAGACCGAACCGGGGCTCGCCCGCCACACGCCACCACTGCGCTCCTGCACCTCCTGCATGATCTGGTAGCCGTTGCGCGGCTCCTCGCTCAGCAGCAGTAGGGCCGCTGTGCGGATGTCGCCGCGGCGCGCCTTGCGACCGCGGCCGCGGGGACCACCGCCGCCGAAGCCAAACGGCCCGCCACCGAACTCACCTCGAGGACCATGGGCGATGTGGTGGGCGCGATGATGGCCGTGAGACCTGCATGCCTTTGGGCTCTCACCCGCTGTATAAGTTGAACTTCCAAACATATCTGCTCCTATCGTGAACTATCTTGTGAGCATCACGATATATCGTTATTCCGGCTATTTCAAGTCCCCATGCCTGCAGAGCTCGGTAAGCGGAGGGCGAGACCTGCCCGGTTAGTGACGAAAGTGGCGGCGATCGGTCGCCACCATCGCCGCACCGGCCGCGTCCACGGCAGCGACGGTCAGCTCGTCGCGTACCGAGCCACCGGGCTGGATGATCGCGGCGACACCCGCCTCGAGCGCCACTTCGGGCCCGTCGGGGAAGGGGAAGAAGGCGTCCGAGGCCAGTGACGAGCCCGGGAGCAGCTCCGCGCGGAAGCTTCGCGCCTTCTCGACGGCGATCCGCACGGCGTCCACCCTGCTCATCTGGCCCGCGCCGATTCCGATCGTGGCGCCGCCAGCAGCGATTACGATCGCGTTGGAGCGAACGTGGCGGCAGACCGTCCAGGCGAAGAGCATGTCCTGCCACTCCTGCTCGCTCGGCTCGCGAGCGCCCATCACGCGCATCTGCTCGCGGGTCTCGGTGACGCGGTCGCGGCTTTGCACGAGCTGGCCACCGATCACGGCCTTGGCCTCGACCTCGGTGCTCGGCACGGGCCAGTCGGCGAGCTCGAGCAGGCGCACGTTCTTTTTCCTCTGCAATGTCTGCAGCGCCAGCTCGTCGTAGCCTGGTGCGAGCAGTACCTCGATGAACTGCTTGGCGAGCTCCTCGGCAAACGGACCGTCGATCGGTCGGTTGACGGCAATCACGCCGCCGTAGGCGCTCTCTGGATCGCACGCGAAGGCACGTTCGTAGGCCTCCTGTCCGCTGTCGCCGATCGCGCACCCGCAGGGGTTGTTGTGCTTGACGATCACGCACGCGGGCGCGTCGAAGTCCTCGACCAGCTCGCGTCCGGAGCTGAGGTCGAGCAGGTTGTTGAACGACAGCTCCTTGCCGTGGAGCTGCTCCACCCCCGCGAGCAGGTGCGTGGGAGCCCCCACGCGGGCGTAGAAGGCCGCCTGCTGATGAGGGTTCTCTCCGTAGCGCAGGTCGCTGACCTTCGAGTAGGTGTCACTCCAGGTGGGCGGGAAGCCCTCGTGGGTGCGGGCCGCGAACCATGTGGCGATCGCGGCGTCATAGCGAGCCGTGCAGGCGAAGGCCTTGGCCGCAAGCTCCCTGCGGGTCTGCAGCGAGAGCCTGCCGTCAGACTCCCCCAGCTCGGCCAGCAGGCGCTCATAGTCGGCCGGATCGACCACCACGGCCGCGAACGGGGCGTTCTTGGCGGCCGCCCTGATCATCGTCGGGCCGCCGATGTCGATGTTCTCGATCACCTCGTCCTCGGAGGCGTCGCCTCGGGCGACGGTCTGCTCGAAGGGGTAGAGGTTCACGCACACCAGGTCAACCTGCTCGATCGCCTGCTCGCCCGCGGCACGCAGGTGCTCCTCCTCGTCACGGCGGGCGAGCAGCCCCGCATACAGACGCGGGTGCAGAGTCTTCACGCGCCCGTCCATGATCTCAGGGAAGCCCGTGAAGTCCTCGATCGAGCGCACATCCACATCGACCCCGGACAGCTCGCGCGCGGTGCCGCCCGTCGAGACGATCTCCACTCCGAGCTCGCGCAGGCCGCGTGCGAACTCGACGATTCCCTGCTTGTCAGACACCGAAAGGAGCGCCCGGCGCACCCTCACCTCGCCCGGCGCGGCACGCTCCACGCCCGCTTGCGGGGAGGCCGTGGCGTCGAGGTCGGGAGCCATTCTCAGAGCCTATCCGTCGACCGAGCGGATCGCCATGCGGCGAGGGTTCTCGGGGTCCGGAGCGATCGCTCCTCGAGCCAGAAGGCGCACAGCCCGCGGCAGCAGCGCGTGCTCGAGCGGGCGCAGCGCCGCCAGCACCTCGGCGGGCTCACGCGCGTCGGCGAGCTCGACGGCTCCCTGCAGGATCACCGGGCCGGAGTCCACG
>DATARM010000065.1:0-13641 GCA_036264155.1 Solirubrobacteraceae bacterium
GCTGGTCTCCGCTCGCACGGAGCTGCGGCGGGCTGGCCCGGCGCGTTACGAGGGACTGTGCCCGTTTCACGAGGAGCGCACTCCGTCCTTCGGCATCGACCCGACGCAGAAGGTCTACTACTGCTTCGGCTGCCAGGCCTCGGGCGATGTGTTCACGTTCGTGCAGGAGACGGAGGGGGTCGACTTCAAAGGCGCGCTCGAGCTGCTGGCGGAACGATACGGCGTGGAGCTGCTGCGCGAGGAGGAGGACCCGCGGGCGGCCGAGCAGCGCAAGCGCCGCGAGCGGCTGCTGGAGCTGCTGAGCAGGACGGCCTCCTACTACGAGCGCTACCTGTGGGAGTCGAGCGAGGCGGCGCCGGCGCGGGAGTACCTGCAAGGACGCGGCCTCGAGGAGCAGATCCTCCGGGAGTTCCGTGTGGGCTATGCGCCGAGCGCGTGGGACCGGGTGCTGCTGGCCTCGCGCCGGGGCGGCTTCTCGGAGCAGGAGCTGCATGCGACGGGCCTCGCGCAGCGCTCGCGGGAGAACGGGCGCCCCTATGACCGCTTCCGCTCGCGGATCATGTTCCCGCTGGCCGACGTGCGCGGCCGGGTGCTGGGCTTTGGCGCACGGGCAATGCGCGAGGAACAAAAACCGAAGTACCTGAATACGTCGGACAACGACGTGTACCACAAGGGCCTGCACCTATATGGCGCAGACCTAGCCCGCGCTCACGCCACGCGTGCGGGCGAGGTGATCGTGTGCGAGGGCTATACGGATGTGATCGCGCTGCACCAGGCGGGGATGCGGGGCGCGGTGGGTCTGATGGGCACGGCGCTGACGACCGATCAGGTGGGGGAGCTCGCGCGAATGGCGCAGACTGTGCTGCTGGCGCTGGACGCGGACAGCGCGGGCCAGGAGGCGATGTTGAAGGCTTCGAGTCTTGCGGCCAAGCGCAAGCTGGAGCTGCGGGTGGTGCCGCTGGCGGCAGGAGCGGACCCGGCGGAGATGATCCAGCGCGAGGGCCCCGAGGCGATCAGGGAGGCGGTCGAGCGCTCGGTGGCGTTCGTTCGCTTCCGCGTGGAGCGGGTGCTCGCCAGCGGCGATGACTCGAGCCCCGAGGGACGCGACCGCATGATCGAGGAGCTGCGCCCGGTGTTCGCCACGCTCCCGCCGAGCGCGATGCGGATGGAGCTGATGAGGATCGTCTCGGGGCGGCTGGCGCTGCCCGAGCGACTGGCCGAGACGCTGCTGGCGGGCGGCGGCGCAGCGGGGTCGGAGGGCCAGCGAGCGGGTTCGGTGCAGGGCGGTGGAGGCCAGGGTCGTCCCGAGGGCGCTCGTCCGGCCGCGGCGCGTGTGCAGCGACCGGATGAGATGACCCGCCGGGAAGACACCGAGCGGGCGTTCCTTGCGCTGTGCATAGCCTCACCCCAGGAGGGAGCGCAGGCGCTCTCGGGCCTCGAGCTGGAGGAGCACTTCTCCAGCGGTCTCCTACGTCGCGCCGCCAAGCGGTTGCGCGACGGCGATCTGCGAGCGCCGATGGGCGATGTTCCAGAATCGGAGGAACGCCTGGACGGGGACCCGCAGCTGAAGGGCCTGCTGGCGGAGCTGGTGGTGGAAGCGGGGCGCGACCATGCAGACGCGGGGATGCTCGACGTGCAGCGCCTGCAGCTGGAGCTCGCGCGCGTGGATCGCCAGATCCAGCGGGCACGGGGTCAGGAGGGCGGGGACATCAGTGCTTTGGCCCAGCACAAGGCCGAGGTCAAACGCGAGTTCGACAGGGCCTATGGGCGGGTTTTGGAGGAGACCGGGGAGCGGGCCTAAAAGCCGGCCGGCACGACTCCAGAGCGTGTGGCCATGCGCGCTTGCGGCCGGATTCCAACCTGAACAGGGCGAGCCGCGAAAGACACAGTTTGGGCACGAAGTCGGCACGGTGGTGCCCGTGTTCTCGGTGGGTTCCATCCCAAGCGCCCGTGACAATTGGGTGCATGGATCGGGCTTCTTTGGAGCAGCTGTTGGGTCAGGGCCTTTCGTTGACGGCAATCGGGCAGCGGTTCGGTCGACATGAATCTACGGTCGCCTATTGGGTTGAGAAACACGGGCTGGAGGCGGCCCGGCAGGACCGCCATGCGGGGCGTGGGGGACTTGAGCGGGCGGAGCTCGAACGGCTGGTTGACGGCGGCGCTTCGATCGCGCAGATCGCCGAGGTCGTCGAGCGCAGCAAGGCGACGGTTCGGCATTGGCTGATGAGGTACGGACTGAAAACGCAGGGCAGCGTCGGAAGACGTCCCCGTGAGCACACGACAACCGCGAAGGAGGCGGGACTTGCGACGGTGACGATGCGCTGCAGGCGCCATGGCGAGACCGATTTCTCGATCAGTGGACGTGGCTACTATCGCTGCAAGCGATGCCGATCGGAGGCTGTGGTTCGCAGGCGCAAGAAGATGAAGACGATCCTTGTGGAGGAAGCCGGCGGCGCGTGCTGCATATGCGGATACGGCCGAAATATGCGCGCCCTCCACTTCCATCACGTCGAGCCGTCGCAGAAGCGGCACGAGATCAACGCGAAGGGGGTGGCGCTCGCGCTGGAGACGTTGCGGGCCGAGGCGCGGAAGTGCGTCCTTCTATGCTCTAATTGCCATGCTGAGGTCGAGGACGGGATGACATCCGTCCCGGTCGATGTGCGTGCTGGGAGCCCTCCGGGGTAGCCCAAACGGTCCGGGGTAACTCAATTGGCAGAGTGCGAAGCTGTTAACTTCGAAGTTGTGGGTTCGAGTCCCACCCCCGGAGTGTTTCCTTCGACAACCGCAGCGGCTGTAGGCCGGTGCGGAACATGGTGGCGACGACCCCGGTCAGCGTGGCGCTGATTGAGAGCCGCCGTCGGCGCAGCTGCTTAGTTGGCTTTGCCCTGTGGGTGGATGGTCTCGCCGCGCGCGAGCATCGCGACGAAACGCTCGATGCGTCGCGTGCGGGTGTCGCTGCGCTTGGCCTCGTGAATCCTGTAGAGGACCGCGTATCGGTTTTGGCTGCTGAGGCGAGCGAACATCGCTTTGGCACGAGGCTCAAGGTCGAGCGCGGCGGTGAGGTCTGCCGGTACCTCGATCGTTGCCTGGCCTGCATAGGCAGCATCCCAGCGTCCTTCGCCAGCGTGACCGCTGCGAGCCCCGCCGGGTGCATCAAGCCGTCGGCCTGTAGCCGCTGGACGAGACCGACGTTGCGTTGTGACCACGAGCTGCGCGCCCGTCTGGGGGTGAACCGCTGGCGAAATGTACGCTGGTCCCGGCGCCGGACCTGCCCGTCGATCCAGCCGTGACAAAGAGCCTCCTCGAGCGCCTCGTCGTAGCTGAGGCTGGTCGGCTCGATCACGTGCTTCTTGGCGAGCACGAGCCACACACCACTTTGATCCTGATGGTGCGCGCCGAGCCAGGATCGCCAGCGGGCTCTGTCGGCGAGGAGCAGCTCAGGAAGCTCACCAGGCATCCTCCGCATCTTGCCAACCACCGGCGCCAGGCACCAGTGCGATCCTCGGACAGCCGCATTTCGGCGCCGCACTGTAGGTGGCACGGCGCGTCCTTCCCCGAGCGCGTGTCAGCCCTGGTCCTCGCTTGACATCGAGCTCTCCCCCGACCGCTGCAGTGATGTGAAGTCCCCGACGGGGCCGAGGTGCTGCAGCTTGTCGGGGTTGACGATGGAGCTGATGCTGGTGATCTGGCCGTCGGCGATGTCGAGGGCGATCACGCTGATGAGGCGCTGCTGTGCGTCACGGAAGAGCACGCCCGCTCCGCCGTTGACCCCGACGGGATGCCAGGTGGCGCCTGGGAGGCGGGAGGCGAGGCGAAGCCAGCTGAGGATCGTGCGCGCGACACGGGTGCGCCCGTGCAGAGAGCGGGCGAGCGCTGGAACCTTGCCGCCGCCGTCGCCCGTCAGCTGCACGTCGGCGGCGAGCAGCGTCTCGAGCCCGGCGAGATCGCCCTGCTCGGCGGCAGCGAGGAAGCGTCGTGCCATCTCGTCACGCTGATCTCGTGTTGTCTGGAAGCGGGGTCGGTTCTGCTCGAGGTGGCGCCTGGCGCGGGTGGCCAGCTGGCGCACGTTGTCCTCGCTCTTGCCCACGATCGTTGCGATCTCCGGGTAGGGGTAGTCGAAGACGTCGTGGAGCAGCAGCACGGCTCGCTGCTCGGGTGAGAGGCGCTCGAGCAGCACGAGCATGGCGACTGAGAGCGAGTCTGCTGTCTCGGCGTGGCGCGCGGGATCATCCTCGCCGTCGGTGATGATCGGCTCGGGCAGCCACTCGCCGAAGTAGCGCTCGCGCCGGACACGGGCGGAATGCAGCTCGTTGATGGCAAGCCGTGTGGTCACGGTGGCGGTGAAGGCGCGAGGCGATTCCAGGCGCTCGCCGGACTCGAGCGTCTGATGCACCCGTAGCAGCGCCTCCTGAACGATGTCCTCGGACTCGGAGACGCTGCCCAGCATCCGGTAGGCGATTGCGAAGGCGACGGGCCGCAGCTCGTCGAGTAGTTGCTCGCGATCGCTCATGTCGCTCCGATCGATGCTCAGGCCGCCTGGGCACTCGCCTCGACGATTTGCACTACCCACGGGCCGGTCACCTGCCTGGTTGTTGCGTTCAGGCGGTTGAACGCGTTGATTGCGGCAATGGCGACGACGAGCGCCGCGAGCTGCTCCTCTGTGAAGTGGCGAGCGGCCTCGTCCCAGAGGTCGTCGGGTACCGGGTCGGAGCGGTCTGAGAGTCGGGTTGCGGCCTCGGTGAGCGCCAATGCGGCGCGCTCGGCCTCGCTGAAGTAGGGGGCCTCGCGCCACGTGGCGAGCGTGTGTATGCGCTCGCTGCTCTCGCCCGCATGCTCGAGCTCGCGCGAGTGTATGTCCACGCACACGCTGCATCCGTTGATCTGGCTGGCGCGCAGGTGCACCATGTAGAGCGTGGTCTCGGGGATCCCGGCGGTGGTTGCCGCGGCTCCGAGCTGCTGAAGCGCATCGAGAACTCCTGGAACGCTCAATGCCGGGTTCTTGATTCTCGCCTGCATGATGTCTCCTTCAATTGTGGTGTGCCGTCGCTCCTAAGACAAAGCACGAGGCGAGACTGTGACATCCGCCAGCTGCTCGACGAGCTCGGCGGCATGCACACCGGGATCGTTGGCGTCGATCCAGGCCTTGAAGCCCTGGGCCCGAGCGCGGATGGCGGGCTCGCCAAGGGCCTGCTCGACGGCGAGCTGTAGCGGCCGCGCGGAGACGAACCGCCGTGGCACGCGAACGCCGGCGCCGGCCCAGCTGAGGCGGGCGGAGTTCTCGTTCATGTCGCCGACGGCGGGGCAGGCGACGACGGCGCAGCCGCTGGCGAGGGCCCGGGCGAGGGTCCCGTGGCCGGCGTGGCAGATGACGAGGTCGCAGTGGGGCATGGTGCGCGAGTAGGAGACCCAGGGAACGAGGCGGGCGTTGTCGGGCACAGGGAGGGGCCGGGAGGGGAGGCGCCGGTTCCATGTGGCGAGCACGCGAACATTGGCATCGGCCAGGGCATGGAGGGCCTGGTGGAGCATGCGGTGGCGCGGGTCCTGGGCGGTGGATGGAGCGACGAGCACAAGTGGCGCGTCGCCGGGGGGCAGCTCGACGTCGTCCGCGGGCGGCTCCCACATGAGCGGCCCGACGACATGGACGTTTGGACCCCACCCACCCGTGCGGGGGTACTCGAGCTGGGGGAAGGTGGCGACGAGGGCGAGCCGGCGACTGATGCCGCCGTGGACGTAGTCGAGCGGAGGCAGGCCGAGACGCCCCCGGGTTTGGTTGAGCTCGGTGCGGCCCAGCTCGAGCCCACGGTTGACCTGTGACTGGGCCTTCCGCCAGAAGGCTCGTCCGGCGGCTCCGCGGGGCATGCGGGCGCCGAGGGAGTAGATGGGGAAGTGGGGCTCGCCGTGGGGGTAGACGTGGGGGATGAGGGTCGCGCAGGGCACCTCGCAGAGCTCGGCGGCGAGGGCGGGGGCGAGGGTGAGGATGTCGGCGACGGCGACGTCGGGTTGGAGCTTTTGGACGAGTGGCAGGGTGTCGCGGGTGGCGTGCACGACGGCCTCGTAGAAGTCGAGGGGCTCGGGGCCCGAAGGGAAGACCTGATACTCGGGAGCGGCAGCGAAGGTCATGCCCTCGGCCTCGACGGCGTCCTGCCACTTGGTCCAGGTCTGCAGGGTGACGTTGTGTCCCCGCGCTACGAGGGCTCGCCCAAGGGCGATCATGGGGAATGCGTGGCCGGGGTCGCCGAAGGCGCCCAGCAGGATCTCCACGGGCGGCCTAGCTTGCGGCGAGCTCGGCGAGGAGGCGCAGCTGCTCGAGGCGCTCGGGGGCGGTGAAGGCGGTGGGGGTGACGCCGAGGGTGCCGACGCCGGCGTCGCGGTAGACGGCCAGCCGCTCGCGGATGACGTCCTTGGGCCCGCACAGGGAGACTGTGTCGATGAGCTTGTCGGGGACGGCGGCCATGGCCTCGTCGCGCTTGCCTTCGAGGTAGAGGTCCTGGATGGTCTTGGCCTCGGCCTCATAGCCATAACGGCTGACGAGCTGGTTGTAGAAGTTCTGTTTGCGGGAGCCCATGCCGCCGACGTATAGGGCGATGAAGGGGCGCATGGTGTCGCGGCCGGCCTGGAGGTCGTCGGTGATGCAGAGGCTGACGGTGGGGGCGATGTCGAAGTCGTCGAGTGATTTGCCGGAGCGATCGGCGCCTTCCTGAAGCAGGGGACGCAGCTCGGAGACGTGCTCGGGGGAGAACAGGGTGGGGATCCAGCCGTCGGCGATCTCGCCGGCGAGGGCGGTGTTCTTGGGGCCGATGGCAGCGAGGTAGATGGGGATGCGCTCCTGGACGGGGGAGATGGTGAGCTTCAATGCCTTCCCGGGGCCGTCGGGGAGGGGCAGCTCGAGGGTCTCGCCCTTGAACTCGAGACGTTCGCGGGCGAGGGCCATGCGCAGGACTGCGACGTACTCGCGGGTGCGCTGGAGCTGCTTGGCGAAGCGCTGCCCGTGCCAGCCCTCGGCGACCTGGGGTCCGGAGGAGCCGATGCCGCAGATCATGCGACCGTTTGAGAGCTGATCGATGGTGGCGGCTGTCATGGCGGTCATGGCAGGGGAGCGGCCGGGCATTTGGAAGATGCCTGAGCCGAGGCGGATGTTGGTGGTCTGCCCGGCGAGCCAGCCGAGGACGGTGGCGGTATCGGAGCCGTAGGCCTCGGCGGCCCAGACGGAGTCGTAGCCGAGGCGCTCGGCCTCTTGCACGATGGTGAGCTGGTCCTGGGAGCTGAGGCCGAGACCCCAGTAGCCGATGTGGACGCCGAGCTTCATGTGCAAGTTTCCTTTCAGAGCAGGGAATGCGTTGCGGGCGGAGAAGGGCTGACCTAGGCTGGTCTGCGCACTGTCCGCAGGCGTGCAGAGCGTGCGGGCGGTGCACAGCCTATGCGAAACAGCCGCCGCCGAACGAGCTCAGTAGAAGGCCTGCGCCTGGCGATTGACTGCATGCCGGTTGCCACGCGGGAAGCGATGCTGCGGGGAGTGAGGGCGAACGAGCGGATCATTGTGGGCGCATATGTGGATGAGCTGGGGGGCGTGTGCCCGATGCTGGCGGCGCACCGCAGCGGTGGGCGCACGGACTTCCTCTCATTTGCGAAGTCGTGGGATCGCTTCACGCGTGCTGGCGGCCGCGCGCGCGAGGCAAGCGAGCGCGAGCTGCGAATCCTGATTGCCCACCTTGAGGCGAGCTTGCAGAGCGCGAGCGGGCTGGAGCTCGATGAGGCGATCCGCGAGCACAGACGGCTGGTGGCGAGCACGCGCAGGAGCAGGCGCCCGGCCAGGCGGCTACCCGATCAGGCTGACCCGGCGGGCGAGATCAGGGCATGGCGGGTTGTGAAGCGGCGGCTCTTCATTGGAGACAATCCCGCTGGGGAGACCGGTCGACGGTCGGTGTCGCCGGTCCCAGCGCGGGGCTGATCGAGCCGACGGAGTTGCTCTAGAGAGCGTCGCCTGGGCGCACGAACATGATCTCGGGCACGACGCAGGCGGGGGAGACCTTGATGAGGAAGCGGACTGACTCGGCGATGTCCTCGGGGCGGATCATGTCCTGGGCGGGAACGTGCTCCTTGGCGAAGTCGGTCATGGGGGTGTCGACGAAGGCGGGGCAGAGGGCGGTGGACTTGATGCCCTGGGCGCCCAGCTCCTTGTTCATGGCTTCGGTCCAGCCGACGACGCCGTGCTTGGTGGCGGAGTAGATGGACAGCCAGGCCTCACCGCGCTTGCCGGAGATGGAGGAGGTGTTGACCACGAGGGCGTTTTTGTGCTCGGCGCCGGCCTCGAGCAGCAGGGGCGTGCACTCGCGGTAGAAGATGACGATGGAGCGCAGGTTGATGGCGAGCTGCATGTCGAGATGCTTGGTCTTGATGTCACCCACGGGCGCCCCGACGCCCACGCCTGCGTTGTTGACGAGCACGTCGAGGCGACCGTAGCGCTGGGTGTGGGCGGCGACGACGTTCTTGATCTCCTCCTCGTTGGAGACGTTGGCGGCGACAGCCTGCACGTCGAAGCCCTCGTCGATGAGGCCCTTGGCGGCTGCGTCGAGCTTGTCGGGGCGGCGGGCGGCGACGGTGAGTCCGTAGCCCTCCTGTCCGAGCACACGGGCGATAGCGAGCCCGATGCCGCTGGATGCTCCGGTGACGATGGCTGCGCGCTCTGCTGGCATGTGGCTTCCCTTTGCTCGTTCTGAACAGATCCCGCGCAGGCGAGCGCGGCGGGCGGGAGCATCTCATATCTCGCTGGTAGCGTCTGCGGGGCGCGTTCGGCTCTCGCCAGCCGGACGCGTGGAGGGCCCGTAGCTCAGTTGGTTAGAGCTGCCGACTCATAATCGGTAGGTCGCAGGTTCGAGTCCTGCCGGGCCCATGGCAAAGTCCAGATCAGAAGAGCCCTGGAAAGCGACGGGTTCCGAGCCATCTGGTGTGTCACTGGCGTGATGCCTCGCCTGGCCACGTTCTACGGGATCCTCATTTGGATGTACCGGCCGGACATCCGCCGCCGCACTTTCATGCCCAGTATGGCGATGAGGTCGCCCAGATCGATCTCGTCTCCCTGAGGGTTCTCAATGGATCGCTTCCGCCGCGTGCGCTGCGGCTTGTCCGTCATGGGCACGCCTCGATACCGACGAACTCGCTGATAACTGGGAGCGCGCGCAGGCACTGGAGTCGCGTTCAACGACGGCGTTGAGCGCGATGTTGATTGCGCCTTCTTGCTTCGTGGGACACTTGGCGAGCCCTTGCGTGATCCCGCGTACTTCCGGCAGGTTCGGGTGGACGAGGAGGCGCGAACGGTGGTGTGGCCCAACGGCCTTGATCCAGCGCCGGAGCTTCTGCATGGCGACTACTGTCCAGCGATCACAGACGGGTCGCACTCCCAAATGCCGGCGGTCAGCGGAGCTGCTTAGCGCGCACTGGCAAGCAGTGTTCTGCATCCGTCGTCAGTGCAGATGGTGAAAGGCCCAGCCCGTACGCGAGGAATGCCGGTTCGTCGGTCCTTGGTGCGGCGCACAAGATGGCACGCGAGTTCAGTGACGGGCTCATTTCTCGTGCCGCCGGATTCCAAAAGCGGCCTTCGACCAGCCACGCAGCCGTTCCCGACGCGGTGACGACGAGGTTCCGGACGCCGTATCCGGAAAGGTTCTCTGCCGCTTGCCAGGCGCCGCCGATATCACCTTCGTGTCCGGGGCGGAGATGTTCGACGTGGACCATCTCAAAGGGTTCCCTGGGGTCGGACCGCACTGCATACGCGAAGTTTGCGCCAGTGAGCGCGGACGCTACGAGTGATCCTTCGTTCGCACCAGTCTCAGTGATCTGGCGTGTGGGGCGCCATTCACCGAAGATCATGTCGTAGCCGTGGCGATCCGTCGCGCGAAATACGCGCACCCTCGCATCCGCCCTGATTGTCCTGCACTTTCTCTTGGCGCAGATCGTCTTTGCGCCCCATTCGCTTGGCCTGGCCCATTCGTTCGCACGAGCTGCGGGCACGCCACCAAGCACAACGACGCTTACGCCGACAGCGAGCGCGGCGAGGACTGTGGGGCTACGAGCCATGCCCATTGGAACATCTGCAGGCGCCACGAGTTGCCTTATCGCGTGGGTGGCGCATGCAGCTTCTCTGGACCCTGTCCTGCGATGTCCTCTACGACACATCCCCGCGTCCTGTGCCTCATTGGTTCTCGAGCATTTCTCGGGCGCGGTCTCTTACTTCCTCGATCGGGTCTGTGGCCTCTACCCGTTTCAGAACGTCGGAGGCTCTCGGGTCGTCGAGTTGAGGGAGGCTCGTTACAGCGGCGAATCGAACCTCGTCGTATGTGTCGCTGGTCGCGGCGTCGCAGAGCAAGTCGAACGCGTCTGGGGCCCCGCAGGCAGCGATGGCGACCAAGCCGGCGCGCCGCATGTCCATTCCCCGCGCTCGCCCGAGCGCAGCTCGCAATGCTGGGATGAACCGCGGGTCCGCCAGTAGCCCTAGTACGTGAACGGCCAGGACCGCGCGCTCCCGCTCCCACATGAGATTCGTGCTGGGCCAGCCGCTCGGAGGATCCTCCTGCTGGAGGATCTCGACGGCGAGCTCCCCGGTCCTGGGGTCATCGATCTCTGCTAGCGCGTGGAGCATCCAGTGCTGTCCCGCGTGGACCTGGGCGACGTAGTCATCGGCGAGAGTGGGCTCCGGGCCGAAGCTGGGCCTGGTGATCTCGGCGCGGAGGAAGTCGCCGAACGAGCGGTAGGCGATCGAGCCTTCCTTCGCGCATGCCCAAAGCTCCCACTCGGACTCGCCAGCTCGCGGGGCGAGCATGTCCCTAAAGGCTTCATGCGGTCTGCTGATCAGGAGCGCATCGCGCATCGGCGCGAAGTTCCCCACATCGACGCCCTTCGAGGGTGGCGGCCGGTTGTCGTTCTCGGGGTTGAGCATGCCCTCATCCTCGGTCCAGATGTCGACGTAGAACGAGTCCGCCTCGGCGGCTGGCGCGATCTGCTCGACCGGCAAGAAACCATGCCGTGCGAAGCCTTCCTCTGCACCCAGCGTGGACGCGTCTGCGCCGTTTGAGACGAGGAGGAACGCGCGATAGGACCCCGGTAGCCTGAGCCCCAACCGCTCCTCGGCCGCACGCACCTGCTCCTCGGTTGCAGGCTCGCGGAGCACGCTCTCCCGCTCGGCCACCTCTGGGGGAAGACCGCGAAACCGGCTGACCTCGCTGCGGACCCGCTCGTCCCAGCGCGCGAGCAAAGGCGCAATCACCTCAGGAACCCACTCGACTGGAGTCTCATCGCCAACGCACACAGACCAAGCCTAGTCATGGCGTGGGTGCAGCGGGCCGGGTGCATCCGTCGGCCATGAATGGGCGGGGCTCAAGATGTGGAACCGCGTGACCGAGTAGACCGCGTGACCAAAGCTCTGAACGATGCCGAGCGGCGAGCTCTTCGCCAGAAGGCCAGGACGGCGACGCTCGAAGCCTTGAAGGCGCTTGGAGGCGAGGCACGGCGTGACGCAATCCATGAGCGTGCGCTGGCAGACGGTGGATTCAGCAGGCGCGAGCTGGCAGCGCCGCCACCCGAGCGTGCGGGCGAGAAGTACGCGCGTCTGGTCGATCACGACCTGTCCTGGGCGCTGACCAACCTGAGGCGCGACGGTCTGGTTGAGAAACCAGAGTGGGGCACCTGGCGCTTGACCAGAGCTGCGCTTCTGCCGGTCGAACACGCCGTGGATGCTCCCGTCAGCGCTGAGCGACTTGCCGAGCTTCGTGCGATGCCTTACCGGCTCTACCTGAGGACTCCCGAGTGGAGGCGAACTCGCGCAGCCGCGCTGGCGCGTGCCGATAACGCGTGCTCGCTGGACGTGAGGCACACTGAGAGCCTCGAGGTGCACCACCGCACCTATGAGCGCCGCGGCGCGGAGCTCGTCACCGACTTGGTGGTTCTCTGTCACTCCTGCCACCATCTGCATCACGCCGAGCATGGTCTCCCTGGCCGGGAGCGATCCGCAGCGCCTTCAACTCGGACTGCGGCATCCAACCAGCCCGTAAAGCCGCGCAAGCGATCGCTGCTTCGGCGTCTGCTCGCGAACTGACGCCAAGGGCGTTAAGCGAGCCAAATGGAAGTACTCGACCCCCTCTATCCTTCTCAAACCCCTGCAAAGCGGGACATTCCTACTCTTGACTCGCCCATCCTCGGCGCTACGATGCTCCCATGCGTTTCCGAATCACAAGGCACGCTGGCAAGCGACCGCCCATGGACGCCATGGACCTGCTGATCGAGCGAATCCCCCCGCGACGGGACGATGTGCGCTTCGCGAAGGTTGGCGGGGAGGTTCGCGCGATGCTCGACCGCGAAGAGGCTGTCTGGGTCACCCAGGACGAACGCGCTGCAATTGGCCGTCGAGCCGTGTTGGAGGCAGTCTCAGATGTGTGCGAACGTGCGCCCGAGCTGAAGCTCGACTGGTACGCGGTCAGCGCCACCGCCTGAAGAACACTCGCGTCTAAGGCGAGTACCGGAAGGCGTCGCCCACGGCGTTGCTGAACACATAAGTGCGGCCGTTCCTGTGGGCGTGGAAGACGCCCAGGCTCGTGAAGCCGGCCGATTCGGTGAACTGCCAGCCGGCTTCGCTCACGTGCTGGTGCATCCTGATACTCGGGTAGATCTCCACAGCGACGAGATAGGCGTCGCTCACCTGCTCGCGACCGCAGTTGTAGTTGCTGAACAGCCTGCCTGGCGCGCCGTGGGATCCGTGCGGGAGCGGGCACCTGACCCACGCTCGCCGCCAGTGCGCCTGCGTCGAGATCTTTACAACGACGCCGTCGGGCCCGCTGTCGGCCTGGCCGCCCTCCAGATGCCACGTGCTCCCCGTCTTGAACTCGGCGTAGCAGACCGAGTATTCACCTTCGGAGCCCGTGTATGTCTCGGGGCACATGTGTCCCTCCGCGGCCGGGAATCTGGCGCCTGGGTAGTGCTGGAGAATCTGCCCGTTGAAGGCAGCGTCGGCAGCGCTCGCGCTGAAGTGCAAGAGCGGCGGTTCAAGCTGTGCCGCTGCGACGCCCACGCCGAGCGCCATCCACGAAAGCAGCAGCAGGGATGCTCCGAAGACGATCTTCCTCATGTGGCAGCCCGCTCCCTTGCCGCGTTGACGTGAGTGTGGTCGCTCGAACCTACTCGAACACTCGGACCGCTTGCAAGGTCGACGCGATCGTCGCAAATTGCGCTCGGGCGCGTCCGTGACGATTTGGTGAAGCAGTCCTGAACTACTCCAGGTAGGTGATAGAAGGCGCTCGTCCACGTCGATGATCGGAGACCACTTGCGTCGCTTCAGCACCTTCGCCCCCGCCATGGCCATGCTCGGCGCCTTCATCGGCTCGCTGGCTCTTGCCTGCGGCGCGGTCGCAGCCCGTTCGACCACCTACTCGCCGGAAGCACCGCGTGTGGACAGTGTCTCCGAAGGCCCGTGGAACACCTCGCAGGGCGACCCCTCCGCCGGCTCCGCCTACAAGAGCGCCGGCCTGCTACCCACGTTCAGCTTCGGCGGAAGCGAAACCACTCTCGGCGGTCTCAGCGAGCCGAACCTGGCGGTCTATCCCGGTGCCAGCGGCCCAACCCCCTATCCCAGCGGCGTGGCGGGTACGCCTGGGC
>DATARM010000037.1:0-5158 GCA_036264155.1 Solirubrobacteraceae bacterium
CCAACGTGGGCGAGTGCTGGGAGCGCGGCACCGCCACGTTCATGATCCTCGGCGACACCTGCACGCGCCGCTGCGGCTTCTGCAACGTCAAGACCGGCAAGCCCACTTGGAACGACCCGCTCGAGCCGGCCCGCGTGGCACGGTCGATCGCCCGCATGGGCCTGCGCCACGCCGTCATCACCTCAGTCGACCGCGACGACCTGCCCGACAAGGGCGCCTCGGCGTTCGTCGGCGTCATCCGCCAGGTACGCCGCCAGGCGCCCAACTGCCAGATCGAGATCCTCACCCCCGACTTCCAGGGACAGGAGATGCCTCTCGCCAAGGTCATCGCCGAGCGGCCCGACGTGTTCAACCACAACGTCGAGGTCGTGCCGCGGCTGTACTCGATCGCCCGTCGCGGATCGCGCTTCGAGCGCTCCTGCCGCGTCCTGCGCCTGGCCGGCGAGCTCGGCGAAGGGCAGGTGGTGACCAAGTCGGGGCTCATGGTCGGACTGGGCGAGACCCACGAGGAGATGGTCGAGACCTTCGGCGCGCTGCGCGAGCACGGCGTGCGCGTGCTGACCGTGGGGCAGTACCTGCGCCCCTCAGAGCGTCACCTGCCGGTCGTGCGCTACTGGCACCCCGACGAGTTCGCCGCGCTCGAGGAGGCCGCCTACGCGCTCGGTTTCGACCACGTCGCCGCGGGTCCGCTCGTGCGCTCCTCCTACCACGCCGACCAGCACGTCCCGCAGCCGCTCGCCGGCAGCGGTCCGCTGGCCGCCCGCGCATAGAACTCCCGGCGGCCCCCGGCCGCGATGTTCCCCATCAAAGACAACATTCCGCTGGCGCGGTTTCCGATCATCACCGTCGCGCTCGTGGCAATCAACGTGATCGCCTACCTGCTGGAGATCCGCCACGGCGGCAGCTTCTTCGGAGGACCGGCCAACAGCGTGGCCGTCCACTACGGCGCCATCCCCTACGAGCTCACCCACCCCGGCAAGCACTGCGCGCTCGTCACCCTGCACACGCCGGAAGGCCTTGGCACGGGGGTCGCCTGCCAAGGTCAGCCGGGCGTCGTGGGGACACCCGGGGCTCAGCCCGCCACCTGGGAGACGGTCTTCACCTCGATGTTCCTGCACGGAAGCTTCCTGCACATCTTCGGCAACATGCTGTTCCTCGCCATCTTCGGCCCCACCGTCGAGGACTCCATGAGCCGACCGCGCTACGTGGCCTTCTACCTGCTCGGCGGCCTCGTCGCTCTCGGCGCCCAGGTGGCCGTCGAACCGAGCTCCACCGGACCCACGCTCGGCGCCTCCGGAGCCATCGCCGGCGTGCTCGGCGGCTACATCCTGCTCTATCCAAGGGCGCGCGTGCTGACGCTCGTGTTCATCATCTTCTTTGTGACGATCGTCGAGGTCCCGGCCATCCTCCTGCTCGGCTTCTGGTTCCTCGAGCAGCTCTACTTCGGCCTCGGCGGTCTCTCCGGGGCGGGCGGGATCGGATCGACCAGCGAAGGCGTCGCCTACTTCGCTCACATCGGCGGCTTCGCCTTCGGCCTGCTCGCGATCAGGCTGTTCGTGCGCTGTCGAGCGAGCCGCCCGGCGCTACCGGTGTACTGGGCGTGATGGATCTGCCCACCCGGATGCCCACGTGACCCGCCTGCTCGTCCTGGCCGTGGCGCTGGTGTTCATCCTCGGTTTTGGGTTCCTCACCTTCGACGCGATAGCCGAACAGGGGGTTACCCTCGCGGGAGCGCTGTCCGTGTTCATCCTGCTGATGCTCGCCATCGGCGTCATCGGCGCACTGCGCAACCCCCCACCCCCGCCCCCATGAGCACATCTCCGTTCATGACCCACGGCCAGAGCCACGCCCGACGGGCGCTGGCCGCCAAGCGTCGACGGCGCCGCCAGCTGATGGCAATCGGGGCGCTGCTCATTGCCGTGCTAGTCGCCGGCGGCGTGATGGCGCTGGCCCACCGCTCCAAGAGCAGCGCGCATGTATCCGGTCGCCGGGTCGCTGCCCACTCCGTCGCCAAGCACGTGCTCGCCCCGAGTCTCTCCGCCTACGGACTGCCGCTGGCCAAGCCCGCGCTCGCCCTCGCAGGGATCTCCACACCTCCCGCCAACCCCGTCCACCTCACCTTCCACTCGCCGCCGCGGGCCGGTCTGCTGTTCAACCTCTCCACCGGACAGGTGCTGTGGCAGCACAACGCCTATCAGCGCGTGCCCATCGCCAGCCTGACCAAGATGATGACCGCGCTCTTGACCGTCAAGTCCGCGCCCGCGGACGCCCCCGTGCTCGTCACCAAGCAGGCAATCGACACCAACGGGTCCAAGGTCGGAGTGCTGCCCCTGGGCAAGCACGTGCGTCTGGAGAGCATGCTCTACGGCCTGCTGCTGCCATCGGGGAACGACGCCGCCGTGGCCCTCGCCCAGCACGTGGCCGGCAGCGTCAGCGCGTTCGTCAAGCGCATGAACGAGGAGGCGGCCGGCCTGGGCATGGGCTGCACCCGCTACTCCTCCCCCTCGGGCTACTACGACGCTCACAACTTCTCCTGCGCGGCCGATCTCGCCGTGCTCGCCCACGTCGACCTCGAACAGCCGCGGATCGCCCAGGTCACCCACACCTACTCGGCCGTGCTGCCCTTCCCGATCAAGGGCGGCAAGCTCTACCTATACAACAACAACCCCCTCCTGATCTACCACTACCCGGGGATCACGGGACTGAAGACCGGCTACACCGAAGCTGCCGGGCGCTGTCTCGTGGCCACCGCCGAACGCCACGGCGTGCGCCTGGGCGTCGTGATCCTCAACTCCAACGCCCCCGGCACCCAGGCGCGCCAGCTTCTCGATCGCGGCTTCTACGACGTCTACCACCTGCCCCGCATCGCCGAAGCGTCCCTGCCTCCCGGCGCCTGAGCACACTCGCCGCGCGTGGAGTACCGTTCCCCTTTCACGAGGATTGACTGGCCAGTCAGCCAAAGGAGAAGCTGTGGATCTCGACGACACACCGGAGCAGGCCGCCTACCGCGCCCAAGCGCGAAGCTGGCTGGAGGAGCACAAAGCTGAAGCCCCCGTCCTGACGGGCCCAGGAGCGCTCGAGGACGAGCAGGAGATCTTGAAAGCCCGCCGCACCTGGCAGGGCAAGCTCGCCGAGGCGGGCCTCGCGGGAGTGACCTGGCCAAAGGAGTACGGCGGCCAGGGCCTCGGACCGATCGAGCAGGTCGTCTCCAACCAGGAGATCGCCCGCGCCAAAGTCCCAGGCATCCTCGATGCGATCGGCGTGGGCATGCTCGGCCCCACGCTCATCGCCCACGGCTCAGAGGACCAGAAGACCCGCTATCTCGGCGCGATGCTCCACGGCGACGAGGTCTGGTGCCAGCTGTTCTCCGAGCCGGCCGCCGGCTCCGACCTGGCTGCGGTGCAGACCCGCGCCCGCAAGCAGGAGGACGGCAGCTGGCGCATCTCCGGGCAGAAGGTGTGGACGACCAACGCCCAATTCGCCTCATATGGGCTGCTGCTGGCGCGCACCGACGCCGACTTGCCCAAGCACAAGGGCCTGACGATGTTCGTCGTGCCCATGGACGGCGAGGGCGTGACCATCCGCGGCCTGCGCCAGATATCGGGCGAGGCCGAGTTCAACGAGGTCTTTTTCGACGACCTCGCAGTCGACGCCGATGCTGTCGTGGGCGGGGTTGGAAACGGTTGGGGCACGGCCCTGACCACGTTGATGTTCGAGCGCGTCACGATCGGGCTGGGCGGCGAGGGCCTGGGCTACAACTCCACGCGCTTCGCCGGCGCGATCGCCTCCGATCCCGACGCGCGGCGCGACCCCGAGGTGCGCCACAAGCTGGGCGAGGTGGCGAGCGAACTGCTGGCCGTGCGCTTCACCGGCTACCGCACGCTCACCGCCCTGCAGAAAGGCCAGATCCCAGGTCCCGAGGCGGGGCTGGCGAAGGTCACGATCGTCAGCGGCGCGATCAAGGCCGGGGACCTGATCACGGACGTGATCGGCCCCGACGCCCTGCTCGAGGACAGCGAGTGGGCCTACATGATCTCGTTCCTGCCCGGCCTCAAGTCGGCCGGCGGGACCGAAGAGATCCTGCGCAACACGATCGGCGAGCGCGTGCTCGGGCTGCCCCCCGAGCCGCGCCTGGACAAGGGAATCCCGTTCTCGGAGCTGCGCTCCAAGGAAGGAGCTGCGGCATGAACCTGGCACTGTCAGACGAGCAGGAGTTCCTGCGCGAGGCCGCCCGCGGGGCGCTCTCGCGCTTCAAGACACTCGAGGCCGCCCGCGAGGCGCTCGATGAGGATCAGGGCGCGCTGCCCGACCTGTGGCCGATGGCCAAGGAGGCCGGCTGGCCCGGCCTGTTGATCGACGAGGCCCACGGCGGCGCGGGGCTCGACGCCTTCGACGCGATGCTCGTGCTCGGTGAGTGCGGGCGCGTGCTGGCGGGCATCCCGCTGCTCGGGCACCTCCCCGCCACGGCCATCCTCGGCGCCGCCGGCGAGGCGCCGATGCTCGACGAGCTCGCCACGGGCGAGAAGCGCGCCGTCTACCTGCCCGTGTGCCCGCCCGACGACCTCGCAGAGGACTGGAGCGCCGACCCGGCCCACGGGCTAGCGCGCTCGGCCGCGCCCACGGCCACCGGTGCCGACGGCCAGGTCAAGATCAGCGGTGAGCTGGCCTTCGTCCCCGACGCTCCCGGTGCGGATCTGCTCGTGGGCGTGGCGCTGCTCGATACCCCACAAGGGGGCACAGGCGGCAAGCCTGTCGGCGTCGCGATCGAGGGCTCCGCCCCGGGTGTCTCAGTGGTGGCGGAGATGCGCTACGACGCCACCCGCTCACTCGGGCACGTCTCGTTGAAGGACGCTCCCGCGACTGTGCTCGACACCCCCGTGGAGGCTCTGGCGGGCGCATGGCACCTCGCCCAGTGCCTGATCGCCGCCGAGTCGCTCGGCAGCGTCGAGACCGCCCTGGACGTGTCCGTGGCCTACGCCAAGGAGCGCTTCACCTTTGGGCGCGCCATCGGCTCATACCAGGCGGTCAAGCACGGCCTCACGGAGGTGCTGCGCCAGCTCGAGAACGGCCGCTCGCTGCTCTACTACGCCGGCTGGGCGCGCAACGGCGCTCCAGAGGAGTTCCCGCTGGCCGCCAGCGCCGCGCGCTCGGTGGCCGG
>DATARM010000022.1:0-17745 GCA_036264155.1 Solirubrobacteraceae bacterium
CAGTCGATCGTCTCCGCTTGGATCGCATCGCCCGGCCACCTGGCCAACATCCTTGAAAGCAAGTACACAGAAACCGGCATTGGCATCACGCCCGCAGTCCCCTCCTCGCTTGCCGCCGGCGCACCCGGCGCCACCTACGCCCAGGAGTTCGGAGTGATCATCAACTGATCACAGGGCACCGCTGTGGCGCCCACGTCAGCACCGTTCGCTACTCTGGATTGACCAGAGAAAGGAGGTGGTCCAAACGTTGAGTGACAGTTTTCGCGGGACCCTGGAGGTGACCGGCCACTAGGTCGGGAGGCTGGTCCGCCTAGCGGAATCCAACCCGGGACACCCCGAGACGACCGTCGGTCCTGGTCCCTCCGGCTGCAGTTTCGTCGCTCTCGGTCTTTCCAGTCAGAGCCGTATCGCGAAGGGCGTCCTCGAGGGGGCGCCCTTCGTGTCTCGACTCGAGGTAGAGGTAGGGAGATCAGGCCGCATGCGGCCTGATCCGGGGCGCACATGTGCGCCCCGACGACCGGCGCATGCGCCGGTCGCACAGCAAGCACCAGCCGCGGCCCATCGGCTACGCCGCTTGGGGGAGGTACTGCAGCCAGGCTGTGGGGATGGTTGGGCTGGCGACGTGGATGAAGATCTCCGCCTTTGGCGTACGCGGAGCATGGCGTGGGTGCATGCCCGCCTGCCGCGGCAGACGGTCTCCCTTGCGCCTGTTGCAGGGGGCGCAGGAGGCCACGATGTTCTCCCAGTTGGAGCCCCCGCCCTTCGAGCGCGGAATCACATGGTCGACTGTGAGGTTCGAGCGGGAGCCGCAGTACTGGCACGTCCAGCTGTCGCGCGCGAACACAGCCCGCCGTGTGATCTTGCGGCGGTGGGCATCGCGCGGCACGTTCACATAGGTGACCAGCCGGATGACAACGGGGCGTGCAAGCGTCGAGCTCTCGGAGTGCAGCTCCCAGCGACTGCGCTCCAAAAGCTCGGCCTTCTGCTTGAGCAGCAGCACCACCGCGCGGCGCACAGTGCACACGTTGATCGGCTCATACGTGGCATTCAAGACGAGCACCCGACCACCCATCGCCCCCGGGGGCGATGAGTCAGGTCCGTGCCGCTGGTGCTCTGAAGGCGACACGGACCCCACCGGCTCTGGTGGGACTGTGCTCTCCATCTTCAGCGCCGAGTGTAGCGGGGGCGCTGACTGCGCGCGTTGCCTGAGTGGCGGCCACGGCTCGGCGTTCACCTCCGCAGGCGCACCGCGGGGTATGAGCCGAGGATGCGCACCACATCGCACAGGGGTTCGATCTCAGCGATCGCCTCGGCCACACGTATGTCCTCGGCTCGGCCGGCGAGATCGGCAAAGAACATGTAGCTGCCCAGCCACTCGCGGCGAGGCCGTGACTCGATCTTCGTGAGGTTGATCTCCCTACGCGCAAACTCAGTCAGGCAGCGCACCAGCCAGCCGGGCTGGGCGCCGCCGGTACCCCAGAACACGAGCGATGTCTTCCACTCGCTGCTCGCGCTCTCGCGCAGCGGTGGGGAGAGCTTGCTGTCGGCCTCGCGCGCAAGCCACACAAAACGCGTTTCGTTGTCGGCTCGATCCTCCACGCCCTCGCGGATCACCGTCCCGCCGTAGATCTCAGCCGCAAGCGTCGTGCCCAGCGCTGCACGCCCCCGCCGTGGCTCGCTCGTCACGCTGCGCACAGCCTCGGCCGTTGAGCTCGCCGGCAGCACCTGCGCGTGCGCCAGCTCGCCGTGGAGCAGGCGTGTGCACTGGCCCGGAACCTGCGGGTGCGTGACCACCGTGTCGATCTGCGCCGGCTCCAGCGGCTCTGAGGCAATCAGCGAGTGGCGCACCCGCAGCAGCGCGTCGCCCACGATCTTCACGTCGCTCGCCTCCTCCGCCAGCAGGTCCAGCGTGAGGTTGATCGATCCCTCGAGCGAGTTCTCCATCGGTACGATCGCAAAGCGCACCTCGCCGCGCCTGATCGCCATCACCGTGTCGTAGATCGTGGCCAACGCCACCGGCTCCACGCTGTCCGGGATGGCACTGTCCAGCAGGGCCTCCTCGCTGAAGGTTCCCTGCGGACCGAGGTAGCCGACGCGAGGGCGCCCGGCCGGTGCCTCAGGCGGCGTGCTCATCTCCCGCCGGGAGCCTGCCCTCGCCGGAGATCGCCAGGCGCACCGCCTCGGCCTCCTCCGGTGAGAGCTCGAGTTCGCCGCGGCCACCGTTAACCTGCTTGCCGTACACGCGCGCTTGGTCGCGGTGGTGGATGCACGACAGCACGATCCCCGACTGCTCGTCGTCGAGTAGCGCGATCGACATCGACTGCTGACCCGAGAGCTCGTTGTAGGCGTCGTAGCGCACCAGTGCCCGGTGGGCGATCGTCCCCCGCAGCGCCGTCTCCACCCCCGCCAGGCGGCCGTCCCGGCGCGCCGCCGCCTCATCCAGATACTCGCGCAGCGCCTCGAAGGCCTCTTGTAGGGCCGCTGCGTGCGCCACCAGGTCCTGCGGGCGCTGCTCGCTGCCCAGCACCACCCGCTGGGCAGAACGTAGGCGCCGCACGCTGACGCTCAGCGCGAGGCAGCCCAACAGCGCAGCCACAGCAACCGCCGCTGCCGCAATCGCAATGATGCCCTGGGTGTCGGTGACAGTGGCGAGCATTGGCACAAGTTAGCCGGTGGCGGCGGCGTCACGCCGCGCACGGCGATCACGCCGCCTGCAGATCCGACTACTGGCCGAAGATCGCCAGGAACGTGCCCTTGTTGTTTTCGAGGTCGTTCTCGCCCGGCACGCCTGCGATGCTCACTTCGATTTTCGCCGCGGAGCCGAGTGGGATCCCGGTGACGGGTATTTCCACGTTGACCGACTTGCCCGGTTCGGTCTTTTCGATCGTATGCGTCGCCTTGTACTGCTTGCCCCCCGCCGTGACCGTGATGTTGACCTTGACGTTCGTCTCGGAGAATTCGCCCGAGTCTTCGGCCTGGACCGTGAACGTCGGGTTGGCGCCGCCGCTGATGTGGTTCAGAGTCGGTTCAGGCGCGAGCGCGTTCGTTCCCACGCTCACCGTCTTCAGGGCGCTTCCGTGGTTGCCCGTCACCGGTTGATTGGTCTGGGATGAGCTTGAGCCCTGCCCCGTGAGCCGCGCAAGCACCATGCTCGGTTCCAGCCACCCGATGTTCGGCACGAACCGCGTGGCGGACGTGCTCAAGCCCTGGATGCCGTTCGACGCGAGCGTCTGCTCGATCAGCGGAGCCACGCGCTGGGAGTAGAGCACGTCCGAAGCGAGGAAGATCTCCATGTCCCCCGCGATCTGCGCCGCGGCCTGTTTGCTCTTGCTTCCCAGCGCCTGCGGCACGAGCGCCGCGAGCTTGTTCATCCCTTCGACGCGAAGGTCGGCCGTGAGCAGCAGCGCACGCTGCGCGTCGACCATTTCACCGGGCACGCTCAGGCCCTTGACCTTGGTCGCGATCGTCTGCGCCGCGATCCGCAGTTGGTCGATCTGCACCTGGACGTCCAGCGCCGACTTGCCCGACGCGCCGGCCAGCTGCGTGAACAGCGGCTGGGCCACCTGCGAGCCCGATTCTTCGGCCAGTCTGCTCACTTCGCGGTTGTAGTTCTTCAGCGACTGCGTCTTTTCGCCTTTGACGCAGCTGTTGATCACCAGCACGATCACGATCAACACCACCACCGCCACCCCCGCCGCAATGCGACGACGCACCATCAGCGTGTGCTGGTCATAGCCGCCAGGCCCCCCCGTGTGCTGAGGGCGGCGCGGTCTGGGCCGCTGCGCCGTGCGCGATGACGGCCGAGTGGCGGTCTCCTCCTCGCCATCGTCAAAGAACGACAAAAGCCAACAGCTCCTTTACAGGGACTTCAGGAAGGGCCCCAGTATGACTGCAGGCCAACTACCTGACGAGCCTGCAAGTTCTCGGTCAGAGCGTCTTTTCCTGCCGTCCGGTGCAGGGACAGCACCCGAGGGCGGCGAACGCGGCACCCGGTGGAGTCTGAGCGAACCCTCGTCCAAGCGCCGCGCCCGCGCACAGACGCCTCCCCCGAGGGGGGTCCCACACGGCGTATCGCGCGTCTCCGCGCCCCCGTCAGGGAGGAGACCCCGCAGCTGGTGAGCCCCGGCGATCGCGGCCTCGTCCTCGGCCGCTACCAGCTGCTCGAGCGCCTCGGCTCGGGAGGCTTCGGGGTCGTCTGGAGCGCCCACGACGAGCTGCTCGGCAGGGACGTGGCCGTAAAGCGGATCTGGCTCGGCCCCGACGGCGACCGCGAGCGTGCAACCCGCGAGGCGCAGGCCACGGCGCGGCTCGCCCACCCCGCCATCGTCGCCCTGCACGAGGCCTGCGTGGTCGAAGGTGCCTTCTACCTGATCTCCGAGCTCGTGCACGGGCAGACGCTCGCCCAGCTGATCGCCCGCAACGAGCTCGCCGACGAGGAGGCGATCGAGATTGGGCTCGCCCTCACCGGCGCGCTCACCCATGCCCACGCCCGTGGTGTGATCCACCGCGACATCAAGCCCCAGAACGTGCTCGTGCCCGACCGGCCGCGCAGCGCTGAGGAGGCCGCCAAGCTCACCGACTTCGGCGGCGCCAGCCTCGTGGGCGAGGACGCCCTGACGCGCACCGGCGACGTGCTCGGCACGCTCGCCTACATGGCCCCCGAGCAGTCCGAGGGCGGCTCTGTCGGAGTCGAGGCCGACCTGTACGCGCTCGCGCTCGTGCTCTACGAGGCCTTGTCCGGGGTGAACCCCGTTCGCGGCCCCACCCCCGCCGCGACCGCCCGTCGCATCGGGCGCCCGCTCGCAGAGCTCTCGCGCGCCCGCAGGGACCTGCCGCGGGCGCTCACCGACGCCCTCGACGGGGCGCTTGCCCCCGTCGCCGAGGATCGCGGCTCGCTCGAGCATCTGCAGCTCGTGCTCGAGGACGCCGTCGAGCAGGGGCTGGCCCCGCGCCGTCGGCGTCCCTCGCGTGTGCCCGAACCCACGCTCGAGGGTGGCCAAACGCTTCGGCGGCCCCTCCGCGCCAGGCTCCCCGTGTCCGCGCCGCCTCCCGCCGAGCTCGGTGAGGTTCCCCAGCCGCCAGTCGTGGCCGAGGCCCCCGAGCGCTCGCAGCGTCTCACGCTGCCCCGCGCCGTGTGGATCGCGGGGGCGCTGCTCCTCGTCGGATGGCAGGTCGCTGTCGGGCGGCCCGGGGTCGGTCTGCTGATCCTCGCCGCCCTCGCCCCGCTGATCGTCGCGCCCTCCGAGCCGCGCACCGCCCGTGTCGGCGCCGGCTGGTTGATGTGCCTGCTGGCGCCCGTCCTCGGCCTGGCTGGACTCGCCGGCGCCTTCCCCGCAGTTGCCGGGCAGGCTTCGCGCTGGCGCGAGCGGCTCGTGCACGGGGCACTCGGCTACTGGTGGCTGATCCTCGCCGCGCCGCTGCTCGGCCGCCGACTGTGGCTGGGTGATCCCGCCTCGCACCCTGCTCGTGGTGTCTGGGAGGGGTCGATATCGACCACCGCCGTCCACGTCATCCTCCCGCTGCTTGCGCTCGGGTCGCTCCTCGGCGCCCTGCTGTGGGGCTGTGGCGCTGTCCTGCTGCCGCTGCTCGTGCGTGGCCGCAGCGCGGTCCTGGACATGCTCGCCGCGGTCGTGTGGACGGGTGCGCTCGCAGCCGCCACGCCGTCGCTCGTCAGCGGCCTGGCCGCCTCCGGCGCTCCTCCGACCCCCCGCGGGCTGATACTCGGCGCCGTGCTCGCCGGCCTGCTCGCAGTCGCCGCCCGCGCTCTGCGCGGCCCGGTCTGACGTAGCTGCGTAGCATGGCTTGCGGTTGCCGGCCGTTCTCCGACCGATCTGCCTGACCGTCTGCCTATGAACCTGCTCAAGAGCGTGGAGACCACCATCGCAAACCTCGTCGAGGGGGCTTTCGGGCGCGTGTTCCGCTCCGAGGTGAGCCCAATGGAGCTCGCCCGCAAGCTCGCCCGCGAGATGGACGCCCACCGCACCGTGTCCGTGTCACGCGTATATGTGCCCAACGAGTACTCGGTGTGGCTCTCCCAGCAGGACCGCGAGCGCTATGAGGGCGTCGAGCACGAGGTCATCGACGAACTGTGCGCCTACCTGCTCGAGCACGCCCGTCGTGAGAACCTGATCCTCGCCTCGCCGCCGCACATCGAGCTCCACACCGACGAGCGCCTGGCGCTTGGCGAGTTCGGGATCCAAGCCCGGTTGGTCCGCGCGCGCGGTCACAGTGATGAGCTCCATGAGCGCAGCGAGGAGGAGCACGGCCAGACGATGATCTACAGCACCTCGGCGCGCGTGGGCGGCCCCGTCGAGGAGGCGCGCTCGCGCCGGCGCACCCCCCGCGCTCTGCTGGCCGTCGGAGGGCGGCGCCTGCTCGTGCCACCCGAAGGCGGCGTGATCGGTCGCAGCCGCAGCTGCGAGATAGTGATCGAAGACGCAGGCATCTCCCGCCACCACGCCGAGCTGCGCCCAGTCGAGGGCGGCTGGACGATCTCCGACCTCGGCTCGACCAACGGTGTGCTGCTCAACGGCCGCCCGGTGCACGACGCTCAGCCCGTGGACTCGGGCGATCGCCTCGAGCTAGGCTCCACAGAGATCGTGTTCGAGCTGGGATGAACACGCTCGAACCCGTATCCGTGGCGCTCAAGTTCGGCTTCCTCGGTGTGCTCTACCTGTTCCTGCTGTGGGTCGCTCGCAGCGCCAAACGCGATCTCGGGGGCCGCTCCGCGCTCGGTTCGCCACAGGCCGGAGCGGCGGACCCCCGCGCGATGGATGCCACGGGGCTCTACTCGGCGTCGAGCCTGGGCAGCGCCGGAGCCGTCATGCGCTCGCCGCGCCTGGTCGTCGAGCGAGCGCCCGGGCACGACCCCGGCATGATCTACGACCTCGACGGTGAGCTCGTGCTCGGCCGCGGCGAGCGCGCCGAGATCCGCCTCGACGATCCCTTCGCCTCCTCGCGCCATGCGCTCGTCTACGAGCAGGCCAACAGCGTGATCATCGAAGACCTCGACTCGACCAACGGCACCTATCTCAACGAGGAGCTGCTGCAGACGCCGAGGCCGCTGCACCCAGGCGACCGCGTGCGCATCGGCGACAGCGAATTCTCCTTCGAGGTCGGCTGAGCCGTGCTGCGCGTCGCCGAGCAGTACGCCGGGAGCGATACCGGGCGCCAGCGCCGCGCCAACGAGGACTCGCTGCTCGCCCGCGCACCGCTGTTCGTGGTCGCCGACGGCATGGGCGGCGCGCAGGCCGGCGAGGTCGCCTCACGCATCGCCGTCGAGTCCTTCGAGCCGGGCCTGCCCGATGCCCGCGAGCCCGAGCTCGCCCTCGCCGAGCTGGCCCAGGCCGCCAACTCGCGCATCCACGAGCTCTCCCACGTAAACGCCGAGCAGGCGGGGATGGGAACCACGCTCACCGCTGTTTACGTCGGCGAGGAGGACGTCGCGATCGCCCACGTGGGCGATAGTCGCGCCTACTGCTGGCGCGACGGCGAGCTGCTGCGCCTGACCGACGACCACTCGCTCGTCGATGAGCTGCTGCGCCAGGGGCGCCTCACACCTGAGGAAGCCGTCGAGCATCCGCAGCGCTCGGTGATAACGCGCGCCCTCGGTCCCGAGGGCGCCGTCGAGGTCGACACGCGCTCGTTTCGCGCCCGCGCCGGCGACGTCTACCTGCTCTGCAGCGACGGGCTGACCACGATGATCTCCGAGGCGCTGATCGCCGAGACCCTGCGCGCGAACGAGCCGCTGCGAGACGCCGGCGAGGCCCTGATCGCAGCCGCCAACGAGGCCGGGGGGCGCGACAACGTCACCGTGGTGCTGCTGCGCCTGGAGGAGGTACTGAGGGGCAATCCTGCCGCCGCGGAGGAGCCCGTGACGATGACCGGCCTACCCGCCGTGGTCGCGCCCGCGCCGCAGACGCGCGTGCGCACGCCCAGGCACCCGGCCGGCGGCGAGCCCGGAGTCGTGGCCGATCAGCAGCGCCGCCGCCGTCGCGTGCGCCGGGCGGTCGTGTCGAGCGTGACCCTCGCCGTCCTCGGGCTACTCGCCGCGGGTGCCTACCTGGCGCTGCAGTCCGTGTACTTCATCGCCACCAACAACAGGGGCCTCATCACCCTCTACCAGGGGGTCCCCTACCGGCTCCCTGGCAACCTCGCGCTGTACAGCAGCGACTACGTCTCCGGGGTCAGCGCCTCCACGCTCTCACCCGAACGCCGCAAGACGCTGCTCGACCACTCGCTGCGCTCCGAAGCGGACGGCGCCTCGCTGATCCGCAGCCTCGAACTCGGCGAGCTCGAATGAGGCGCTCGCGATGAACCGTCCGATCGTTCGCCTGTACGGCCTCGTGGTACTGCTGTTCGCGCTGCTCGTCGCCTTCACCTCGCGCTGGACCGTCTTCGAAGCCTCCTCGCTGCGCAACAACCCGCTCAACGCCCGCATGCTGCTCAAGCAGGAGCGGATCGACCGTGGCCCCATCGTCGCCGCCGACGGCACCGTGCTCGCACACAGCGTGCCCCGCGGCGAAGGCACCTTCGAACGCACCTATCCAGCAGGCGAGAAGTTCGCGCAGGCGCTCGGCTACTACTACACGGGGCTTGGCTCGGCCGGCCTGGAGGAGTACCGCAACAAGGAACTGACGGGCGAGAGCGTGAGCAACCTGCAGACGATCCTCAACCAGCTCCAGGGAAAGAAGCCCGTGGGCGAGAAGGTGATCACCACCTTGGACCCCCGCGCCCAGCAGGTCGCCAACACCGCCCTCGCCGGACACAAGGGCGCAGTCGTCGCACTCGAACCCCGCAGCGGCGCTGTCACCGTGATGGCCTCCTCGCCGAGCTACAACCCCAACTCGCTGCGCACCACACGTGGAGCCGAAGCTGTCAAACGGGACCCCAGCGGCCGGCTGCTCAACCGCGCCGTCCAGTTCGGCTACGCCCCCGGATCGACCTTCAAGGTCGTTACCGCCACGGCCGCGATCGACAGCGGCGCCTTCACCGCCGACTCCACCCTCAGCGGCCGCAACGACATCCCCGTCTCCGGCGTGGCTCTCAAAAACGACGAAAACGAGAGCTTCGGGCAGATCACGCTCACCCAGGCTCTGGCCAAATCCGTCAACACCGTCTGGGCGCAGGTGGCCGAACACCTCGGCAAGCGCACGATGGCGCGCTACATGGATCGCTTCGGCTTCAACCGCAAGCCCGAGCTCGACTACCCCGCGGCGCAGATGTCGGCCAGCGGCGAGCACGTCGGCGAACGCGTGCTCGCGCCCACCAGCCCGCTCGTCGACGTCGGGCGCATGGGCATCGGCCAGGACAAACTCGAAGTGACCGCGCTGCAGATGGCCGAGGTCGCCTCCGCCGTGGCCGATGGCGGCAAGCTGATGGTGCCCCACATGACCCAGCGCATCGTCGACTCCGAAGGACGCACGGTCACAAAGGTCGAACCGCGTGTGCAGTCGCAGGTCATGAAGCCCTCCACCGCAACGGCCGTCACCTCGATGATGGAAGCTGTCGTCAAGGAAGGCACCGGGACCTCCGCCCAGATACCCGGCATCCAGGTGGCGGGCAAGACGGGAACCGCCGAGACGCAGATCGGCAACCGGGTCAACAACGTCTGGTTCATCGCCTTCGCCCCCGCCGCCGATCCGCGGGTGGCGATCGCGGTGACGCTCCAGGGCGTGCCCGGTCAGGGCGCGGCGTTCGCGGCGCCGGTCGCCCGCGAAATCATGGAAAGGCTCCTGCATGATTGAGCCCGAGACGATCATCGACGGCCGCTACCGCGTGATCTCGCGCCTCGGCTCCGGCGGCATGGCCGACGTGTACCTCGCCCAGGACCAGCTGCTCGGGCGCGAGGTGGCGGTCAAGGTCCTACGCCACCACTTCGCCGAAGACCACGAGTTCGTCGAGCGCTTCCGCCGCGAGGCCTCCAGTGCCGCTGCCCTCTCGCATCCCAACATCGTCGGGATCTTCGACCGCGGCGAGTGGAACGGCACCTACTACATCGCCATGGAGTACGTGGCCGGGCGCTCGCTGAAGGCGATCGTGCGCGAACAGGGCCCCCTCGACCCGGCGAGCGCGATCGAGCTCGTGATCCAGATCCTCCGCGCCGCCCGCTTCGCGCATCGGCGCGGCGTGATCCACCGCGACCTCAAGCCCCACAACGTGATCGTGGACGAGGAGGGTCGCGCTCGCGTCACCGACTTCGGGATCGCACGGGCGGGCGCCTCGGACATGACGCTCACGGGCTCGATCATGGGCACCGCCCAGTACCTCTCACCCGAGCAGGCGCAGGGGCAGAACGTGAGCGGCGCCTCCGACCTCTACTCGGTCGGCGTGATCCTCTACGAGCTGCTCACAGGCGTGGTTCCCTTCGAGGGGGAAACGGCCGTGGCGATCGCCTTCAAGCAGGTCTCCGCGACCCCCCGTGTCCCCAGCGAGCTCAACCCGGCGATCCCGCCGTCGCTCGACGCCGTGGTCCTGCGCGCGCTGGCCAAGGAGCCTGGGCAGCGCTACGCCGACGCCGACGAGCTGATCGCCGCTCTGCAGCACGAGCGCGACGCGCTTCCCGCCTTCGCCGGCGTCGCCCACGAGCCCCAACATCTCCCTGCCCCGACCGCGGTCGAGGCGCCCACGGGAGCACTGTTGCTCGCCCCCGGAGGGCAGTTCGTGGAGGAGTACGGCCCCGAGCAGGGTGAGCCCGGCCCCGGCCGCCGCGGCCTGTGGTGGGCGCTCGCGGCGCTCGTGCTGATCGGTGTGGCCGTGCTCGCCTATGTGCTCAGCCAGTCCAAGCACACGGTCACCGTGCCGCCGGTCGTGCGCCAGAGCGAACAGGCCGCCGGGAGCACGCTCAGGCGCGCCGGCCTGGTCGCCGTGCCCTCGCTCGCCGCCAGCACCTCTGTTCCCACGGGCCTGGTCATCAGCCAGTCGCCGGCAGCCGGCAGCGCCGTCGAAAAGGGCGCCCAGGTGAAGATCGTCGTCTCCGGTGGCCCGGGCAGCGCGTCGTTGGTGGACGTCAGCGGCCTGACCGCGGCCGAAGCCAGCGCGCGATTGCGCAAGGCCGGCTTCAAGCCGGCGATCAAGAAGGAGCCAAGCGCCACCATCGCAGCAGGGCGCGTGATCGCAACCGAACCCTCAGCCCACACAGACGTGCAGGAAGGCAGCCCCGTGACCGTGCTCGTCTCCAGCGGGCCCGCGCCCGTACGCGTGCCCGATGTGGTCGGACAGTCGCAGTCGGCGGCCGAAGCCACGCTGAGCAACGACGAACTGGAACTCGGGACGGTGACGCAGAAGGTCTCGAGCGCTCAGACGCCGGGCATCGTGCTCGCACAGTCGCCTGCCAGCGGAACCTCGGTGCACGCCGGCAACAAGGTCGACCTGACCGTCGCCCAGGCACCCAAGGAAACGGCGGTTCCCAACGTCGTCGGTGAAAGCGAGACGCAGGCCGCCGCCGCGCTCTCGCAGGCCGGCTTCAAGCCCAAGTCGACCTCGCAGTCCACGACTGAACAGTCACAGGTGGGGATGGTCCTCGAACAGAGCCCCGCGGGCGGAGCCAAGGCGCGCAAGGGTGCCACCGTGACGATCTCCGTAGGTGTCCTCGCCACTCCCACCACAACTCCCACCACAACCACCCCGACGACGCCCACGACCACGACGCCCACCACGAGCACCCCCACGCCGCCGCCGGCAGCGGCCGGTTGAGGACCCGTGAGCGAGCACCCGATCACAGATCCACTCGCGCTCGCCGTGCTCGCCGGAGGTCGCTCGTCTGAGCACGAGGTCTCCCTCTCCTCCGGCGCTGCCGTCCGTGACGGCCTGCAGGCGGCGGGACATCGCGTGGTCGAGATCGAGATCGGCCGCGACGGGGTGTGGCGGCGCGAGGACGAGCCGTTGAGCGTCACCCCGGGCAGGGGGCTACTCGGGGTGGACGTGGTGTTCCCCGCCCTCCATGGCCCCTTCGGCGAGGACGGCACGGTGCAGGGGATGCTCGAGATGCTCGACGTTGCCTACGTCGGCGCCGGGGTGGCCGCCTCGGCGGTGTGCCTGGACAAGGTGCTGTTCAAGGAGCTGATGGTGGCCGCCGGCATCCCCCAGGTCGACTACGTGGGCCTGCGCCGGAACGACGACAGCCCCGCCGCGATCGCTCGCCTCGGGCTGCCCGTGTTCGTCAAGCCTGCCCACTTCGGCTCCTCGCTCGGCATCGTCAAGGTGAGCGATCCCGACGAGCTCGAGGGCGCGCTCGAGCAGGCCTTCGCCCATGATCCGCTGGTGATCGTGGAGGCGCTCGGTCATGGCGTGGAGGTCGAGTGCGGCGTGCTCGGCCGCCTCGCTGAGGAGCGCAGCGCAGGTGGCGCCGCGGCGTTCGTCTCCCAGCCCGGCGAGATCGTGATCGCGGGCGACTGGTACGACTACGAGGCCAAGTACACGGCCGGTGCGATGGAGCTGCGGCTGCCCCCGCGGATCTCCGCCACGGCCCTCGAGCGTGTGCGCGAGCTCGCTTTGCAGACGTTCCTGGCCAGCGGCTGCGAAGGCCTCGCCCGCGTCGACTTCTTCGTCGATGGCGAGACGGTCCTGGTCAACGAGCTGAACACGATGCCCGGGTTCACGCCCACGAGCGTCTACGCCAAGCTGCTCGACGCCTCCGGCGTCCCCTATCCGAGCCTGCTCGACCGTCTCTGCCGGCTCGCGCTCGAGCGCCACCGCGAGCGCCCCGGCCTGCTCACCTGAACAGATCGAGCTCGGCCAGCGTGGCCACGTCCTTCCCCGGCGGCAGTGCTGTGATCCACAGCAGGTAGTAGCGGTAGGGGACTCCGCCGAGATCGAGCTGGAGCCGTTCGCCGCTGTGCACGTAGCCACTCGAGCCCACCGGTCCCTGCCAGCCGCGGGCACTCAGCGACGCCGTCGACCCATACGGCTGTGAGAGATCGATGTGGCGCGCCACGTACACCTGCACGGCGAAGCCGGGGGTGGGCGTCTGGATCTCCAGGGCCTTGGCCGCCACCTCCGGGGCCGCGTCCAGGTACACCCCGAGCCCCTCGCCACCGGGCTTCTTCAGCGTGTGTTCGTAGTACTGCTCTGTGCTCCACGTGGTGTTCGGGTCGTTGTCCACGAGGTTGTCGATCAGGTCTCGGTTTTCAGGGCCCGTGCCGAACGGGTTGTAGTCGTGGGCCGCCGTCTGGCTGAGCGGCACCTGTTCGAGGCCGTGCCGCTGGGGCACATCGGCGGCGGTGCCCGTGCCGCGATGGGTCTGGCCCGCGAGGATCACGAGCACGAGCGTCACGATCACCCCCACCAGCGCCAGCGACCCGGCCCAGCGGGCGGGGTGGCGCATCCGCCACGGCAGTCGCCTGCGCGCGCCGCCGGGGAGCGAGCGCAGCACCGTCGTGACCTCGCCCGTGGCCTGTCCCGAGCGCGACGCCTCCAGCGCGAGCACGTCCCCGAGGTCGCTGAGCATGCTCGCCGCGTCCGGGTAGCGGCGCTCGAGGTCCTTGGCAACCGCCCGATCGACCACGGCGGCGGTCGCGGCGGAGACGCCGGGGCGGCGCACCTGCACATCGGGTATGTCCTCGCGCACGTGCTTCATCGCCACCGCCACCGGCGATTCGCCGTGGAACGGAACCTCGCCCGTGAGCATCTCGTAGAGGACCACCCCCAGGGAGTACAGATCCGACTGCCCCGTGACCGGGTGCCCCAGCGCCTGCTCGGGCGAGACGTAGTCGGTCGTGCCGAGCACGCGTCCGGCCATCGTCAGGCCTTCCTCGGTGAGCGTGCGCGCGATCCCGAAGTCGGTGATCTTGGCGCCGCCTTCCTCGCTGATCAGCACGTTGTGGGGCTTGACGTCGCGATGAACGATCTGGCGCTCGTGCGCGGCCCCCAGAGCCCGTGCGATCTCGATCGCGTAGGCGAGCGCCTGGGGGATCTCCAACGGCGCTTCCCGACGAATCACGTCCTTGAGCGTCTCGCCGTCGACGTACTCGAGCACGATGTAGGGGGTGCCGATCTGCTCGGCAGGCTCCCAGGGGCCATCCGGCGAGGGCTCCTCCCCGGCGTCGATGACGCTCACCACATGCGGGTGGTTGAGCTGCGCCACCGATCGCGCCTCCCGGCGGAAGCGCTCGAGCTGATCGGAGTCGGCCGCGATCTCGCGGTGCATCAGCTTGATTGCCACAGGCCGCTCGAGCACCGTGTCGAAAGCCCGGTAGACCGTCGACATCCCGCCTCGACCGATCTCCATCTCGAGCCGGTAGCGTCCGCCGATCAGCGTTCCGATGATGGCCATGGTCTTCCTATCCCATGCGTCGCAGGCGGATCGCCACGGCGCCGGCGAGCAGCCAGCGATAGACGGCATAGGGCAGCAGCGAGTGGTTCGCGCGACCCTCCCGGCTGAGAATCCGGGCGCTGAGGAGCGTCGAGACAAAAGAGCTCGCCGCGCCCGCCGCCAGCGGAACCCGTGTGCGCGGTAGGACGCCGTGGCGCATCAGCCGCCCCGCCTTGAGCGTGGTGGCGGCGAGGATCACCGGGAGGGCCAGCTCCCAGGACAGCGATTGCGCGCCCGCGCGGCTGAACCCCCGTGCCCGAGCGGCGGTAAGCGTGGCCCCGTTGCGCGATACGCCGGGGATCAACGCGGCGGCCTGGGCCAACCCGAGCGCGAGGCCGTCGAGCGCCAGCGCCTCCTCGTCGGCGCGCCCCTCCGCCGGCGCCCGTGCGTCGGCCACGGCCATCGCCAAGGCGCCCATCGCCAGGCCCGCTGCGATCGATCGGGGCCCGCTGAGGTAGTGCTCGATCGGGGCCCGCAGAGCGAAGCCCGCGAGCGCCGCGGGGGCCAGCGAGAGCACGATCACACTCGCCCGAGTGCGATCCATGCCCCTAAGCTGTGCGAGCAGCTCCTCGTGCATGTCGATCGCCAGGGCGACTCCCGCGCCAGCGTGCAGCGCAACGTCGAGCGACTTGCGCAACTCGCCGTCGAGCCCGGCGTGCGAGGAGCCCGCGAACCAGGGCGCGAGCGTGGTGTGCCCGGAGGATGAGATCGGCAGGAGCTCGGCGGGGCCCTGCAGCAGACCCAGCGCCACGGCGTGGCGAACGGCGAGGGCGCTGTCAGCCGCGCGCATCGGTCGCCGGCTCGCGGCGTTCTCGCCGCCTGCGCACGACGACATACGCGACGCCGATCACCACCAGCGCCACGACCACGTAGTCGACGTACTCGAAGCCCTTGCGAACGCTCTTCCAGTCCCCACCCAGCGCGTGTCCCGCCAGCGCCAGGCCCAGCACCCAGGGGATCGCGCCGATCAGCGAGAAGACGGTGAAGCGTCCCAGCGGCATGCGCGCGATCCCGGCGGGCAGGGAGACGAACGCCCTGACCACGGGGATCAGCCGCCCGAACAGCACAGCCGGCTCGCCATAGCGCTGAAACCAGCGGTCGGCCCGGTCGATCTGCGCGGGCCCCATATGGACCCGGTGCCCATGACGTTCGAACAGCTCCAGCCGCCCACCCCGTCCCACCGCGTAGGCGGCCCAGGAGCCCACCATCGTCCCGAGCAGCCCGGCGAGCACGATGCCCACCATCGTGAGGTGATGATGCGATGCGCTCTGACTCGGGTCGGCGACGGCGAAGCCCGCGAACAGCATCACGATCTCGGACGGGATCGGGATGCAGGCGCTCGAGATCGCCATCAGCGCGAAGATCCCCGGCAGGCCCGCGTCACGGACGAAGTGCGAGGTTTCGTTGACCAGCGTTTCGGATATCGAGGCTATGACCAGCACTGGCCGGCCAACGATACCGGCATCGCAACCAGACGCAGCCACACGCCTTGCCGCGCACGGATCGGGCCACGATCGTTACCGTCCCTCGCCGATGCGCGTCTGGATCGATCTGACGAACAGCCCGCACGTGCTCGTGATGCGTCCCGTGATCGAGCTGCTGCGCGAGGACGGCCACGAAGTCCGCGTGACGGCACGCGACTTCGCCCAGACGCTCGAGCTGTGCGAGCGCCTGGGCATCGATCACCTCGCCATCGGCCATCACCGCGGCGGACGGCTGGCCGCCAAGGCCGGCGGCCTGGCCTCGCGTACCGCGGCGCTCCTGCGCTGGGCACGGGCCGAGCGCCGCACAGCGGGCGGGCGGCCCTTCGACCTGGCGCTCGGGCACGGCTCCAACGACGTCACCGTGGCCGCCGCGCTGCTGCGGGTCCCCAGCGCCACGATGTTCGACTACGAGTGGGCGAGCGTCCAGCACAACGTCAACTGCCGCCTGGCGGCGAGCGTGGTGGTTCCGGCGGCGATCCCGCCCGCGCGCCTGGACCGCTACGGCGCGCGCGGGAAGATCCGGTCATACGAGGGCCTCAAGGAGGAGTACTACCTCGCCGACTTCGAACCAGAGGAGGCCGTGCTCACCGAGCTCGGGCTCGATCTGCGGCGGCCGATCGCAGTCGTGCGCACTCCACCGGAGGTATCCCTCTACCACCGCTTCGAGAACGACCTGTTCGCCCGCGTGCTCGAGCGCCTACGCGCGGCGGTGATGCAGACGGTCGTGCTTCCGCGCGTGGACTCGCAGCGCGCCGAGCTGGCGCAGGCCGGCGGCTTCATCGTGCCCGAGCACGCAATCGACGCGCAGTCGCTGATCGCTTTCGCCGACCTGGTGATCTCCGCCGGGGGCACGATGAACCGTGAGGCGGTGGCGCTCGGAACGCCCGTCTACACCACCTTCCAGGGGCGTCTCGGCGCCGTCGACGAGCGCCTGATCGCCGAAGGGCGCCTTCGTATGTTGACCGCGCCCGAGCAGCTCCCCCTGGGCAAGCGCGAGCGCCAAACTGTCCCGCCTCGTGTCCGCCGCGACCCCAGGACGCTGCTCGAGCTGCTGCTCACGCCCGTGAGGAGCACCTGAGCGCGCGCGTACGAGAGACGCCTGGGTCTGGGTAGGCGCTTACAATCTGCACAATGCGCCGACGGATCCGCTCGGCGGCCCTTCCCCTCCACCGCCACTCGCTGCCCCAGCTCGCAGTGGACGGGGCGCTGGTCGCGCTTGCGTACTACCTCGCTTTCCAGCTGCGCTTCGAGCACGGGCCCACCGGCTACTACGCTCACCTGCGCGAACGCACCATCTGGTGGGTGCTCGTCGGGAGCCTGCCCGTGCTGGTGCTCTCGCGTGTCTACCAGCGCCGCTGGCGCTACTCGAGCCAGCGCGACTACGAGGCGGTGCTGCGCGCGGTCGTCGCGATCGTGCTGCTGGCGGTCGTGGCGGTCGTCGTCGTGCGCCCCGTCGAGCGAGCCACACGCCACGGCACCTCGGCGATCCTCCTGCCCAACGGGGTCATCATCCTGTTCGCGTTGCTCTCGCTCGTGTTCCTCGTCGGGGTACGGGCGATCGCGCGCAGCTTCTACGAGCGCCGACCGCTGGCGGCCTTTCGCGGCGGGGGCAAGGGCACGCGCAGCGTCCTGATCGCCGGGGCGGGGGACGGAGGGCGGCTGGTGCTGCGCGAGATCCTGCGCAACCGCGAGCTCGGGCTGGTTCCCGTCGGCTTCCTCGACGACGATCCCGGCAAGCGGAGGCTGCGCATCGATGGGGTGCGCGTACGGGGCAACACCGAAGGCGACCTCCCGCGCGTGCTCGACGACGCCGAGCCGGACGAAGTGATCATCGCGATCCCCTCCGCGCCAGGCTCGACTCGTGCGCGGATCGTGCGCGAGTGCCGTGCCCGGGCGATCCCCGTGCGGACGCTACCGACGGTGTTCGAGCTGCTGCAGACGAGAGGCGCG
>DATARM010000148.1:0-2966 GCA_036264155.1 Solirubrobacteraceae bacterium
GTGAGCGCCAGCTCGGCCTCCTCCTGCCACAGCGAGGCCATCTCGACGTCGTCCTCGCGCGAGAGCACGTCGTGCGCCTCCTCGAGCAGTTCATGCGCGCGGGCGGAGTCGCCGCTCTTGCGGAACACCCTGGCCATGTGGCGCTTCGCACGCGCTTGCCCGACACGATCGTCGCTGAGCTCGTCCTGCTTGAGACTTTCCTGGAAGGACCGGACCGCCGAGACGTAGGACTCGCTGTCCTCGTGCCATAGCCCGAGCTGCGCGTGAGCCTCGGAGAGACCAGCAGCCGCTCCCTGCTTTCGGTAGGTGCTAACCGCCTGGTCGATCAGCGCTCGCGCCTCGACGAGCTCCCCCGTGTGTCTCAGCGCTTCGGCCAACAGCAGCTGGCTGCGGGCGCCGGCGTGATGACGATTGATGGCTTCGTCGAGCTCGAGGCCGTCGCGCAGCGCCTCGATCGCCTCGCGGTATTCGCCTCGCGCCATCAGGACGGCACCCAGCTCGTCCTGGTAGTCGGCCTGGAGCCGTGGTTCCACGTGCGACATGTCCAGCTCGCGAAGCCGCTTCAGCGACCGCTCCAGCTCGCCGCGCCTGCGCTCGGCGGAGGCCAGAGCCAGGCTGGCCTCCACGTGCTCGAGCCCGAAGGCCTCGGGCAGCAGCTCGACCGCGCGTTCATAGCGTTCGAGGGCTTGTTGGAGGAACCCGCGATGCTCTTCGACGTTGCCCCACTGCAGCAGCAGCTGCCCTTCTAGCTCGGGGTTGCCGATTTCCGCGACCAGGGCACGGGCCTCCTCGATTGCATCTGCGGCGTCGTCGATCTCGCCACGGTTGCGCGTCTGCAGCAGGCACCGCGCGAGTCCGATCAGCGCGCGGCATCGATCCATGCGATCGGCGGTGGTTCGCAGTTGCGTGTATGCCTGGAGCGCCGCCGGCCACTCGAGGCGCCTCTCAGCACTCAGCGCGTCGTCCAAGCGCTCGTTAGGTGACTTCATCCCGACCTCCCTCTTGATGTCGGGATCATCCTAAAGGGTGGGAAGATCTGGAGACCGCCCAAGGGTCTCAGTCGAGTCAGGCCAGTCGAATAACGCATCATTCAGCGGCCGCCCCGTGGCGCTTAGTAGTAATGGGACCGCGGATAGGGGCAGTACAGCGACAGTTCCTTTGCGGGCGGGTGCGCGCGCACCACGAAGACGCCCGTGCCGTCGCTGAGGGTCACGCACGGGCGGGTGCCACCGGCGGCGAGCGGCCTGTGGACCAGGACGGCAGCGGCGGGCGAGGGGTTGAAGCCGAGGGCCTGCGTCACCTGGTAGTGGATGCCGGCGATCAGGGCGAGGGCTTCGAGCCCTTCGAAGGAGAAGTCGGGACCGGCGCTTTCTTGGATTGCGGAGCTGACCGTGTGCACGCCGTTGCGCCTGAGCGCTTGCAGGAGGCCGGGCACGTCGCCGTCGCGGCTCGGCCCTGCGACGAGGTAGCCCTTGTCTGAGACGACGAGGACGCTGGGCGGCAGGACATAGGTCGAGGAGGCACTGGCGCCGATTCCTACGGTGACTTCGCCGCCGCTTCCGAAGGTGGTGCCGAGCGTGTTGAGCGCGACGCCCGCGATCAGCACCGCAATGGCGATCCGCCGTGCCGCCAGCGGGGCGCCTGGGATCCAGCCGGTCGCCATCACGGCGAGGTAGGGCAGCAGCGGCATGCCGTAGCGCAGGTCGTGGTGCGGGGTGAGGGAGATCGCCACCCAGGCTAGGACTCCTCCGGCGAGGAACTGCAGCCGCGCGCTTGAGCGCTCCTCGCGGTGGCGTGTGAGCCGCACGAGCGTCCAGGCGAAGCCGACCACGAGCAGGGCGAACAGCGGCGCCAGCAGCTGGCTGTTGAGGATCGTCCACAGGTACCAGGTGAGGTTCTCGAGCGAGAACGTCGGGGGGAGCTGTGAGGCGATGGCACCGGAGCTCGAGCCCGCCAGGCGCTCGATTTCTTTGAGCTCTGACAGGTGTGCGAGATACCAGGGGCTGCCCAGCGCGACGGTCACGGCCGTGAACGCGAGCAGCCCGCGCCAGTTGCGCCAGCCGCCGAGCAGCAGTGCGGACAGCCCGATGCCCAGCACGAAGAAGGGGAACTGCACCTTCATCTGCAGCCCGGCGGCGACAGCGAGGCCGGCGAGCGCGGACATGGGCACGCTGGCGAACTGCCGGCTGGCGAGGAGCAGCCAGATCGAGACAGCCACGAGCGCAGTCTCGGGGGCATCGAGCATGAACACGTGGAACTGCGCGATCAACAGCGGCGAGCCCAACGCGAACGCCGCAGCCAGCATGCCCGCTGAGGCCCCGAACAGGAGCTTCCCGGTCTGATAGCAGCCGAGCGTGAGCAGCGAGGCGAACACGAGGTTCTCGCCGATGATCGGCGAGGCGACGTTGACCCCGCCGATGAACACGGCAAACGCCCCCACCAGGTGCCCCAGCGGCGGATACTGCCAGGTGTAGTCGAACGGCCCCAGCAGGTTGCCGTGGGCGAGCAGCTGATGGAAGTAGAGGGCGCCCCACAGATGATCGCCGGCGTCGTAGATCGGGATGCTGCGGTCCTGCGAGAGCCACCAGCAGCTCAACCCGATGAACGCAGCCGCCAGGCCGATGGCCCCCCACGCGGGCGCGCTCCACCGGGTTGAGTAGCGTCCCCGTGCCGACACTCAGCGAAGCTAGCCGATGAGAATTCGGATTGCCAGCATTTGACGCATCACTGGCAAAGTTGTCTCCGACTGGAGGAGCCCCGCGATCTAGTGGACGGTGACGAGCCAGCCGTCGGAGCTGCGCACGATCGGGGGATGGATGTGCGTCAGCGCGGTGAACAGGTGAGGCGAGATGTAGACCTCGATCAGCGCGGCGGCGATGAGGACCGGGACGGCGATGGCCACTGTCACCAGCGTCGCCGCCAGCAGCTGCTCCCACTCGCCCCGGCGGCTCGCGATGATCCAGGCG
>DATARM010000027.1:0-17483 GCA_036264155.1 Solirubrobacteraceae bacterium
GGACGGCACGTGAGGAGTAGCGGCGTCGAGATGAACATCGGCGAGGAGATCAGCGTCCTGCTCGTCGAGGACGACGAGGGCGACGCGCGGCTGGTCGAGGACGAGCTCGAGGAACGCCTACCAAGGGCGCGCATTTCGCGCAGCCGCACGCTCGCCGAGGCGCTGCTGACGCTCGGCCCGGAGATCGATTGTGTGCTCCTGGACCTGGGACTGCCCGACGCCCTCGGGCTCGACGCGGTGGCGCGATTGCGCTCACAGGTGCCGACGATCCCGCTGATCGTGCTGACGGGCCTTGCCGACGAGGCAGCAGGGGTCGCGGCTGTTGAAGCCGGCGCTCAGGACTACCTTGTCAAGGGCCACGTCGATGGCGACCAGCTGGCTCGATCGATCAGGTACTCGATCGGCAGACGCCAGGCGGACGACGCCGAGCGCGAGCTGCTGCTGGCGGAGTCTCAGGCGCTCGAGGTCGCACGTCTCGAACGCGGCCTCGCACCACGCCCGCTGATCGACGACGCCTCGGTGTGGGTCGCCTCCTGCTACCGGGCGGGGCGCAGCCGAGCGCTCCTCGGCGGGGACTTCTTCGATCTCGTGCAGGTGGCTGCCGGCAGCCTGCACGTGCTCGTGGGGGACGTGTGCGGGCACGGGCCAGACGAAGCCGCCATCGGCGTCAGCCTCCGCGCGGCCTGGCGGGCGCTCGCGCTGACGGTCGATGCGCCGGAGCAGATGATGAACACATTGCAACTGGTGTTCGAGCACGAGCGACACCTGCCGGGGTTGTTTGCGACGCTGTGCACGCTCAAGATCGAGCTGGCGGATGGACAGGCGCAGATGATCCGCGCCGGGCATCCGCGGCCGGTCCTGATCGCGGGCGACTCGGTTCGTACGCTCGCCGACTCGCATGCCTACGCAGGCATCGGCGTTGCGGATGAGCAGTGGATCGCCGAGCGTATCCAGCTGCCGCCAGGTTGGACGATCCTCCTCTACACCGACGGGATCATCGAGGGGCGGATCGGATCCGGCTCTGAGCGGCTGGGCGAAGCCGGGCTACAGCGCCTGGTCGCCGAGCACCTGTCGAGCGACCCAGCCTGGGCAGAGCACCCCGACGAGCTGCTCGACGCGCTGATCGTGGCGGCTGAGCGCCTGAACGGCGAGGCGCTGAGCGACGATGTGGCAATGCTTCTGCTCGGCCCGCGTCAGGACATCGAGCAGCGGTGAGCCCGCCGGGACCCAGGCCGTCGAGCCTGCGCGGGCGGATAGCGGGCATGAGTGTTGGATCGCTGCTCGGCGCCACGATCGGGCTGCTCCTGCTGCTGGCGGTGGTGGGTATCGGGCTGGCCCTGGTTGCCAACGGGCGGCTCAATCGCGATCGCCGGTTGCTGCTGGACCAGGTGGGCCCCTCGGTGCGCACCGCGCTCAGCCTCGAAAACGCCCTCGTCAACGAGGAGACCGGCGTACGTGGCTACCTGATCACAGGCCAGTCCCCCTTCCTCGAACCGTATCGCCACGGCCTGGCTGACGAGTCCAGTGCCTACTCGAGCTTGCGTGGGCATGAGCGGGCGCTTGGCGCAGTCGTGGCCAGCGGCGTTGAGCTCGTCCGCGCCAGAGCGCAGGCGTGGAAGCAGGGTTTCGTCTCGCCGGTCCTCGCCAGCCAGCAAACGCTCGAGCACCGCTCGATCGCCACCGACCTCCATGGCAAGCGGCTGTTCGATGCGATCCGGCAAGCCCTCGCTCAGTTGCAGAATGCGCTGACGCAGAAGGACGAACAGACCCGGAGCGCTCTCAACAACGCTGCGTCCGCGCTGCAGCTGCTGCTGATCGTGGCAGGCCTTCTGATCCTCGGCGGTGTCATCGGCGCCGGGCTGCTGTTGCGCCGGACGATCACCATTCCACTTGCCTTGCTCGGCGGTGAAGCCCGGCGCGTGAGCGCAGGCGAGTTCGCAACACCGCTGAGCGTGGCCGCAGGGCCCCGCGAGGTGGCTGAGGTCGGCGCTGAGATCGACGCCATGCGCGAGCGGATCGTGACGGAGCTCGCGCGCGTGGAGGGCGCGCGAGCGCAGCTACAGGAACAGGCCGGCGAGCTGAGTCGCTCGAACGCCGAGCTGGAGCAGTTCGCCTACGTGGCCTCGCACGATCTGCAGGAGCCGCTGCGCAAGGTCGCGAGTTTTTGTCAGGCGCTGCAAACGCGCTACCGCGGACAGCTGGACGACCGCGCAGATCAGTACATCGACTTCGCGGTCGACGGGGCCAAGCGGATGCAGGTGCTGATCAACGATCTGCTCGCGTTCTCGCGGGTGGGCCGACGGGGGGGCGAGCACGAGTCGTTGGAGCTGACAGGGGTGCTGGCGGATGCGCGCGCAGCTCTGGCCGAGGTCCTAAGCGAGACGGGCGCCAGCGTGGAGGCCGGGGAGTTGCCGGCCGTGCGCGGCGACCGCACGCTGCTCGTGTCGCTGTTTCAGAACCTAATCTCCAACGCGGTCAAGTTCCGCTCGCGAGAGCCCCCTCTCGTCCGGATCGCGGCGGAGCGTGGGGACGGCGAGTGGGAGCTGAGCTTCACCGACAACGGGATCGGCATCGACGCGGAGTACGCCGAGCGGATCTTCTTGATCTTCCAGCGGCTGCACACCAGGGAGACCTATGACGGCAGCGGGATCGGGTTGGCGTTGTGCCGCAAGATCGTGGAATATCACGCGGGTCGCATATGGCTCGACACGGACTGCACGTCAGGCGCGTGCTTCCGTTTTACCCTGCCGATCGCCGAGGAGACGATGCCGTGAACGCGGAGCTCATATCTGTGTTGCTCGTGGAGGATGACCCCGGTGACGTGCTGCTGATCCGCGAGGCCTTTGCCGAGCACAAGGTCGGCAACGTGCTCTCCACGGTCAGCGACGGCGTGGAGGCGATGCGCTACATCCGCGGTGAGGGCGAGTATGCGGATCGTGGGCGTCCCGACCTCGTGCTGCTCGACCTCAACCTGCCACGCAAGAGCGGGGTGGAGGTGCTCGCTGAGATCAAGGGTGACCCCGACCTGTCGATGATCCCGGTCGTGGTGCTCACGACCTCTGAATCGGAGGAGGACGTGATCCGCTCCTACAGGATGCACGCCAACGCTTACATAACCAAGCCGGTCGACTTCGAGCGCTTCAAAGAGGTGGTGCACCAGATCGACGAGTTCTTCGTCGGCATCGTCCGGCTTCCCCCGCGCCCGGGGCCGAGCACCTAACAAATAGCCTCGTCGGCTAGCTCTGTGCGTTCGCGAAGATGACGCTGCGCTTCAAGGGCGGCGATCGCGCGCCCCTGTCAAACCCGAGTAGCTGCGGCGTGAAGACCGCCTCGGCCCAGCTGGGCTCGTGGGCAGGAGCGTCAGCCTCGGTGTCGAGCGAGTTCACGATCACCGGTCCGTGCGGTCAGGGCGCGTTCGCCCCGTCCTTCAACGCGGCACGACGAGCAACGTGGCGGGCTCGCCCACGGGCTTCACGTTCACCTTTGCACGCAACGACAGCGAACAGACGCTCGGCTCAGTGCAGACACAGCTGCCTCCTGGGTTGCTCAGGTACATAAAAGATGTTCCCCTCTGCCCGAACCGCACGCGGCGCAAGGTGTCTGCGGCGAACAGAGTCTGATTGGGCACACGGCCGTCGCCGCGGGCGCGGGAGCCAGCCGCTTCACCCTGACGGGCAACGTCTATCTGACTGGCCCCTACGCCGGTGCCCCCTACGGGCTCTCAGTCGAGGTTCCCCCTGTAGCGGGCCGTTCAACCTCGGGCTCGTCGTCGTTCGAGCAGCGATCAACGTCGATCCGGGTGACGCTCATCTGACCGTCACGAGCAGTCCGCTTCCCACGATCCTGCAGGGCATTCCACTGCAGGTGCGCATGGTGAACCTGACCGTCGATCGCCCGGGCTTCACGTTCAACCCGACGAGTTGCGCAAAGCGCACGGTCAGCGCGACGCTCAGCAGCAATGGAGGCGCAGGCGCATCGGTCAGCTCACCGTTCCAGCTTGCGGGCTGCGCAGAGCTGGCGTTCACTCCGAAGCTGACCGCATCGACCGCGGCGCACACCTCGAAGCGAATGGTGTGTACCTCCACGTCCGGATCGCAGCCAGGTCGGGTCAGGCGAACATCGGCAGGGTCGCGGTCCAGTTGCCCAAGCAGTTGCCCTCGCGTCTGACAACGCTCCAGAAAGCATGCCCGGCGGTGACCTTCCAGGCCAACCCGGCCGGCTGTTCGGTGGCCTCGCGGGTGGGCACAGCCAAGGCGGTGACGCCGATCCTCCGCGCCGCGCTGGTTGGCCCCGCCTACCTCCTCTCCTTACGGGGGAGGCGCCTTCCCGGACCTCAAGATCGTACTCCAGGGCAAAGGCATCACGCTAGTACTCGACGACAAGACACACATCACAGAGGGCATTACCTCGAGCACGTTCGACACGGTCCCGCATGCGCCCTTCACCACGTTCGATCTCGAACTTCCGCAGGGACGGACGTCGGTGTTCAGCGCTTACGGCAGTCTGTGCAAGAACGCCCTCACAATGCCGGCGACGCTCACGGGGCAAAACGGAGTGAGCATCAGCCAGCAGACGCGAATCAGCGTCGCAGGGTGTCCCAAGCATCGATCCCACGCGGTCAAGAAGGCTCGAGAAGGTAAGTAGATGAGCCGGCCTAGGTCCGTGGCCACGAAGACCTGAACGGCGCCCACCTCCCCCGAGAGTCGTAGGCGCCGTTCTCTCCAGTTCGCGCGAAGTACCGCGTGCCGCGCATTGCCGGAGAGCGACCCCCGCGCTCGCCGGCGATCGCTCGCCGAGGGTGAGGCCCCGGATTCGGCCGACCTGCCCCGCGGGGGTGATCGCTTGCTGGATGCTAGCCGCGGGTCGTTGATGACCATCGCGGCGACTGTCACCAGCTCGGCGGCGGCGATGACGATGGTCGCGGCGAGTTGGTCGTGTCTGGGGGCGAGCGGGACCCACCAGCAGCGGCGCGCCAGCCTGGCGCGACAGACGCGCTGTTGACCCCAGTCGGCCAGCCAGGCTTTCAGGTCCTACGAGCGACTGTCGAACCAGATGCCCACAGCGACTACGGGCGCGTAGAGGAGCGAGAGTCGCACTTCGTCATCGTCCTGAAGAGTCGCTTCGAGTTGCGCGTCGACAACCAGACCCACATGCTCAAGACCGGCCAGAGCGTTGCCTTTACGACACCGTGCTCCTATGGCTGGTGCAACCAGTCCCACATACCAGCCGTCGTGCTCTGGGTCTTCTCACCACCCGCGCTCTAACCGGGCGAGATCTGAGCGGCGTTTGCTTCGATGCGGATGAGAGGACTCGAACCTCCACCCGGTTTCCCGGACACGGACCTGAACCGTGCGCGTCTACCAATTCCGCCACATCCGCGTGCGTGGGAATGCGAAGATATCGCACCTGAGGCCAGCGCGGGAGGGCGGGTCCCACGGCCCGCGTGGTGCAGCATCGAGGACTCCTCCCGGGCTCTTTGCTAGCCTCAATAACGCACTTCGCGCCGCTATCGTCCAGGGGACTAGGACGCCGCCCTCTCATGGCGGAAACCGGGGTTCGAATCCCCGTAGCGGTACTCATCGGAGCCCCGAGCAATCGGGGCTCCTTCTCGTCTCGGGTCGACCTCGAGTGTGGTGCTATCGAACAGCCGATTCGCGCTAGCGTCCAAGCGAATGCGCCCACCGGTTGAGCTCGGGGATGGTCGACAGATCGAGATCAGGCCGATCGAACCTAGAGACAGGGAGGCTCTCGCTCGCGGCTTCGAGCATTTGGGGGCTGAGTCTCGCTACCTGCGGTTCTTCGGTGCCATTGACCGCCTGAGTGAGGTGCAGCTCACTTACCTGACGGATGTAGACCACCACACCCACGAGGCCCTGGGAGGAGGGTATACGCGTGTTTGCGGCACCGGTTCTCGCTGACAACGACGTTGCCATCTCGGCGCTCAGCCATCTGGGCCCTACCCAGATCATCGATCACGGAGTGGAAGTCGAGTTGCTCGTCGCGCTTGACGGTGCTCACACCACAGCGAGTCCTCTGCGCCGCCTGCTTCGTCATGCGGCTCAGCAAACTCTTCGCCCCGGGGCCTTCTCCTGGTGGGGCGCGAGGAGGGACGGGGGCTAGATGGTCAGCGCCATTCGACTTCTTCTTCCTGTGCTTGTTCGTGTTGCTGCTGGCGTACTTCGCGCAGGGTGTCCAGTTCATTCACTTCGGCTTCGTCGTCTTCTCTTTTCAGCTGTTCAAAGACTTCCCCCACCACTCCGGCCTGCGCAGCGGCGGCTCCAGGGGCTCCCACGTTTGCGCATCCTGAGAGGGCTGGGGCGACGAGTGCTCCCATTGCGAGCGCGATGCACAGCTCCTTTCTGGGGCGGAACATGTGTTGGTTTTCGGCCGATTCGCTCGCCGGCTTGAGCTTTGTCGAGCTTTGTCTGGGGTTCCGCCCATTTGATGCATCCGCCTCTCGCGTGCCGTTTGGCGTATCGAACGCTAGCCTCAACATTCGAACTAACCGAAAAAAGTCGGAGACACGCCTCGACTTAGGCGTCCATAGGTACGAACCTTCAGGTCACGCGCGCGCGGGGCGGTGGCCCTGCATGCGTGCCTGGCGCCACTGGGTTCCCTGTCCCAGGACCTCCAGGCTTGCCCCACATATACTGGCGAAACTGACGATTAGGCGGGAAAGAGATGGCATTCATGTACAAGACACGTGCCGCTACTCCAAGGCTGCGCCCTGGGCCGAATGGGCTGCCGCGCGGCCAGGTTACGGAGATTCAACGCAGTCGAATGCTGGCTGCGGCCGTTGACGCGGTCGAGGAGGTGGGATACGCACGAATGACGGTGGCTCAGGTCATCAGTCGCGCGCGGGTGTCGCGGAAGACCTTCTACGACGTGTTCGCCGATCGTGAGGACTGCTTCCTTGCAGCCTTCGAGCAGGCGCTTTCTCAGGCCAGTCTGATAGCGCGGGAGGCATACGAGCGCGAGAGCGTCTGGCGTGAGGGCGTCCGCTCGGCGCTGGCCAGGCTGCTTGTGTTCATGGATGAAGAGCCGGGTCTGGCCAAGCTGTGCGTCGTCGAGGCGCTGGCCGCCGGCGAGAAGGTGCTCGAGCGTCGCGCTCAGGTGCTGGATGAAGTCGCGGTCGTCATCGATCAGGGCCGATTTCTGACGAACACGACTCGCGAACCACCCGCGGTGACCGCGGAAGGCATCGTCGGCGGTGTCTTCGCCGTACTTCACACCCGCCTGTTGGAAGACGGCGATGAGCCGCTCACCGACCTGCTCGGTCCCCTGATGAGCATGATCGTGCTTCCTTACCTGGGGGCGCGGGCGGCAAGCCGCGAACTGAGCCGTCCGGCGCTGGAAGTGGCAAAAGAGAGAAGTCCGCGCGGGCAGTCGAGGTCACGCGATCCGCTCGAAGGCCTGAACATGCGTCTGACCTATAGGACAGTGCGTGTGCTTATGGTCATCGCCGAGCACCCTGGTGCGAGCAACCGTGAGATCGCAGAAGGCTCGGGAATCATCGACCAAGGGCAGATCTCGAAGCTGCTGAACAGGCTCGCGCGGCTGAAGCTGGTGGAGAACCGAGGCGAGGGCCAGGAGAAGGGCGCCGCCAACGCCTGGCATCTCACTCCCCGTGGCGCTCAGGTCGAGCGGGCCACACGCCCGCGCTGAACCGGCTGAAGCGCCACGCGACTTGCGTGCGCGGCGCGTCGTCGTGACGACGTCGGTCGTCCGACGGCGCGCAATCTGATCCTGGCGTCCCGCCATCCCACTCGCGGTCGGAGTGGGCCATGAGGTGCTGCGCTTCCTTCTGTGGCGGATGCTCGGAGTTCTTGCAGTGCTACTCGGCATCGCTTCGCTCGCTTGGCTCTTCACGGGCGGCCCAGGCGAGGCGCTGCGTGGCCGGTCGATTTCCCCGTCGCTGCACCTCAGCCTCACGGCAGGCGCCACCGTGCTGGGTCACGCAAGTGAGGCGATCTGGCGCTGGACCCCAGTAGCTGGGGTAGCAACCGTGCAGATGCTCTCGCTGAGCCTGCTCGCCACGAGCGCATTCGTTATCTCGACTCGTGCGCTTGTGCGCAGCCGCCGCCGCTATGTGCGCCTGGTCGTGCAGGCCTATCGAACCGATGAGCCCGAGCCCGAAGCGCTCGTGAGGATGTTCGAAGCGCTGCACAAACGGATGTTGCGGCGTTGGTGGCGTCGGCTGTTGCAGGGACAGCCCTCCGTGGCGCTCGAGGTCCACCACACGGGCACCGGCAACACGGCCCTTGCGTGGTTTGGTGTCAGCTGCCCGCTCGGGCTCGAGTCGATGATCGAAACGGCGCTTCAGGGCGCCTATCCCAACTGCCGCCTCACTGCCGGCGAGAATGCGGTCGGTGTCGCGCCTCATGTCCTGCGCCTGAAGAAGCGCGAGGAGTTCATCCTGCGCGGCAAGCCGGTCCAGCGGTTCGCGTACGCCGCCGAGCCCGCGGTCAACCGTCTGCTGAGCGTGATGGGCGCGTGTGATGCGCCGGCGTTCGTCCAGCTATCCCTCACGCCTACGCCGCCGCTGTTCGAGAGCTTTGCGCGGCATGCGTTCAAACGCCGTGAGGCTCGGATCTCGCGCGAGCGTCGCGAGCACCTGGTCGTGCAGGACCGATCGATGGTGCAGGACGCCGAGCTGCGTGGGGGACTCGAGGTCCAGCATCGGCCGCTGTTCTTCGTCGATCTGCGCGTGATCGCGCCGAGCCGCCTTATCTGCGAGCGCATCGCCTCCGAGCTGCGCGTCAACACAGCCGAGAACCGGCTCATCGAGCGTGGCACCGCGCTGCGCCACGGAGTGCTGGGGATGTATGCCCGCCGCGTTCAGCGGGGCGAGGGCAATCCGCTGCCACCGTTCAGCCGCGGGGTCTTCGCGGCCACCGAGCTCTCCGAGCTGTGGCAGCTGCCGTCGGTCGATTACACAACCGTGCCATTCGCGCGCTCGAGCCTGCCGCTGGCTCCTGCGCCGCCCGGGATCTACCGTCCGCCGGTGGGCGCTGGAGCGCTACGCGACGCGCGCGGGCCGATCTCGATCCACGTGGAGTTGCGCCGACAGAACACGGCCGTGCCGGGCACCGTCGAGCAGGGTAAGTCGAGCTATCTGGTGGCCACGGTGGCCGAGGATGTCGCTCGCGAGCGCTGTGCGGTGATCGTGCTCGACCCCAAGGGCGATGCCGCCGATGCCGCTTTGAGCGTCGTCCCCACCGGGCGCACCTGCACGCTGCTCGACTTCGCCCACCCGACCTGTGGCTTCAACCCTCTCGCTGTGGACGCTCCGGCCGACGTCATCGCCGACTACGTGGTGGGGGCCTTGAAGAACCTGTTCACCGATGCTGACATCCGGGCGTCCTCGGACCGGTATCTGCGCAACGCGATCATCGCCGTGCTCGCCCACGACCGTAGCTCCACGCTATGGGACGCCGCGCGACTGCTGTCGGTCGGTGAGGAGGGCTACGCCTATCGCCGCGCTGTTGGTGCGAGCGTCAGGACGATGCCTGAGTTCAAGGAGATATCGGAGTTCTTCACCTCGGAGTTGACCGCCCAGTTGGCGGACTCGCGCAGTACAACTACGGCCAAGCTCGACGCGCCGGTCAACAAGCTCGCTCGCCTGTTGAACTCCGCTTCGATCAAGCGGGTCCTCCTGAACGAATCGCTGAAGGTGGACTTCGATCGGGTGATCGCCAATCAGGAGGTCCTCATCGTCAAGGGGGCACTCGGAGCGATGGGGGCCGGGAACACCTCAGTGCTGATGCAGTTGCTGCTGGGGATGCTCGATGCCGCGCTTGCTCGTCAACAGGATCTCGTGGCAGCCTCGCAGCGGGTGGCGATCGCCCTTAAGGTCGACGAGGCGCCACTTGTGATCAACCGCGGCTTTGCCGAGACGATGGCCTTGAAGCGATCCGCAGGGCTGGAGACCGTCGCCTGCTGGCAGACCGACGCACAGTGGGTCGACCGTGATGTTCGCGAGCAGCTGGATGCGCTGTTCGCTCACCGAGTCTACTTCGCTACGGCCTCCGCGCGCGATGCCCGAGCAGCCGTTGAGCTGACCATGGCGGAGTTCTCCGACGTGGTGCGCCCCGGTATCGAGAAGATCTCCAGTCTCGGCAGACCTGACGTGCGCCTTCACCTGCCCAAGCATCACGCGATCGCGAGCTGGAGCACAGCCGATGGTCGCCAGTCGCCGTTCATCGCGCAGACCCTGCCCTTGACCGTCGAGGGTGAGCGCCTGGTCTCGCACGCCAGGGCGCAGCACCAGCGCGGTGGGCGCCATCTCACCGATCTGCGACAACCGCATTGGGACCGGGGCGATCGAAGCAATGCTCCGAGGGCCGACAGCGACGAGCGCGCTCCCTCGAGCGACGCTCCCAGCGGAGCCACACGAGTGGCGCGTGTGGTCGTCCCACCAACCCTGCAGACCTTGCCGGCGCTACCCGACACACCCGCCGAGGGGTATCGAGAGCTTGTCGAGCTCGATCGCGCCCAGTCCGTGCGACGCGCGCCACGCCGCGTGGTGGGCACCCTCGACCCCGATCCCCGCGATCTCGAGGTGCTTGCGCTGATCGGTGCCTTGGGGCATGTCCTCAGCAGCCAGATCCATCGACGGATCAACCCCGGGCGCTCGCCGACCACCACCCAGCGGCGGCTCAAGCGTCTGGCCGACGCCGGACTGGTGGAGCGCTTCCAGTTCCATCGCCGTGATGGAGGTGGCGTGCCCATGTGCTACACGCTCACGACTGAGGGGCGGGACGCGCTCCAACGGCAGGGGGGCGACGGCGGCTCGATCCAGGGGGGAGAGCCGAGAGCACCGATCGAGGATCGCCACCGTCGCATGGGGATCTCGGGGATGGAGGCGCGATTGAAGCAGGCTCGTCACGAGATTCACGTCGCCGCCTGGGTCCTCGCGCTGGCGGATGCATTGAGCGAGACAGGGACGATCACCGCGCTGCGAGGCGCCGAGGAGGCACTGCTTCCAGCGCCACAGCGAACTACCCCCGCCGGGCGTGTCCCGGTTGGGCCCGGGGATCTTCGTCTTCCCGGTGGACGCGCACCGCACGACTTCCTACGGACGGAGACCGGCGGTCGCCGGGTGCAGGCCGAGCGGTTCGAGACGTTGCGTCCCGACACGATCGTGGAGATATCGGGCGCAGTCGATCTGATCGTCGAGCGGGAGGACCGGTTGGAGCGCCCTGGAACGATCGCCAAGCTCGAGCGCTACGACCACTTCCTCGCGGGCTGGTCAACGCTCGTGAAGCGCTACGGCCCGCGTGGGCGGGCTGTGCCGTTCGTGGTCTACCTGTGCCGTGACCGCCAGCGGGCCAGAGAGTGCGCGAGGCGGGCGGACGCACTGCTGTGTGCCTGTCGGGCCTACGCCGGGGAGTATCCCTTCGACTGGGAATACCAGGGGAGGGAGCAAACGCTGTTCGTGCCTGAGCGCGACGTCCACGAGGGCCTGCTTCTCGCCTACCGGATCCCAAGTCTGCCTCCGGCGGTGAGGGTGACTGCCGCTCAGGGCGATCCGCGTGCGGCTGAGAGGACGGCCCTGCTGTGTGAGCTCCCGAGCCTCATGCCGGGCTTGTAGTCGAGTCGGTCTCCGCGCACCGGTACTGGCGCGTTGACGTCTCTGCAATTGCGTGTCCGAAGGCGCTGTTACCCGCCCCTCCCTGCATTCGCCCCCCGGCCGTGGAGCGAATTCGTCGCAGTCTCCCATCCGAGAACCGATAGGGCGACTGCGGAGACATGACCTCGGAAACCCGCATTCAGAGCCAGAGTTTGCCCTGACTGCGTGGTCGCATGCGCCCCGCGGACTCTTGCAGGACCCCCCGAATGGGCCGGGTGCGCACGGGCGGACGGTTAAGGAGCCAACACTTCCTCGCTCCCAGCCCCGCCTTTCTCCACATAAGCCCCATGCGATGAGCGCAATCGCGCCAGGTTCATCGACCCTGAGCAAATGCGGCCGACCTCCGAGACCCCCTAAGGGGTTCTCGGCCTCCCGCCGGCCATCACCTCGCTGCGCGATCTCCCACCGACGGCTGTCCTGTCGCCTCGGTCTCGCCGGCCTGAGCCACGAAAGCTCATCGACCCGATCGGCTGGAGGCAGCCATGCACAGCACCCACCGTCAGACCACCCACCGAGCGCTCGGCGCCCGTCGACCCGCCGCGCTCGAACGTCGCTCTCAGTCGCTGCCGAGGCGGCGTCAGACCACGCCCGCGCAGCTGCCACTGGCGCAGTTCATCGACGACAGAGGCCGCCCGCGCGAGGTGATCAGCCAGGAGGCCTCCGCTGGCGGCTGCCTGGTCATCGACCGCGACGCAACGACACACGCGGACTGCCTTCTGGTCGCGTACCTGGCAGCCGATGAGCCCCCGGAGAACGCGTCGCTGATTGGTGAGCATTACGTGCGTGACCCCCGCAGTCGCGGACGCTGCTGTCGTGCGCTGAGCGCCGACGACACATCGATGCTGTCAGGTGCACAGGACGGAGGACTCGATGTCGACTGCGAGCTTGGCAGCGCGGAGATCGTCGATCTCGCGGGTCGCTTCTACTCGCTGCGGCTCATCGATGGCGGGAGGTCCTACAGGCAGCTGCGATGGTGCCGCAGTGGCGGCGCCGAGGACAGCGGCTTGTCGCAGCCGGTGTGTCTGCGCGAGGTCGTAGCAAGCCTCGAAAGCTATGAGCCTGCCCGGGCAATCACTGTGCGCGCGCTCGCGCAATACCAGGAAGATCCGGATGTCTCCACGACAACGCTGAGCGCCGAGCTCACGCGGGTTCAGGAGAGCCCGATCGTGCTCAACCGAAGGTTGCGTGAAGTCGTACTGGCGGCGACCGAGGGCGACGAGCTCAGCATGAGCGAGATCGCGCTCCGCTGCGGGCGGATCAAGCGTGACAACAAGGGCAACGAGAGCGGGGAGACCAGCTGGTTGGCGCGCCGTCTCGGGATCCTGCCTGATGGAGGTGGGCGGGCGAGAACCCCCTGGATTCATAGCGACGTGCTCGGCTTGGTCGCACGCCGGGGCTTGGGCATAGCGCCATGCGAGGTCGAGCTCTGATGGAGGGCGAGCCGAAGGGGCCGATCCTCGTGGTCGAGGGTGATCGGCGGCAGGGGCTCGAGCTGATCGAGCAGTTGCTCGCCGACGGCTACGCGGTCGAGCTTGCATGCACTGCCGAGCATGCCCGCGTCCTTGCGCGTGAGAGCGCTCCCAAGCTGGCTTTGCTCGGCGAGCTCGATCCGCCCAGGGGCACGCTGGGACTGCTCGAGGAGATCCGTCGCTCCCATCAGCCTGGCCTGCCGTGGGAGCGACGACTGCCCACGATCGTGCTCGGCTCGGGTGCCCAGCAGCTGGACATGCTCAGGGCGTTCGAGGCCGGGGCTGACGATTTCCTGTCCAAGCCGGCTGCCTATCTCGAGCTTCGAGCACGGGTGCGTGCACTACTGCGGCGAGTCACTGATCGCTCAGCTGCGGAGTCGCGCCTGCTTGAGGTGGACTGCCTAGAGATCGACATCGCCACTCGCACTGCGAGCATCGACTCGCACCCGATCGAGTTGCGGCGAATGGAGTTCGATCTGCTTGCCCAGCTCGCACGTGAACCCGCCCGGGTCTTCAGCCGGGACGAGCTGATGCGAGCCGTGTGGGGCTATCGCTCCAGCGGCTGCACGCGCACGTTGGACAGCCATGCGAGCCGCCTGCGCCACAAGCTGGACGTGGACGGCTCCAAGCGCTGGATAGTCAACGTGTGGGGAGTGGGCTACAGGCTCATCTGAGCCTGCTCCGAGCCGCTCGCTCGAGAGAGCTTGACGGGCCTCAACGGTCCGGCATGAGAACAGCCGAACGGCCGTCTGTGGGGCCCAGCTCCACGGCCGGCGCTTGGCCACACCTGCCGGCCTGAGGCCGGCCTACCCGCCTGTCCCACGGTGGGCAGGCCGAGAAAGGAGGGGCGTCATGCCCTCTTCCAACGAACCCGTCGAACCACGGGTGGACCCGCTGCAGCCTGTGGACGAACTGCTGCACTGGCTCACCGAAACGGCGCTGCACGTCGCAATCGGAGTGGCTATCGCGCTGGTGGCTGCCCGACTGATGCGCCGTGCGCACCTGCACTGGAGCTGGGCCGCACTGGCGCTTGCTCTGATCGTGCTCCTGCATGGCGGTCTTGGCGCGGCCGCACTGCCGCTGGCCGTAGGCGCCGCCGGTGCCACGCGGCGTGGTCGCCGGTGGCACAAGGAAGATCTGGACTCCGGAGCCGATCTGGCCGAGATAGCGGCGCGGCGACACAGCCCGCTCACGCTCCTGCGCTCACTCCCGCTGGCCGTGAACCTGCGGCGGCGTCCCGGCATGGCCACGGCCGGCGAGCGAGAGGGGGAGCTGCTGTTGGGTCACGATGAGCGGGGTGGAGCCGTTGCGATCCCGTTCGGAGCGCACGATGGGGGGCGGCACGCGCTGGTGGTTGGCGCCACGGGCTCGGGCAAGACCGTCACCCAGACCTACATCGCGGTGCGTGCCATCGAGCGTGGAATGGGAGCCATCGTCCTCGACCCCAAGGGCGACAGCTACCTGCGCGATCGGCTGCGCTCGGCTGCCATGGAGAACGGACGCCCGTTCATGGAATGGACGCCGGCCGGACCGTGCGTCTACAACCCGTTCGCGGGCGGCGGTGAGACAGAGATCGCCGACAAGGCTCTCGCTGGAGAGCGTTTCACCGAGCCGCACTACCTGCGTCAGGCGCAGCGTTATCTCGGCCACGCTGTCCGCGCGCTCCGTTCCGGTGGCATCGAGGTGAGCCTGGCTGGGCTCGTCGAGATGCTCGACCCGGATCGGCTCGAGGACCATGCCCGCACGTTGTGCGAGGCGGATGCGGCACCCACGTTCGCCTATTTGGACTCCTTGAGCACGCGCCAGCGCAGTGACCTCGCCGGCGTTCGCGATCGACTGGCGATCATGGTGGAGTCAGACGTGGGAAGGTGGCTCGACCCGCGCTCGCCCGGCGCGGAGCGGCTGGATCTGCCGGGCGCGGTGAGGGCCCACGCGATCGTCTACTTCGGCCTCGAGTCCGACCGGCGCCCGTTGCTGGCGGCGATGCTCGGCGCGGCGATCGTGCAGGACCTACAGACAACCGTGGCCGCGCTGCAGGGTGATCCTCTTGCCACGATCGTCGTGATCGACGAGTTCTCGGCCATCGCTGTCGAGCAGGTGTTAAGGCTGTTCGGGCGGGCGCGATCGGCCGGCTTCAGCCTGCTCCTCGGCACGCAGGAGCTCTCCGATCTACGCCCGCCCGGTCGCGAGCGCCTGCTCGAGCAGATCATGGGCAACCTCTCGGTGGTGATCGCACATCGCCAGGTCGTTCCAAGCTCCGCCGCGCTGATCGCCGAGCTGGCCGGCAGAAGGGGCGTGTGGCGGGTCTCGAGGAGCAGCGACGGACGCACCACCCGCACGAGGACCCGAGAGGCAGCGCTCGATCCCGAGCGCATCATGGGCCTCGCCCAGGGTTGTGCTGCCGTGGTCGTGCCCGGCGCACCGGACGGTGTGCGGATCGCCCACGTCCTCTCGTCTCAGCCGAGCGGAGAGGAGGAGCTGTGAGAGTTACTAAACGGACGATCCCCGCACAGCAACTGGCGCTCGTCGAGTGGGCGGCTGAGCTGGGTGCGATCACCGCAGAGGCGCTAGCCGTGCGCGAGGAGTGCACTGTGAGCTCGGCTCGCGCTCGTCTGCTCGCGGCGATGAGAAGCGGCGCGCTCTCACGTGAGCGCCCGCTTGGTGACCAACCAGCCCTGTTCATCGCCACGCGCGCCGGTCTCCGCGCAGCAGGTCTCGATGGGGTGGATCCAGGACGCGTGAGCGCTCCGAGCGCGCGGCATTCTGTTGCGTGCGCCTGGGTCGCCGCGGTACTCGAGCAGCGCTACGCCGATCACGCTGTGATCGGCGAGCGCGAGCTGCTCCAGGGATGCAAGAGGGGCGAGCCTGTCGCCTGCGTAGCCGTGGGTGGCTCGCGTGACGGTGGGCCGGCGTTTCATCGACCGGACCTCGCCCTCTGCCCGACGCCGCCTTCGCTGCCCATCGCCGTCGAGGTCGAGCTGACCGTCAAGGCTCCCCAGCGCCTGCAGGCGATTTGCAGGGGCTGGGCCCGCACGCGCGGGGTGGCGGGGGTGTTGTATTTCATCGCCCCTCAGGTCCGTGCGCCGCTCAGCCGCGCAATCGCAGCAGCAAGGGCCGAGCGGGCGATCGCTGTTGTCGACCTCGACGCACTCGTTATGGCCACGGCCGTGGGCCCGGTGGAGAGAACCATCACCGCGGATGCGTAGCTTGCTCGTCGGGGAGTCAAAACACCCACCAACCGGAGATCCAATGTCAAATTTCTCGATCAACCGAGTCGTTTTGGTAGGCCGCCTGACCCGTGACCCAGAGTTGCGCGCGTTGCCCTCGGGGAGCAGTGTCAGCGGCATGCGTATCGCCTGCAACTCCTCGCGACGCGATCCAGACAGCGGCGACTACGTCGAGCGCCCCAACTACTTCGACGTGAGCGTCTACGGGCCGGCCGCCGAGAGCGTCAGCCGCTACATGCGGCGCGGAAGCCGGGTTGCGATCGACGGGCGATTGGAGTGGCGCGAGTGGGAAACCGCCGAGCAGCAGAAGCGCCAGGCGGTGAGCATCGTGGCCGAGACCGTGCAGTTCCTCGACGGCCCGGGCGAGCGGGGCGAGGAGGACCCGTTGACCATGGGTGCACACGACCGCGAGCTGGTCGGAGTGGGCGGGGGTGTCGTCGATGACGATCTCGGGTTCTAGGGCCCGGCGATCGTAGGCAGTGAGAAGAGGCCCCTCGGGGCCTTTTTTCATTTAAGGGAAGTTGCTGTCGGCTGTTGGGCGCGACGCACAGCCGTGCGCTCTCTGCATAGACTGGCGCGCCGCCATGGCGCCCCGAGTCCCAGTCCGCACCGCAAGGAGCCACTCCGATGTCCGTCAACGCCAAAGCAATCGGCAAGACCTACGAGCCCGTGCTGTATGCGGTGGGCCGCGAGAAGATCAAGGAGTACGCGCGTGCGGTGGGGGAGACCGATCCGGTCTACCTCGACGTCGAGGCAGCTCGCGCGGCGGGGTACGCCGACGTGGTCGCGCCGCCGATGTTCGCCGTCGTCTACAGCGCTCCGGCGGTAGGGCCCCCGATCTTCGACCCTGAGATCGAGCTCAACTTCGCGATGATGGTGCACGGCGGCCAGGAGTTCGAGTGGGGCGCTCCGGTGGTGGCCGGCGATGAGATCACCACCACGGCGAGCGTCAAGGACATCTCCGAAGCCGATGGCCGCGGCTACTACGTGTTCGAGTCGATCTCCACCAACCAGCGTGGCGAGCAGGTCTGTCGCGGCACGTGGACAAACATCGTTCGAGGAGTGTGATCGCTGATGGCAGATTTCAAGGCTGGTGAGCAGATCCCCGAGGTCCGGATCACCCCCGACAAGTTCCTGACCATCCGTTACGCTGGC
>DATARM010000185.1:0-9130 GCA_036264155.1 Solirubrobacteraceae bacterium
CGAGCCGGCCTACTCCAGCAGCTACACCTACCGGCCGGCTGAGGGCTCCTACAATCACGGCTGGCTGATGGGCGACGAGCAGGCGATCTCGGGGATCGTCCAGGCCGAAATAGACTCCGTGCTCGAGATCAGCCCCAGCAGGCAGGCGTCTGCGGAACCGTCCACGCAAGGCGAATAGCGAGGCGAGAGTGAGCCAGGCAGAGGACCCACGTCGAAACCGCAGCGAGGTGACGCTCGAGGATGTGCGCCAGCTGATGGGCGCCTCCACCCCCCACTTCGCCCTCCAGCTGCGCAACCGCATCGCCAACCTGATCGCAGACCTTCCTCTCGAGCATCCTGCGCGCCTCGAAGGCGAGCGCGAGATCGCGCGCCTGCAGCAGCTGGGCTTCAGCGGCGAGACGCGCGGCGAGGGCGCCGCCGAGGGCGAGCGCCCGATGCCCTCGCTCAGCCTCGCCGAGGGCACGCAGCCCCAAGAATGAGCCGGCTCAGCCGCGCCCGGTGAACGTTCGCTCGCGGCGGGCGTCGAGGAAGCGCAGGCGTAAGACTTTGAACAGGAACGTGGCGAGTGCCGCGTCGATCAGCAGCAGCGGGACGTTCACCCAGCGAGGAACCCGCGTGAGCGCTGCGAGCCCCAGGATCACGACTGTGTGGAAGGCGATGGTGGGCAGCAGCGCGAGAATCAGCGTGTGCGAACGGTAGCCGCTGCGGTGCTCGCGCAGAGTCACCTCGATGGTTCCGAGCGCAACGGCCACGAGGCCCGCTATCAGCGTGGGGCCGCCACTGGAGAACCCGCCCGACTTGGCGCGGCTGAAGCCGATGATCGTGGCGATCGCCCCGACCAGGATCAACAGCTCGGACAGCGGCAGGGGGTGCCACGGGGCCTGTGGGCGCTCGCCCACGGACATCGGCGCCCTGTAGGCGTCGGGAGCTCGCTGCACGGGGCGGATCTTGGCACGGGGGGTCTGCGTGCTTGGCGAGTCCGCCCGCCGCTTGCGCGAGCGCCCATGCCGCCCCGTGTTGCGCTTGGCCACGGCGGTAGCTTAGAACCTGCTCCGGGACCTGTCCGGTGCCGCCCTGTGGCTCACCTGCTCCGCCTGTCTCCTTCTCGGGTGATGTTCCAAATCTGGAAAAACCAGTACACCGGGCTATTTTGGCATGCACCGCACCCGCGGCGGAACGCTCGAGCGAGCTGCTTGATTTTGCCCTGCCCATATCCGAGAGTCGGTCGCCCTGATAACTCGAATGGGAGGGGCTCATGCGCAGATCCACATTGGCGGCGTGCGCGATCGTGGTCACGGTCGCCTTCAGCAGCCTGGCCTCGGCCTCAGCGTCGGCCGAAGCTTGCACGAAAAAAGCGGGCACCGGACACCAGTTCCTGTGCCTCAACAAAGAACGGGTACCCGTAGGCAAATTATATAAATTCAAAGGGCTGATATTCAGCCATGCTGTGTTACTTGGAGGCCCGTTCGTCGACATCTTATGCACGGTGATCCAATACGAAGGTGAATCCCACCAGGAGGGCGACTACGTCCGGCTCTTAAAACTCGTCTTATTCTACAAAAGCTGCCTGGTGGGAAAACCATCGCACTGCGCGATCGAAAAAGAAGCAATCACGAGCAATGAACTGTCGGGGAAGACCTTGTCACCGGAAGAAGTCTTATTCTTACCGACGTCAGGCTCCACATTCGCGTCCGCCACGCTGGTCAACAGCGGCGGAACATGCACGATCGCAGGAAAAGGCAGCGCTACTACAATAGGCAAAGAAGAAGGCGAACACGGCCCGGCTTGCACTATCAAGGAACCGGAAGTCGAAAAAACCACGCACGTGCTCAAGTGTGCGGGCGCCAAAGCAGAACGCCTGGAATTCTTCAAAGAAACCGCCGCCCTCGAAGGCGAAGTGGAATTCTGGATTGAAGCCAAAGAAGGCGAAAAAACACCTGCAGCGATCATCGAAGGGTAAGACCGCCCCCGGGGCGGCAGTGGACGACGCGCACAGTGTCCACTGCCGCCCAGCGCGGGAGCAGGCACCCGCGAGGGCGCACACCGCTTCGACGTCGAGTCCAGTCCCTATCCTCTGGCTCATGGCCACGCCCCCGACTCAAGCCCGGCCAAGCGAGCCTGGCATCCCAGATAGCGCGCTCGCGGGCCCGTTCCCCGTGGGTGAGTACGCAGCGGCGCTGCGCGCGCGGCTGCGCTCGTTCACGCGCGTGCAGCTGATGGGCGAGCTGGTCAACCTGCGTAGCGCTCGGGCCCGTGTGTACTTCGAGTTGCGCGATGCGACGGGAGCGATTCCCTGCAGCGCCTGGCGCCAGGACTGGGAGACGATGTGTGGGCGCGCGGGCGGCGCGCCGGCGGAGGGGATGCAGGTGGTGATCGCGGGCGGCTGCGACTACTACCCCGGCAGCTCCACCTCCTCGCCGTCGTTCTCGTTCTCTGTGCTCGACATGCGCATGGCGGGCGAGGGCGATCTGCTGGCTCGGATCGAGCGTCTGCGCCGCCGGCTCGACGCCGAGGGACTGCTCATGCCTCAACGGGCGCTGGAGTTGCCGCTGCTTCCTCGCACGATCGGCGTGATCACCGGCGAGAGCGGCAAGGCGCGCGATGACGTCCAGGCGGCGCTCGAGCGGCGCGGGTGGGCCGGACGCCTCGTGTGGGCGTTCACGCCCGTGCAGGACCGCCATGCGGCGCCGGCGATCGTGCGCGCGCTCGGCGACCTGGCGGCGGTTGCCCGGGTCGACGTGGTGATCGTGGCGCGCGGGGGCGGCTCGCTGGCGGACCTGCTGTGCTTCTGCGACGAGACGCTGTGCCGCACGGTGGCACTGCTCGGCGTGCCGGTGATCGCGTCCGTCGGGCATCACACAGACCGCACGTTGCTCGACGACGTGGCGGCTGTCAGCTGCTCCACCCCCACGCATGCGGCCGAGGCTGCGGTGGGCGTGGACTGCGCCAAGGCGCGCGTGGAGCAGGCGGCGGCGGCGAGGCGCCTGCGCGAGCACGGGCGCAGGGCGGTCCTCTCGCGCGCCCGTCAGCTGGCGATGCTCTCGCGCGCGCCGGCCGCCCACCTGGAGCGCCAGCAGACGCGGCTGCACCAACAGCTGCGCGAGATCCGCGCCGGATCGCGCCGACGCGTGGAAGCCGAGCGCCGAGTGACCGAGCGTCGGGCGGTGGTGCTGGCCCGCAAGGTTGACTCGTCGCTGCTCGACTGCCGCGAGCATCGCCCACGCGACTTGGAGCGCCTCGCGCTTGCGCTGGCCGGACACGACCCTCAGCGCACGCTCGAGCGTGGCTACACGCTGGTGCAATCCAGCGATGGAGGGGCCATCTCCACAGCCGCGGATGCGCGCCAGGCGGGCGATCTGCGGCTGCGCTTCGCCGACGGGGTGCTGCCTGCGAAGGTAAGCGAGCGATGAACGATCCCGCCGACCCGACGTCGCATGAGCCTGCAAGCGTCCCGCTGACATACGAGGCGGCGGCGGCCCGCGTGGAGGAGATCATCCGCCGCCTGGACTCGGGGGAGGCGAGCCTCAACGAGACGCTGGAGCTCGTGGGCGAGGGCAAGCGGCTGATCGAGCTGTGCGCGAGTGAGCTCACGGCGGTTGGCAGTGCGCTGGAGGAGCTGCGCCTGGACGAGTTGGTGGCGCGGCTGGAGAGCGAGGCCGCCTCATGAGCACGTGGGCGAAGCTCGCGGGGCTCCCCGTCGAGATCGAGGACTACGCGCTGGATCCGCTGCAGGCCACTGTCTCGAGCGACTTCGAGCGCAAGAGCACGGTCATCCGGCTGCGCGGTGGCGGACATGAGGGGCTCGGCGAGGACGTCACCTACGACGAGGTCGACCACGAGATACTGCAGGCCGCCGGACCCAACCTGGACCTGGCGGGGAGCTTCACCCTGGAGTCCTTCTGCGCGCACGTGGGCGGCCTGGGGCTCTTCCCCGAGCCGCCCCAGCGCGAGGTCTCTGCCCGCTACAGGACGTGGGCGTATGAGTCGGCCGCGCTCGACTTGGCCCTGAGCCAGGCATCGAGCACGCTGCACGAGGCACTCGGACGGCCACCCGAGCCGGTGCGCTTCGTGGTCTCGCTGCGCCTCGGGGAGCCGCCCTCGATGGATCCTCTGCGTGCGCGCCTGGATCGCTACCCCTGGCTTCGCTTCAAGCTCGACCCCACGAGCTCGTGGGATGAGCGCCTGATTGCCGAGCTCGTGGCGACGAATGCCGTGGACTCGGTGGACTTCAAGGGCTACTACGTGGGCTCGGTCGTGGACCAGCCCGCCGACCCGATCCTCTACCGCCGCGTAGCCGAGGCCTTCCCCGAGGCCTGGATCGAGGACCCAGCGCTCACGGAGGAGACAGGCGCGGTCCTCGAGCCCCATCGCGAGCGCTTCTCGTGGGATGCGCCGATCCACTCGATCGAGGACATCGAAGCGCTTCCCTACCCCCCACGGATGGTCAACATCAAGCCTTCGCGCCTGGGAGGCCTGCGCAACCTGCTCGACGCCTACGACTACTGCGCCGAGCGGGGCATTGGCAACTACGGCGGGGGGCAGTTCGAGCTGGGCGTGGGACGCGGGCAGAACCAGTACCTGGCCTCGCTGTTCCACGCGGACGCCCCCAACGACGTGGCGCCGACCGGCTTCAACCTCCCCACGCCCTCCCCCGGCCTGCCCGCCAGCCCGCTCGAGCCGACGCCCTCCCGGGTCGGCTTCCGCTGGGGCTGATAGCCGCAATAGCGCAACTTCTCTGGCGCTTCTACGTTTGCCAAGGCATAGCCGGTAACGTCGGATTCCGCCGACCGGCCGGAGAAGAGCCCCTCGATGACCGCAAGCCGCAGAGGCGAAGGAGCTTCGTGATCTTGGCGAGTGCCAGCAGGCGATCGACCCATCTTGCGGCAGCACTGGCCGTGCTGGCGATGCTCGTCCTCGCGGCCGGCGCCGGACCGGCTCTAGCGGCCGGGGCGGGTGGCACGCAGGCCGGCGGTTCGAGCGGCAAGGTCTCCACGCCCACCAAGACCGTGGCCTCCCTGCACGTGACCTCGGTGCGCATCACCCGTGTGAGCTGCACCCCGACCGCGAAGTGCAGCGCCAACCCCCACCAGGTCTCACTCCACGGCACGCTGCTGCTGCAGGGCCTTGGCCTGCAGGCGGGCATGGTGGTGGCCTTCCCACAGAAGCCGGGCGCACACATCAGCCGCGTCTCGCCCGCCGCACACCTGCGCTCGTCGAGCGCCGGGCTGATCGTGACGGTGCCCGCGAACGCTCACTCGGGGCACATCATGGTGCTGCTCAGCCACGGGCGCTACACGAGCTCCTACGGCCCGATCTACCTGTACAAGCACGCGCTGCATCCGCCGATCGTGGCGGCCCCTGTGACCGCACCGGCGGCAGTGGGCGCGGTCAGCGGCACGGCCTTCGACGGGCAGGGAATGTGGATCTGGTACGTGAGCAAATCCAACGGCGGGAGCGTCGCCTCGATCGTCGCCCAGGCGCATGCGGCGGGCGTTGGTACGGTGTTCGTCAAGAGCTCAGACGGATCGACCAACTACTGGGGCCAGTTCTCGCCGCAGTTGGTGGCAGAACTGCATGCGGCCGGGCTGAAGGTGTGCGCCTGGCAGTACGTCTACGGCACCAACCCCGAAGGCGAGGCCAACCTCGGGGCGGAGGCCGTGACCAACGGCGCCGACTGCCTGGTGATCGACGCGGAGGCCGAGTACGAAGGTCACTATGCGGCAGCACAGACCTACATCAAGGACCTACGCGCCAAGATCGGCCCCAACTACCCGCTGGCGCTCGCGTCCTTCCCCTACGTCTCCTACCACTCGACGTTTCCCTACTCGGTCTTCCTTGGGCCCGAAGGCGCGCAGTACAACGCGCCCCAGATGTACTGGCACGACATCGGCGTGTCGGTGGACACGGTCTACGCCAACACCTACATCGCCAATCGCATATACGGACGGCCGATCTTCCCGCTGGGGCAGACCTACGGCGGCGTGTCGGGAACGGAGATCCTGCGCTTCCGCGAGGAGGCGGTCGACTACGGGGCCACGGGCTGGTCCTTCTGGGACTGGCAGGAAACGGGCGCGAGCGGCTGGAGCTCGCTTGCCGCACCGCTGGCGCCGCTCACGACCGTGGTGGCGAACACGACCTACCCGGAACTGAGCAAAGGCAGCAAGGGCGATCAGGTGCTGTGGATGCAGGAGCACCTGGCGAGCGCGGTAGCCACCCAGGAAACCACTGGCACGTTCGGCTCGCAGACGACCACCAACCTCGAGGCCTTCCAGACCACTCACGGCATTCCGGCCAGCGGCGTTGCCGAAGCTGCCACCTGGACGGCGCTGCTGGCCCTCCCCGCCGTTGCCGTCGACTGGACGGGCGGCGGCCCGAGCGGCGGCTGAGCGCCTCGCTGCCTCAGAGGCCCTAATCCCCGTCGCGGACGGTTGCGCTCAGCAGCGCATGGATCGCGGAGGTGACGCGGTCGGCTACGGACGGCCGAGGGGGTGGCAGCGTGCGGCTGCGAGTCGTTCGGCGAGCTCGCGATAGCCGAGCGCTGCCACCGCCGAGACGAGCGCTTCGCGATCGGCGTAGTGGCGATACGGAGCGGCCGGGGATACCCCTGCGCGCCGTGCGACTGCGCGCAGCGACAGCGCTGTCTCGCCGCTTTCTTCGAGCAGTTCCATCGCGGCGCTGACACACGCGATCGCCGTGAGCTTCACCCCGAACGGAGGGACGGCGGCGAGGAAGACAGTGTCGGTCACGATCCCGCGTCGTTGAGGCCGGGCGAAGCAGCCGACTCAATTGTCGGGAAGGCCTTCCGACTCATCCTTCGGAGGAAGGTCGGGCCGCATGCGGCCCGACCACGGAGGGCCGCATGTGGCCCTCCGCCACCCGGCGCATGCGCCGGGTGGAACAACATCAGGAAACGGCGATCAGATCCTTTGGATCAGCGTGCCCGTACCCAGGCCGCCGCCGCAGCACATGGTGACGAGACCGGTCTCCTTGTCGGAGCGCTCGAGCTCGTGCAGCAGCGTGGTGATCAGACGAGCGCCGGTGGAGCCGAGCGGGTGCCCGAGCGCCATGGCGCCGCCATTGACGTTCACGCGGTCCATGTCCGGGCTGAGCTCGCGCCGCCAGGCCGCCACCACGGGGGCGAAGGCCTCGTTGATCTCGAACAGGTCGATGTCGTCGATCTTCATACCGTTGCGCTCGAGGATCTTGCGCGTGGCCGGGATCGGACCCTCGAGCATTTTCACCGGGTCACAGCCCACGGTCGTCTGGTCGACGATCCGTGCGCGCGGGGTCAGCCCGAGCGCCTTGGCCTTCCCAGCGCTCATCAACAGCACGGCGGCGGCGCCGTCGGAGATCTGCGAGGCGTTGCCAGCGGTGATCTTGCCGTCGGGCTTGAACGCGGGCTTGAGCTGCGAGAGCGCCTCGAGGCTGGTTTCGGGGCGGATTCCCTGGTCGGTCACATAGGTCTCGCCGTCGACTGACATCGGCACGATCTCGCGCTCGAAGCGGCCCTCCTCCGTGGCCTGGTGTGCGAGGCGGTGCGAGCGCACGGCCAGCTCGTCGAGCTCTGAGCGGGAGATCTCCCACTCATCGGCGATCATCTCCGCGCCAAGGCCCTGCCCGACGATGTTGTGCTTGGCCATCAGCTCTGGCGTAAAGGCGTAGCCGAAGTCCTCCTGGGTCTTCATACCGGCGGCGAACGGGAGGTGGCCCATGTGCTCCACGCCCGAGCCGATCATCGCGTCGTGCACGCCCGCTGCGATCAGCGCGGCTGAGAAGTTGACCGCCTGCTGGGCCGATCCGCACTGGCGGTCGACGGTCGTGCCGGGCGTCTCGATCGGCAGTCCGGCCTGCAGCCAGGCGTTGCGGGCGATGTTGAAGCCCTGCTCGCCGAACTGCTGCACACAGCCGGCGATCACGTCCTCGACCTCTGAGGCCTCGACGCCGGAGCGCTCGATTACCTCGGTGTAGACCTTGGCCAGCAGCGTGTTGGGGTGGGTGTCCTTGTAGTAGCCCTTCTCCTTGTGCCCCCGCCCAATCGGCGTGCGGACAGCCTCCACGATGACTACTTCGCGGCCCTCTGGTTGCCTCATTTCAGGAGTCCTCCTACGGTCTGTTGCCCGGCGGAATAGGGAAGGGAACCGGTCGCCCGCCCGGGGGCGGGACCCGATCGAAATGCGACCGGGGCGCTTCTGAGAACATGCCCGGACCCTGCAGCTTTACTGTACCGCGTCTCATCGATTGACTGGTCAGTCAGCCAGGACCCCATTTCCACCCAACCAGAGCAAAGGAGCACAGTGAGCAAACGTCTCGCAGTCGCCGGCAGCGGCGCCATCGCCTGCGGCCTGGCGGCAACGGCCGCCCATCATGGGCCCGTGCTGCTGCTCGCCCGCTCGGAGAGCTCGGCCGACCGTGCCCGCGCGACCGTCGAGAAGACGCTCAGCCGCCTCGGCGCCGAGGTCGGGGTGGGCGGGCTCCATTCCGTGGAAATCGTGACCGATCCCGCGGCACTGGCCGAGGCCACGTTCGTAGTGGAGGCTGTGATCGAGGACCACGATGTCAAGGCAAGGCTGCTCGGCGAGCTCAACGCGATCCTCGACGTGGACGCGATCCTCGCCAGCACCACCTCCTCGCTGTCGGTCGAGAGCCTGGCGCAGGCAAGCGGGCGCCCCGAGCGCTTCCTCGGCCTGCACGTGTTCAACCCCGTCACCAAGATGAAGCTCGTCGAGCTGATCTTCCCCACCACGGCCAGCGAGCAGACACGCACACGGGCGCTCGCGCTGTGCGAGAAATTCGAGAAGACGCCCGTGGTCGTCCCCGACGTCCCCGGCTTCGTTGTCAACCGTCTGCTCTTCCCCTACCTCTTCAACGCCGTGCGCCTGCTCGAAGAGACGGGCATGGACGCGAGCGACATCGACACCTGCATGAAGCTCGGCGCAGGTCATCCCATGGGACCGCTGGCGCTGCTCGATCTGGTCGGGCTGGATGTCTCCAAGGCGATCGGCGAGACGATCGGCGAGCCCATCCCGCCCCGCGTGGACGAGTTGATCGCAGAGGGCGCGCTCGGTCGCAAGAGCGGCCGCGGCCTGCACAGCTACTGAAGCACGAACATTTATCCAACCTGAGCTGACTT
>DATARM010000056.1:0-14180 GCA_036264155.1 Solirubrobacteraceae bacterium
GCGGCGCCGATGCTGATCGCCACGCTGCTGATGGCGGCGCTCGATCGCACGATCAGCACCTCGTTCTTCCTCGCCGGCGGTGGCGGCAGCTCGTATCTGTTCGAGAACCTGTTCTGGTTCTTCGGGCACCCCGAGGTCTACATCCTCGCGCTGCCCGGCTTCGGGATCGTGCTCGAGCTCCTTCCCGTGTTCACGCGCAAGCCGCTGTGGGGCTATCGCCTGGCCGTCTCGGGGATGCTCGGCGTGAGCCTTTTGAGCTTCTTCGTGTGGCAGCACCACCTGTTCGTGAGCGGCATCAACGCCGACTTGCGTCCGTTCTACATGCTCTCCACGGAGATCATCTCGATCCCCACCGGGTTCATCTTCCTGTGCGTGATGGGCACCCTGTGGAAGTCGCGAACGTCGTTCAGCGTGCCAATGCTGTTCTGCGTGGCCTGGACGTTCAACTTCCTGATCGGGGGCCTCTCGGGCGTCTTCCTGTCCGACACGCCAAGCGACACGGACACGCACGGGAGCTTCTTCGTGATGGCCCACTTCCACTACACGATCATGGGCGGGCTGATCTTCGCGTTCTTCGCCGGCATCTACTACTGGGTACCCAAGATGACCGGCCTGAGCTTCAACGAGAAACTGTCCAAGATCCACTTCTGGCTGATGTTCGTCGCCTTCAACTCGACGTTCATGCCGCTGTTCGTGCTGGGCATGGAGGGCATGCCCAGGCGCGTCAGCACCTACGCCCCGAACCTGCAGACGCTCAACGTGTGGGTCTCGATCTCGGCCTTCGTGCTCGGCCTCTCGATGCTGATCTTCCTCTACAACGTGGTCCACTCGCTGATCTTCGTGCGGGCCAAAGCCGAGTCCAACCCGTGGCGCTCGAAGGCGATGGAGTGGCAGGTGCCCACGCCGGTGCCGGTCAACAACTTCGAGCAGATCCCCGTGTTCGACTCCGACCCCTACGACTATGGAACCCCCGTGGGCCTGCCCGCGGGCGGAGCGCCGGCGACGGCGGGGGCATAGCGATGGCCTCGAGCGAAGAGCTACCCCTCGGCCTGATGATCCCGCCGGTGGCGGCGGGCACGGAGATCCCACCCGAGCCGCCGGACGTGGGCGCAAGGGCGCTGTCGGTGGCCTCACGCCTTTTGTGCGGGGCGAGCACGTTCTTCTTCCTGGCGTTCCTGTTCGCCTACTTCTACCTGCGCTCGATCAACCAGGACCACATGTGGCGCCCTGCCCACGTCAAACCCGACCAGGGCCTCGGTGCGGTGTTCATCGCCTGCATCGTGTTGAGCGCGATCCTCGCCATCGTTGCCGGTCGGCAGATGAAGGCGGGCTCGCGCGGCTGGATCGGCCCGGTGTTCTGCAGTGTGGTCCTGGGGCTGGCGGGCGTGGCCGTCCAGTGCGTGGAGTACACCAGCCAGCACTTCGGCCCCACCGACGGCGCCTTCGCCAGTGTGTTCTGCGCCTGGACGGGCTTCTACATGATCGCTGTGCTCGCCACGATGTACTGGCTCGAGACGCAGGCGGCCACGGAGCTGCGCGCACGCCGGGTGCCGGCGAGCAGCGAGGGCGACATCAAAGAGCCCGACCGGCTGATCGCCCCCGGCCTCGACGCCGCCGTCTTCTACTGGGCCTTCCTGGCCGGCATCGGGGTCGTGACCTACGTGACGCTGTACCTCCTGTAGTGCTCGCCACGGCGCAAGCGACGCCGGGCTTCTGGGATTGGTCGTTGGACCCGCCCCTCGTACTGGTGATCGACCTGGCCATCCTCTACTGGCTGGGCGCCCGACGCACGGTCACCCCGAAGCGCAAGCGCGTGGAGCAGCGCTGGCGCACGGCCTGCTTCTACGGGGCGCTGGTCGTGCTGGCGATCGCGCTGGCCTCGCCGATCGAGATCCTGAGCGAGAAGCTGTTCTGGGTGCACATGGTTCAGCACGTGCTGCTGATCGTGGTGGCCGCCCCACTGATCGTCGTGGCCCGCCCATGGGTGCGCCTGTGGCGCAGCCTGCCGCTGCAGTGGCGGCGCTGGCTCGCGCACAACCTCAGCCGGGGGCAGCGCACAGCGTGGCTGCGGGCGCTCAGCCACGCGCTGGGCACGCCGGTGGCTGGCTTTGTGTGCTTCTCGGTCGTGCTGCTCGGCTGGCACGTGCCGGTGCTGTTCGACGCCACGCTCAGGCACAGCGCCCTACATGCGCTCGAGCACACGCTGTTCTTCCTCACGGCGGTGATGTTCTTCAAGCAGGCCATTTCCTCGCCGCCGCTTCGGATCGCCCTCGAGCCCGCCCAGCGCGTCGTGTTTGCGATCGGCGGGATGATCGTCAGCTGGGTGCTGGCAGTCGTGCTCGCGCTGGCGCCGCACCCGTTGTATGGGATCTACGCCCACCAGGCCAGCCGGCCGGGAGGCATCTCGGCGCTTGCCGACCAGCAGCTGGCAGCTGGCATCATGTGGGTACCGGGGTCGGTCACGTTCTTGATCGTCGTGTTCGTATACGTCCACCGCTGGCTGATGCCGTCGAGCCCGACCCATGCAAGGTCGGGACGGCTGGCAAGCGAGCACTAGGAGGCTCCATGAACGTCGCAATTCCCATCGCCTCGGGCTTCCTCACCGGCTCGATCCTCACGCTGGCACTCCCGCTGGGCGTGCTGATCCTGGTGGCCATCTGGTACGTGGTGCTGTGGCGGGGCGGCTCGGGCGAACGCTGATCGCCTGAGCCATCCGCTTTGCATCAGTCGAGGGCCGGCGAGAGGCGGGGGGAAACGCGCTCGCCGTGCGCACGACTGGGCTGGTGGCGCCGCAGACGCCACGCGTTGCCCGTGACACCTGGGCGATGAGGGGTGAGCAGCCCTGCACGGGACATCACGAAGGCAAGTCCCGCGAGCAACGCCGCGGCTAGAACTGCGTTGATGATGATCATGAGTGTGAGTGTCGTCATGTCCCGCACTGTGCCCGGCGAAACGAAGACCAAACGGGGGCTGCGGGTGAGAACGGGCTCATGCTGGGGCCGTCGGCGACCCGCCACTCGCTTGGTAGAGCGGGATACGAGCGTTCCTGAGAATCAGCTGAAAAATGCTGGGAGTTTGCTGAGGCTCAGGCGGAGGGGTCGTGCCGTCCGCGCGCTCGGGCCCGACGAAAACGCGCGACGCGGCGCCAGCTCGGGCGGTGCGGGCGCAGGTTGTTGGCGCGCGACATGACGAACGTCAGGCCACTGATCAGCACGATGACGAGGACTACCAGGACGATGATCGCGACCGTGAGTGACATATGTCATTTATGCCCGAAATGGACCTGGATCAAACCCATGGGCCGGGGTAGGCCGCTCAGCGAGCGTGCGCCATGCGAGCCCATCGTTGAGGCCCAGCTGGAGGTCGCCGCGAGGGCACCGCCGCGCCGTTCCGCTCCCTAACCGGGCCTAGCAAGGCTGTCACCCTGCTAGAGAGGTCAGGCTCGCAACAGGGCCCGATCGACTCGATCTGGAGGTGCGCGTCAACATCGAGCTCGAGGATCTGCTCGCGCACCGGATCATCGGCTGATGCCTGTCCTACGCGTTCGCACCGAGTTTGAGCTCCAAGATGTCGTCGAGGATCTCAACCAGCCCGCTGATCTGGTGGCACGCGACTTCGCCCTGATGACTCAACGCGCGGCGAGCTTGGGCACGTCGTGGGCGATCTCGCTCGGTTCGAACGTGTCCGGGTAGACGGTCGTCAGCCGCCCGCTCGCACTCACGCCGTAGACGAGCGCCGAGTGCGATACGAGTTGCGGCTGGTTGACCTCGCGCGTCGAGCCCACGTCCCACGCTGCCCACGTGTGCGCCAGTGCACGTGGAGAGCCGATCAGGTACTGCATCCGCCCCGTCATCTCGTGGACGCGCAGGAAACGGGCAACGGCCGCAGAGGTGTCTCCGCGGGGATCGACCGACACTGCGATCACCTGGGCGCTCGACGCCCGGGCCCCGAGCATGTTGAGCGCCACGCGGAGGTTGGATGCGATCAGGGGGCAGACATCGGGGCAGTTTGCGTAGAGGAAGGTCACGAGCACGGCCTTGCCGCGGTACTGGGCGAGTGTGACCGGCTGGCCCTGGTAGTTGCGTAGGTCAATCGCCGGGGCCGGGCGAGCAGGCAGCGTGAGCGTGCCGAGGAAGCCGCTGCCGGGGCTCGTCTGCTGGACGCCACCGGGGAGCGTCGGCTTGCTCGAGCCCTTGGCGAGCAGAAAGGAGACGCCCGCCACGATCACCAGCAGCACGAGCATCGGCGCCAACAGCCTCGGCCAGAGCCTGGGAGGCGCGGCCTGCGGTGCGGCGGCGGTGCTTGGCTCGGTCTCGTTCATGTCCGTCCCCTGGGCGTGAGTCTACGCCGCCGAGGAACGGCGGCGGCGTCGTTGGCGGAACGTAAGCCGCCCACCAGATCTGATCAGCAAGCTCAGCTCATGCTTACGTAGCCGCTCGCTTCACGGGGGCCGCGGACGTTGGCGGCGACCTTGTTTTCGTAGTTGCCCTCGATTGTGGATATCTGCCCGTTGGGCAGCACGCCTCGCACGATGCCCACGTGTTCGTCGCCGAAGACGATCAGATCGCCCGGCTTGGGCACCACGCCGGGACCGTTGGGCACTGCGCGCCCGGTGCTCTGCGCCCACGACCAGATCTCCCCGACGGAGCCGAGGCCCTCACCCTGCACGCCGATCGGCTCGCCCGCCTGGTTGGCTGCCCACGAGGCGAAGTAGGCGCACCACGGCGCCCCTGGGATGGCGCCCGTGGTGGCCGAGCGGTACTGGGCGATCGCCGGAGATTCGTTTGATCCCGGCGGCTGCTCGCTCTGTCCGATCTGGCTTTCGGCGATCGCCACGATGCGACTGCCGGGGCTGGTGCTCGTGCCGGGCTGCGAGACGCCGGCGATCCCTTCGAGCCCCTGCAGCGCGGAGGGGTAGCCGGCTCCGCTGCTCAAGGGGGCGTAGGTGGGCGCAAGGGTCGCGGTCGATCCCGTGGGGCTCGCGAGCGCCGATCCGCCGGCGGCGCCTGCTTCACGGGCGCTTGCCTGGCTCAGCGTCTGAGCAAAAGAGGTCGGAGTGCTGCTGGTCGGGGCTCCGGCGCTCGACGGAGCTTCCGTTCCCCCCGTGATCGCACCCCCGGAGCCCATCAGGCTCGACGGGTCCGCGATCGCCTGTCTGATCGCGCCGATGCGATCCAGCGTGGATTCGATCGACATCGCCCCCGGTAATCGGCAGCGGACGGTCGGTGTTGAGCACCGCCATTAAAGTGAGACGGGCGACCGTCGTCGCCCGTCTCGACCACCGTTCCCTCGATGAAGCGGCGGTATGTGGCCACGCGCATGCCTTTCGGCGTAGGCGCGGCGTTATGACCCCCCGTCCGCGGCAAGCCGCGATCAGATGGGCTTCGCTGCAGCGGTGGCGTCCTCTAAACGCCACCGCTGAGGAAGATTTGAGCTAGCCGATCAGCTTCAGAACGGCTTCCGGCAGGTGGTTGGCCTGCGCGAGGATCGACACACCGGCCTGCTGAAGGACCTGCTCCTTGGTGAAGTTGGTCATTTCGGCAGCCATGTTGACGTCCACGATGCCACTGACAGCTGACTGGAGGTTCTGAGAGTAAACTTCCAGGTTGGACTCGGTGTACTGAATGCGGTTCTGGACCGAACCGAATTCACCGGCTGCTTTGGTGACTTCGTCAAGCGCGGCTTCAACGGTTTTGATTTCTTTCACCGACGCTTTTTCGACTGCTTTGGTCAATTCGACCGTTTTGATGGCGACCGATTCTTTTTCGTTGGCGCCGACCTGGAAGGTGATAGTTGCGCCACCTTCAAGCAGTTTCACGCCGTTGAACGTCGTCGTTTCGCCAACTCGCTTGATCTCTTCTTTGAGCTGGCTGGTCTCAGCTTCGATCGCTTCCTTGTCCGATTCCGAGGTCGTGCCGTTGGCGTACTGCACCGCGAGCTCACGGACGCGCTGAAGCATCCCGACTACGTCGTTGAGCGAGCCCTGGCCCGTCTGCGCCAGCGAGACGGCGTCCTGGATGTTCTGTGTCGCCTGGTTGAGGCCGTTGACCTGGCCCTGCAGACGGGTGCTGATGGCGTAGCCGGCGACGTCGTCGGCAGCCGAGTTGATGCGAAGGCCCGAAGACAGGCGCTGCATCGACGTGGACAACATGTTCTCAGTGTTGTTCAGGTTCCTGCCGGCGTCCATCGCCTCCAGGTTGGTGTTCACTGTTAGGGACATGCGTTCATCTCCTTGATGACGGTGTTTTGAGGGTCCCGAGCCGACTCCATGTCGACCCACGCTGGTTATCGTCAGCGCACCGGGAAACTTGAGGGGACGTTCCTCTCCTGGACGGTATTCCCGCCCGGCGCCTGGACTCCTTCAAGCGGCGCTCAGACGCGCACGTCGATGTGGCGGGGGCCGTCCTCGTCCTCCTCCTCGGGCGCCGGCGGCGGCTCGCGCCGGGCACGCTCCTCGGGATCTCGGGGCGGGCGATCCTGCTCACGCGAGACGCGCGGCAGACGCTCCACCGGGGGCACCGCCGGGCGCACTACGGGCAGCGGTCCGGGAGCGATCGGGTGGATCGGGTCCACGCCCGCCTACCCCGAGATGGTTGATTTCACGGTTGTGTGCCGTGGTCCGGGGGTGCGGATGGTCAAGCTGGCCGCGGACGCAGGCCGAAGGCCTTGGTGGTGCCAAGGGCGAGGCCGAGGACAAAGGCCAGCGCAGGCCAAGCGTGCCAGCCGGCGGTGCAGAACCGTGAAATCAACCATCTAGGACGGCCTCGATCGCGCCCCCGCGCCGGCGGCCGGCTCGCGAGCGGCCCGGGCCGCCTGGGCAGCCTCGAGCAGCTGCGCTTCGCGCGCCTTGATCTCGATCACGACCACCCGCCGCCAGGCGAACAGCGAGCCCGCCCACGTGACCACGTAGCAGACGACCCCGGCCGCCAGCGCCCGCAACCCGGCTTCGATCGGCGTGGCCGTCGGCAGCGAGAGGTAGCCACCGGCGAGGAACCCCAGCAGCCCGCCCCAGCTCTTGGCGCGCGCCACGGCGCGCACCGCGCGCGGGTGCGCGGCGATGCTCGGTCCCCCCTCCGCGCTCTCGGTCTCCTCGCCCGACTTGTCCTTCTTCTTGCCCTTCTTCTCCTTCTTGGCCTTCTCCGCCTTGGCCGGTTTGGGGGCCTCGGCGGAGGCCTCGATCGGCGGCGCGTTGACGGGGGCCGCCGTCTCGAGCTCCTCCGCGAGCGTGGGCGCCTCGGTGGCGGCCGTGGCTTCAGCTGCCATCGCGCTTGCCCGTCTGCAGCCCGCGGCGGCGTTCGCTGCGCTGACACTCGAAGATGAACCGCACCAGGCGCCGGCGGTCGAGGTCGCTGATGTCCTTGAAGGCCACCGCCAGGCGACCGCGGGTGTCGATCCGCACGACCTTGCCCACGCCCGTGATCGGGAGCACGTCCTGGGTGATCGCCAGCTGGAACTTGATCTCGTCGCCGATCTTCAGCGTGTCCGGACCCGCCAGCAGGAAGCCGCCGCCGCTGAGATCGACCGTGTAGCTCTGGACCTTCTGCAGGTCCGAGCCCGCGTAGACGACGACGGGGCGCGCCGACTGGATGCGCACGTACTCGCGTTCCTGGAGCACCTCGATCGAGCGCGGGGACTCGATCCGCAGCAGATCGGGCTCGGTGGGGTCCTCGTGGCGCGCCGTGCCGCACAGGCGCACGCGGCCGTGGGGGGCGACGTACTCGAGCACCAGCCCGTCGAGGTCGCTCGAGCTGAACGGCTTGGTGGGCACGAGCACGGCCACCAGCAGGCTGTTCGGCCCGCGCTCGAGCACACGTGCGGGGATGCGCCCGCCGGCGGGCGTCGAGATCGTCACGGTCTCGGCTCGGCCGGGAAGCTGCATCGGCTTGGACGCATCGCTCTTGTCACGGCGCAACCTCATTGCAGGAGTTTCGCCGCAAGTCCCGTCGGATCGACTCGTGTCAGCCGCCAGCCACTCGTGCGTGCACGATCGAGCATGTACTAGGGGGCGAGCCCGAACCTGCAAGCCGCCTCCACGGCCACGCCGATCTGGTCCGTCTCATCGGCGTGCGTGACGGCCAGCGCGTTGGCGCCCAGCGGCTTCAGCGCCTCCAGCAGCTGGGCCGCGGCCGCTGCCCCCAGCGTCGCCGGCAGGGCGACCACGATGCGCTCGGGCTCGAGCCCAGCGAGCAGGCGCCCGAGCTCGCGGATGCCCGCCTTGTCCACCGGCGAGAGGTGCGGCGTGTCGACGATCGCAAGGCCGTCCACACGCGCTCTGCGCAATGCCCGCTGCGCGCGCGGGCCGGCTGCGGGGGCGGGCTTCATCACGTGGGGGCTGAGCAGCAGCTGCAGCTCGCCGCGCTCAGAGGCGCGTGTCAGCGTCGCGAAGCTGGCGGGAAGGGTCGAGCCCGCGCGGTAGGCGCCGAGCATGGCGGCGCACGTCGTCGTCTTACCCGCGCCACCCGCGCCCACGATCACCACGGCCGCCCCCTTCCCCGGCAGTGGCTGGGCCACGGGGATGCGCTGGGCGAGCGTCGTTCGCACCGCCTGCGCGAGGCCAAGACGCGGCGCCAGCGGAAGCACGTGCGCGGTGGCTCCGTCGATCAGCTCCGCTGCAAGTTCCTCGCTGATGCCGAGCCGGCAGAGGCTGCGCTCCACGCCCGCCCGAGCGCGCGCGCCCGATCCGGGCGCCACCGTCCGTCGTTCGGGGGCCGGGGGCGGGGCTACTGGCGCCGGCGGCACGGGCACGTACGCGGTGCGCGGAGGCGACGGGGCGCTCTCACGCGGCATCCACTCTTGGAAGTCCACACCGGACGCGAGCGGCGCGCGCGGTGCGACGGGCTGGTTTCGCTCGGCGCGCGCGAGCGCGGCCAGGTGCGCTGTGACATAGGCGCTGCCGTAATCCGGCGCGGACGCCGGCGCGCGCGTGTAGAAGGGCGGTGGCGGCGCCGCAGCGGGTGGCGGCGGTGCAGCGAACGTCGGCGCGGGCGGAGCCTGGGGCGGTGGCGCATGGAACGTGGGTGCGGGCGGAGCCGGTGCGAGCGGCGGTGGCGGGGCGGCGCTGTCGGCTTCGTCGTAGACGTCGATCCGCGGACCGCCCGGCATCGCCTCGAGCTCCACGAATGGGTGCTGGAAGAAGCCGAGGATGCCTCCCGTGAGGCCCTCGCGCCGGCGCACGATGATCGCCTCGGAGCCGAGCTCGCGCTGGATCCTGGGGATGAGCTCGTCGACGGCCCGTCCGCGATATGTGCGCGTGGGTGTGCTCATGCGTGGATCACGCCAATGGTTTCAACGTTGATGCCGGGAGAGATCTCGTTGTAGGAGCAGACCGCCAGATGGGGCTGGGCCTGAGCGATCAGGCGCCGCAGGTGGCGGCGGATTCGCGCCGAGCACAGCAGCACCGGCCGCGCGCCGAGCCCCGTGGCGTGCTCGACCTGGGTTTTGAGCGCCGTGACGATCGCCTGTGCCCGCGGCGGGTCCATGGCCAGGTACTCACCGTCGGTGGTCTGGGTGATCGACGTGGAGACCTCCTGCTCGATTGCGGGGTCTAGTGTGATCGCTTGCAGGCGCAACTGCTCGTCCAGGTGGGGAGCCGTGATCGCCCGGCCCAGGGCCTGGCGAGCGTACTCCGATAGGAGACTCGTGTCACGTGTTGTTCGCGCCTTGTCGCCGATCGCCTCCACGATCGTGCCCAGGTCGCGGATCGGCACGCCCTCGCCGAGCAGCGACTGCAGCACCCGCTGGATCTCCCCGAGCGAGAGCGCATCGGGCACGACCTCCTCGACGACCGCCGCATTGGTCTCCTTGAGACGGTCGAGCAGCGTGCGCACGTCCTGGCGCGTGAGCAGCTCGGCGGCGTGCGAGCGGATCGTCTCGGTGAGGTGGGTGACGATCACCGACTCGGCGTCCACGACGGTGTAGCCGAGCGCCTCGGCCTCCGCGCGCCCGGACTCGTGCACCCACATCGCCTCCAGGCCGAAGGCGGGCTCGCGCGTGGGGATCCCCTGCAGCGTGCCGCTGGCGTCGCCGGGGTCCATGGCCAGCAGATGCCCGGGCATGATCCGCCCGCGCGTGACCTCCGAGCCGCGCACCTTCAACACGTACTCGTGCGACTCCATCCCCAGCTCGTCGTGGATGCGCACGGGCGGGATCACCAGGCCGAGCTCACCGGCGATCTGCTTGCGGATCATGCTCACGCGCCGCAGCAGCGATCCGCTGGAGCCGCCGTCGACGAGCGGCACGAGACCGAAGCCGATCGCGAGCTCGAGCGCGTCCACGCCGACCTCGCCGATCGGCTCGCCGACGGGGATCGGCAGCGCGGCTTTGGCGTCGGCCGCGTCCTTGGCCGCCTTGGCCTTGACCGAGGGCAGCCCGTCGCGCACCGCCCAGCCGACTGCGCCGAAGATCACGGCGATGATGATGAACGGGAGCTTGGGGAGCCCCGGGATCAAGGCGAAGCCGCCGATGGCGCCGGCGGCGACGAGCGGCGCCTTGCGCTGGGCGAGGATCTGGCCGGCGATGTCCGAGCCGAGGTCGCGGTCGGAGGCGGCGCGGGTGACGATGATGCCGGTGGCGACGGAGATCAGCAGCGCGGGGATCTGCGCGGCGAGGCCGTCGCCGACGGTCAGCAGCGAGTACTCGTGGGTGGCTTCGGTGAAGCCCAGGTGGCGCTGGGCCATGCCCACGATGATCCCGCCGACGAGGTTGATCGCGGTGATGATCACGGCGGCCATGGCGTCGCCTTTGACGAACTTCGACGCTCCGTCCATGGCGCCGTAGAAGTCGGCCTCGCGGGCGATGTCCTTGCGCCGCTCGCGCGCCGTCTCGTCGGTGATCAGCCCGGCGTTCAGATCGGCGTCGATCGCCATCTGCTTGCCGGGCATGGCGTCGAGGGTGAAGCGCGCGCCGACCTCGGCCACGCGCCCGGCGCCGTTGGTGACGACCACGAACTGGATCACGACGAGGATCAGGAAGATCACGAGGCCGACGACCACGTTGCCGCCGACGACGAATTCGCCGAAGGACTTCACCACGCTGCCGGCGTCGCCGCTCGTGAGGATCAGGCGCGTGACCGACACGTTGATCGCCAGGCGGAACATCGTGCTCAGCAGCAGCAGGCTCGGGAACGAGGCGAAGTCGAGGGCCTTGCCGAGATACATCGTGGTCGCCACCACCGTCAGTGCAGCGGCGATGTTGATCGTGATCAGCAGGCTGAGCAGCGCCGAGGGGAGCGGCACCACGAGCATCGTGACCACGAGCACGACGGCGACCGCCGCGAGCATGTCGGCGTGCGGCACGAACCGCCGTAGCGAGGCGCTGTTCACGAGGCCAACCTCCTACGCCCGGCGAGGCGGTAGACGAAGGCGAGCACGCGCGCCACGGCCGCATACAGCTCCTCGGGGATGATCTGGCCGATCTCGACCGACTGGTGCAGCGCCCGTGCGAGCGGCGGGTCGGGGACGATCGGCACGTCGTGCTCTTCGGCCACGCGGCGGATCTGGGCGGCGATCAGATCCTGACCCTTGGCCACGAGCTCGGGGGCCGTGCGCGAGCCGTCGTAGCGGAGCGCCACGGCGAAGTGGGTGGGGTTGGTGACGACCACGTCGGCGGTGGGCACGGCGGCCATCATGCGCGCACGGGCGGCCTGCATCTGGCGGCGGCGCAGGGCCATTTTGACCTCGGCCGAGACCCCATACTGGCGCGTCTCGTCCTTGACCTGCTGCTTTGTCATCTTCAGCTGCTGCTCGTGGCGGTAGCGCTTCCAGCCGTAGTCGAGCAGCCCGATCACAACGTAGGCGAAGGCGGCGCTCTGGGCGACCGATAGCGCACGCTGGCCGAACATGACGCCGAGCGCCGCCGGCTGGATGCCGACCATCGAGGCCAGCGTGCGCAGGCCGGGGAGCAGCGCGAGCGCAGCCACGGCGCCGACCACGCCGACCTTGGCGCTGGCCTTGAACACCTCCACGGGCAGGTTCGGGCCGAGCAGGTTCTTCAAGCCGGAGGCCGGGTTGATCCGGCGGAAGTCGGGTTTGAGGGGGTGCAGGCTCGGAGCGAAGCCGACCTGGGCGACGTTGGCGAGGATGCCCGCGACCATGCACGTTCCGGCGATCGGGCCGACCGTGAGCGCGATCGTGGAGAGCGTCGAGTGCATCAGACCATTCAGCCCGGCGGCGGTGGTCGCGCGTTCCGGGTGGGCGATGTCGGCGAGCATCTCCCTGAAGCTCGCCGCGCCCGCGTCGGCGATCTTCGAGCCCGTGATGCTGAGCGCGAGCAGTCCCGCGATCAGCACCACCGAGCCGCCGAGGTCGCTGCTGCGCGCGACCTGGCCTTTCTCGCGCGCGCGTTTGCGGTGCTTCGGTGTTGCTTTCTCTGTGCGGTCGTCGTTGGCCATGACTCAGGCGACGTGCAGCGCGCCGAGCGCCGCCCCCACGCTCACCTAGAGCTGTTCGTTGATCCAGTTGGCGAAGAACGGCAGCGAGGCGCCGACGACGAGCAGCGTGACCGCGACCTTCGTGGGGAACCCGACGGCGAACACGTTCAGCTGGGGCACCACGCGCGAGACCACGCCGAAGGCCACGTCGGTGATGAGCAGCGCCACGAGCACCGGCGCGGCGATCTCCAGGGCGGAGGTGAAGACGGTGACGAACACGTGCTCGCTGCCGCCGAGGAGCGATTTGAGCACCGGCCCGCGGGTGAGGGGCACGAGCTCGAACGTGCGGTCCAGGCCGCGCAGCGTCCAGGCGTCGCCGCCGATCACGAGGAAGATCAGCGTGCCCACGAGCGAGTAGAAGCGTGAGATCACGGCGCTGGTCTCGCCGTTCATGGGGTTGATCAGGCTGCCGTAGGAGAACCCCGAGATCACGTCGATCAGCGAGCCGGCCGATTCGATCGCGGCCAGCAGCACGGCCAGTGAGAAGGCGAAGCCGAGCCCCACGAGCAGCCCCTCGACGACGAGCCCGGCGAGCGCGACGGCGTCGCCGGGTATGTGCTGGCCGTGCATCGCGATCGGGGTCAGCCCGATTGCGATCGCCACGGCGACGATCGCGCGTACGCGCGGCGGGACCATCGCCGAGGAGAACAGCGGCGCGATGAAGAACAGGGGGGTTACACGGGCGAGCACGAGGATGAAGCCGGCCAGCTGGTTGCCGGCGAGCTGGCTGAGCAGCGCGCTCATAGGGCGGGCTGTCTCACGAGCCGACCATCGTGGGGATCGACGTGTACAGGGCGGTCGTGTAGGAGACGAGCTGGCCGAGCATCCACGGTCCGAGGATCACGATCACCACGGCGATGCCCACGATCTTGGGGATCAGCGAGAGGCTCTGCTCCTGGATCTGGGTGACGGCCTGGAAGACGCTGACCACGAGCCCCACCACGAGCCCCACGAGCAGCAGCGGACCGGCGACCTTGAGCGCGAGGCTCATGGCCTGGGAGGCGAGGTTGACGACGGTGTCTTGGTTCATCAGTGAAAGCTCTGCACGAGGGCCTTGATGACGAGGTCCCAGCCGTCGACGAGGACGAACAGCAGCACCTTGAAGGGCAGCGAGATGAACGTGGGCGGGAGCATGATCATCCCCATGCTCATCAGCGTGGAGGAGACGATCAGGTCGATGATCAGGAACGGCAGGAAGATCAAGAAGCCGATCTGGAAGGCCGTCTTCAGCTCCGAGACGATGAACGCCGGGATCAGCACCTCGGTCGGCACTTCCGCGCGTGTGGAGGGACGTTTGGCGTGCGCCAGGCCGACGAACAGTGAGATGTCCTGGCCGCGCGTCTGACGGAACATGAATTCGCGCAACGGCTCCTCGGCCCGTTTCAGCGCCGTCGTCGTGCTGATGTGGTGGCCGGTCAGCGGTTCGATCGCGTCGCGCTTGATCGCGCCGATCGTGGGCGACATCACGAAGATCGTCAGGAACAGGGCGATCCCGACCAGCACCTGGTTGGGGGGCGCGTTGTTCGCGCCGACCGCCGTGCGGATGAAGCCGAGCACGATCAGGATGCGGCTGAAGCCGGTGACCGTGAAGAGGATCGCGGGCACCAGCGTGAGGCCGCCGATCAGCAGCAGGATCTGGACGGCGTTTGAGGAGTTGAGGTTCAACGGCGCACCGTCAGTTCGCGCACCCGCTCGATCAGACCCGATGAGGGCGAAGGCATCCGCATCGGGTCGTGGTGACGGGGCTCGAGCG
>DATARM010000064.1:0-2718 GCA_036264155.1 Solirubrobacteraceae bacterium
CACGAACGTCTGCCCCACGATCGCCACCACAGGCCTATGGTCGAGCTTCGCGTCATACAACCCGTTGAGCAGATGAATCGCACCGGGACCCGAAGTCGCCATGCAGACCCCGACCTCGCCGGTGAACTTCGCATGCCCACAGGCCATGAACGCCGCCATCTCCTCGTGGCGGGTCTGCACGAACCGCAGCTCATCCTGATGACGCCGCAGCGCGCCCAGCAACCCGTTGATGCCATCGCCGGGGAAGCCGTAGATCGTGTTCACGTCCCATGCGATCAGCCGCTCACACAGGTTGTCCGCTGCTGTCGTACCCAATTCATGACCCCTTTCCCTATATGTCATAGGTCCGATCGCCGGGACGTTGGCGCCTGTAGATCAGTGCCCGCGAAAGCGCGAGATCCTTAGAGCGATGCATACCCTGTCGCCCTACTGGCTAACCGCACGTATCTCCCGCGCCCTGCGCTCCGATTTTCATGACACACGCGGGACACGCCTGCGCTACGACTCGACAGCGCCGCGCTGATCGCAGACGGGCACAACGCCCGAGCAGACGCCTACGTCAGCCTCGCCGTGATCGCCTCCGCGATCGTCGTGGCCGTCGGGGCGCCGGTCGCCGATCCGCTCATCGGTCTCGGGATCACGCTTGTCATCCTGCGCCTCACCTGGCAGTCATGGGCACAGTGCGCGGACACCACACCCCTTAGCTGCGCCCGACCTGAGTTCGGCTACTCGATTTGAGCGACAATCAGTACATAGCCGTCGGGGTCGGTGACTCGCATCTCCTCACGCGGGCCGGGCGAGCCGTCCTCGATCTCCCCGGCCTCGACCCCTGCGACTAGGAGCTGGTCACGCAGCGCCGCGAGCTCGTGCGACTAGAGGTAGAACAGAACGCCTTGGCGCTCATGGTCTGTGCGTAGGTCACGGCGGCTGCGCGCTCGGCGCATTCCTTGTGGATCGTTCCCGCGCCCCGCGCCGCCCGCTCTCACTCAGCGGCGCACCGTCGATGCCAGTCCGGTTCTGCTCGTCCCACAGCGCGGCGACCGTCTCGCCCTCGCCGTTCGTTGTTCGTCCGTCCTCTCTGTCTTGTGCATTACAGGCATGGCGCAATGCACCGACAGGGCGGCGGACGAGATGAGCCGCATTTAGCGCCGAGACGGAGTGGCCCGTGGGCACCATGAACTGTAGGATGAACGTGCCTTGCCGACGTAGCTCAGCTGGTAGAGCGCTTCACTCGTAATGAAGAGGTCGCCGGTTCGACCCCGGCCGTCGGCTCTCGATCTTTCTACCGCTGAAGTGCTCCACCAGCTGAGCTACGTCGGGGCATCATGGTTCTAAGGTGCGGTACTGGCCAACGGAAGACCCTTGCGCGATGGCAGGAGATCTCGAGCCAGCATCAGGGCTCGCAAGCTTGACTAGCCTCGGCATGTACTCAAGCTTGGTGGCCAAGCTTGACTATGAATTAAGCCTGCTCAGCTCCGCGAGCAGCGACTCGCCGTGCTTCTCGCAGAACGCCGGGCCGATGCCCTTGATCGCAATCATCTCCGCCGTGCTCCCTGGGCGCCTGCGCAGGATCTCCTCAAGGACCGTGTCAGCCGCCACCGTGAACGCAGGCTTCCCTTCCGAGCGACCCAGCCGCCAAGCGCGCAGCCGCTCGAACTCCCCCTCGTCCACCGGCTCTCCCGCTTCGCCCGCCGCGGCCGACGGCACCGAGGCGCCACGTCCACGTCTGCGTGTCTCCTTCGCCGGCGTCGCCGCCATCACCCGCGCCAGCGCCGGATCGGGATCGCACACGTCACAGCAGCGGCCCGTGGGCCGGCCCTGCTCGTCGTCGCCGAAGTGGTCGAGGATCTGGCGTCTGCGGCAGATCTCCGCGCCCGCGCTGAAACGCTCGATCGAGCGGTAGGAGTCCCAGCCGCGGTCCCGTGCCTGCTTGATCGCCGCATACGCCTTGCGCGGGCTGCCCTGGCCCGTCAAGCGCACCAGCAGCCCATCGCGACCCCCAGGCTGGAGCTTCACCGCGCCCGCACGCTCGGCAATCGATAGCAGCACCCGCTGACGCTCACCCAGCTCCCCATGGCCAATCGACAGCTCCGAGCCTCCCGCGCTACCCCTCAGGCCCGCCACGTATCGCTTCACATCGTCCACCGACGTCTCGCGCTCCTTGATGAACCTGATCAGCCGACCCAGGTCCATCCGCGAGGCCAGCAGCAGTGCCCGCGCCTGCTTGCCGTCGCGTCCCCCCCTGCCCGCCTCCTGGTAGTAGGCCTCCAGGCTCGTCGGCAGAGCCCAGTGCGCAACCGTGCGCACATCCGCCTTGTCCACGCCCATCCCAAACGCGTTCGTCGCCACCACCACATCCGCCCGCCCCTCCATGAACGCCCCCTGGCTCTGCTTGCGGGCGTCCGGGCTCATGCCCGCGTGGTAGCCGACCGCAGCCATGCCCTCCTGCCTCAGCCGCGCCGTCACATCCTCCGTGTCCTTGCGCGTCCCGCAGTACACAATCGCCGGGCGCGCCGCCGGATCGCGCAGCACGTGCAGGAGCGCCGCCCGCTTGCGCGCCACCGCGCCCTTGCCCTCCGCGCTCACCACGTCGAACGTCAGGTTGGGACGATCGAAGCCAGAGCGGACCGCCACCCAGTCACGCAGGCCCAGGCGCTCAGCGATCTCCTCCGCCACCCGCGGCGTCGCCGTCGCCGTCGCCGCCATCACCGCCGGGCG
>DATARM010000110.1:0-24030 GCA_036264155.1 Solirubrobacteraceae bacterium
TGCAGACGGTCACGCTGCTGGATGCGATCTCCGAGCACGGCTTCGATGCGGCCTTTGGCGGGGCGCGCCGCGACGAGGAGCGGGCACGGGCGAAGGAGCGGATCATGTCCTTCCGCGACGACTTCGGCCAGTGGGATCCCAAGAACCAGCGCCCGGAGCTGTGGAACCTGTACAACGGGCGCATCCGCAAGGGCGAGCACGTGCGTGTGTTCCCGCTGTCGAACTGGACGGAGCTAGACGTGTGGGAGTACATCGACCAGGAGCGCCTGGAGGTGCCTCACATCTACTTCGCGCACGAGCGCAAGGTGTTCGAGCGCGACGGCATGCTCTATGCCTGGCACGAGGGCACCGAGCTGATCGATGGCGAGGAGGTCTTCGACGCGACCGTTCGCTACCGCACCGTGGGCGACATGAGCTGCACCGGCGGCGTGCAGTCGGCGGCGGCCACGCTCGAGGAGGTCGTGCTCGAGATCGCCGCCACGCGCATCACTGAGCGCGGCGAGACCCGCGCCGATGACCGTGTGTCGGAGGCTGCGATGGAGGACCGCAAGAAGGCCGGCTACTTCTAGATGGTCGTGAGCGCTTCGCCATACGGCGTCCTCGCTCGCTCGCGTGCCAAGCACCCCACGCTCACTGCGTCCTTGTCTGGCTCGACTCACGACCATCTAAGGCGCTAGGACCAGATGACGCTCGACCTGTTGCGCTTCACGACGGCGGGCTCTGTAGATGACGGCAAGAGCACGCTGATCGGGCGCCTGCTGTATGACTCGAAGCAGGTCTTCGAGGACCAGCTCGAGCATGTGGCCCAGGCGAGCGAGCGCCGCGGCGGCGAGGGCGTGCTGGATCTGGCGCTGCTGACAGATGGGCTGCGGGCGGAGCGCGAGCAGGGGATCACGATCGACGTGGCCTACCGCTACTTCGCCACGGTCAACAGGCGGTTCATCATCGCCGACTGCCCCGGGCACCGCCAGTACACGCGCAACATGGTCACGGGCGCCTCCACGGCGGATGTGTCGGTGGTGCTGATCGACGCCCGCCGCGGCGTGCTCGAGCAGTCGCGCCGCCACGCGTTCCTGAGCGCGCTGTTGGGGATCCCGGAGATGGTCGTGGCGATCAACAAGATGGATCTCGTGGACTACTCCCAGGCGCGCTTTGAGGAGCTGGTGGAGGAGTTCGAGGGCTTTGCCCACCGGCTGAGCGGGGTCAAGCGCATCACCTACATCCCGATGTCGGCGCTGGACGGCGACAACGTGGTGGAGCGCTCGCAGCGGATGGGCTGGTACGACGGCCCGGTGCTGCTCGATCATCTGGAGCAGGTGGAGGTGGCCTACGACCATCCCAACGAGAAGCCCGCGCGCTTCCCCGTGCAGTGGGTGATCCGTCCCGCCAACGCGGCGGGCACGGGCGCTGACTACCGTGGCTATGCCGGTCAGCTGGCCAGCGGCGCGCTGCGCCGGGGCGATGAGGTGACGGTGCTGGGGACCCATGACCCTCCGCCCCGCACGCGGATCGCGGCGATCGACACCTATGACGGCGAGTTGGAGGAGGCGACGGCGCCGATGTCCTTCACGGTGCGCCTGGAGGACGAGCTGGACGTCTCGCGCGGCGAGCTGATCTGCCACCCCGAGGAGGCGCCGACGGTGGGCCGCGAGTTCGCGGCGGACATCTGCTGGATGACCGACGAGCCGCTGCGCCCGGGCGGACGCTACGCGATCAAGCAGACATCTCGCAATGCGTTGGCGCTGATCGACGCGATTGAGGACGTGGTGGACGTGCACACACTCGACCGCGACCCCCCACCCTCCGAGCTCCAGCTCAACGACATCGGCCGCGTGCGCCTGCGCACCAGCGTCCCACTGGTGTTCGACGCCTACACGAGCAACCGCCGCACTGGCAGCTTCATCCTGATCGATGAGGCGAGCAACCGCACTGTGGGCGCGGGCATGATCGCAGTCGGTTAACCTGATCGAGAGCCGCCCGATCGCTAACCCTGGTTAGCCTGGCATAACCGAGCGCTTGGAATCGGAGACAAGTACCGACTCTTGCTAGGAGTCGGTACTGCGTGTGGGAGCCGGTGCTTTCTCCTGCTCGGCTGGGGTTTTCTCAAACGAAGTGCTCATGGCCTCTTGCAGCCGAGCAGGCAAGCCTTTCACCTATTTGCATTTACAGCTTGGCTGGGGTTTGCTCCTCCAGTGCCGAGGATACGCGAGGTGATGCCGCTAGAGCTTCGACGCTCGCTAGCTACGATCGGGGCGAGAGCACTTCGCCCGTTGTGGCAGCTCCGCCTCCAGACGTGGAGCAACCAAGGTTCGCGTTTCGCCGCGAGCGACGCCATGCGGCATATGCGAGGCGCGCAGTCAGTTACGTCATCCACACGCCCCGGCGGTCGACTGGAAGCCTATTTCGATGGGCATACGACTGGCCTGGGCATCTGGAAGTGGCGACACTACTTCGAGATCTACGACAAGCACTTTGCGAGGTTTGCCGGAAACGAACCGCACATCCTTGAGATTGGCGTGTATAGCGGCGGCAGCCTTGATATGTGGATGGATTACCTCGGCCCGGGCTGCAGCGTCTACGGGGTGGATATCGACCCGGCCTGCCGCGCCTATGAAAAGGAGTCAGTCAAGATCTTTATAGGAGACCAGGCCGATCCGGAGTTCTGGCGAAGCTTCCGCAAGGAAGCGCCCCAGCTCGACATCATCCTCGATGACGGCGGTCATATGCCACATCAGCAGATTGCTAGCTTCGAGTCGCTCTTTGGGCATCTCCGTCCCGGCGGAGTCTATGTGTGCGAGGATCTGGCCGGCACGGACAACGGCTTCCATCGCTACGTTTGCGCCCTAGCACGCAACTTGAACGCTTGGGAGGTACCGGAGCTGAGCCCTACCCAGAGGGCGATAGAAGCGATCCACCTCTACCCATTCATGGCTGTGATCGAGAAGCGAGCGTCACCCCTAGCCGAGCTCTCATCCCCGAGGCATGGGACACAGTGGCAGCCGTTTACAGGGGGAGACAGGGCGGTACAGGTGAGCGGCACGGGGATACATGCCGCGGCGCCTAGTATTTAGCGTTGACTCGCCACAGTCGGAGACGATCGTCGTGTTCGCCGCCGCAGTGGAACACTAAATTCCAGAGGCGGAACATCCACGGTTTCAGGGACATTGGAGTCGGCTGGTGACAAAGAGCGTCGTTGTGAGCTGAACTAAACTCGCTTCCTTGACGCTCGGCTCGTGGAGGTGTTCGATCAGTGCATGCGACCATCGCACGCTGTCTCGCTACGCGTCACGGTTCCCAGCGCACGCGCCAACCTGAGGGCTGTGGCTTCGCCGCGCGATCGGCTTCCCACGCAGTCCCCTCCCGCAACGCCCGAGATGTGGTTCCTCGACGACGCGAGGATCCTCGGCGGAGGCCAGCGCTTTGCGCTGAAGCTGGCTGCCGCCGCCTCGGCGCGCGAGCCGGCGATTCGCTGTGTGATGGTTTGCCCGCAGGATAGCCAGCTCGCCGCGAGTAGCCGTGTGCTCGGCTTGGAGGTCTTGCATGCAACGTTCCCAGCCGTGTCTCCGCCCTCTGCCCGTTCGCCCAGGGCCATCCTGGCACTCCGCCACGTCCTCGCCGACGCTCCCCAGAACGCGATCTTCGTGGCCAACAGCCCACGTACCCAGGCCTACGCCGCGGCCGCGCGGCTGCTCTCGGGAGACGCCCATCCGGTGGTCAACCTCGAGCACGAGCAGGACACGGCTGCACGCCGGGTCGCTCGGGCGACACTGCGTCGTGGCGGTCGCGTGGTCGCCATCGGGGCAAACACGGCGGAGGTCTACCAGCGGGCGCTTCCCGGGGTGACTGTCCGCAAGATCAACAATGTGCTCCCCGCCCCGGAGCTGGACTCGGCACTTGATGCTCGCGCCCGCGCTGTGCGCCTTGCTGTGCTGGCCAGGATGATCCCCGAGAAGGGCCTGCTGGAGCTGCTCGACGAGGTGGCAACCACAGAGCACTGGAGCACGCTTGCAATCGGGGCCTCCCCACAGGACCACGCATACGAATCCCGTGTCAGAGAGCGCATCGACGCGCTCGGGCTCGGCGGCCGGGCCTGCCTCCACGGCGCCGTGGAGGACGTCCCGGCGTTCCTCGACGCGGCCGATGTGCTGGTCGTGCCTTCGACGGGCTGTGAGGGGCAACCGACGACGATCATCGAGGCGTTGGCACGTGGACTGCAGGTGCTGGTGCGAGAGCCGATCTTGTCTGACGACTTTGGCGGTATGCCTGTGCAGAGCTACCGCGACGCCAGCGACTTTGGGGCTGCCTTGCGTAGGCTGCGCCCGTCACCGGCCAGCGTCGATGACATCCGCCGACGTTTTGGGGCCGAGCAGGCTATCGAGGGACTGCTCGCAGCGGCACTCTGAGTGCCGCTATCAGCCAGTGCGGCCAGCGTCTGGGGCGCTCGAGTGCGACCCACGCCCCGAGCACGACCACGCGACCTATCGACGAGGCAGGGAACCCGCGCCGCCTGAGGACCGGGACGGTCTCCGCCCACTGCTCCAGGCATCTCTGCAGGCGCAGCTCGCGGCGCGCGATTCTCCGCTGCTGTGCAGTGAGACGACCGCGGGAAAGGGCGTGTCTGTAAGTCGCTTGCGCGGCCCGCGCCATCACCGCACGGTTCGCCGAGAGGCTCGACGCTGCGACGCGGTACATGACCAGCGGCTCGCGTAAGGCGACGACATGCCGGCCGGTCTCGAGCACACGCAGCCACATGTCGTAGTCCTCGGTGCCGAGGCAGTCGGTGGCGAAGCCTGAGACCTCGTCGATGACTTGTCTTGGCAGGAGCGCACTGACGAAGATCGTGTTGCGGTGAAGCAGCGACGCGAGTGTCACGTCTGCCACCCATCCCACCCGGTCGGAGTATCTGCGCTCGCGCAGACCCTCGGGCCCGAACTCGTAGGCGTCGCAGCAGACGATCCCCACGTTCGCGCCGCGAGCCACCGTCGCGTCGTACTCGGCGAGCATCCGTTGCAGGTAATCGGGGAGCCACACGTCATCCGCGTCGAGCAACGCCACGAGCTCGCCCGTGGCGTGCGTGAGTGCGAGGTTGCGTGCGCCGCCAATGCCGAGGTTGTGCGGGCTGCGCACACACGAGATGCGGGGGTCGCGTCCCGTCGACAGCGCGGCCGTCTCGTCGCTCGAGCCATCGTCGGCGACTATCGCCTCCCAGTCTTCGTACGTTTGGGCGACCACCGAATCGAGCGCCTGGGTGATGACTGCGGCGGCGTTGTAAGCCGGGACGATCACACTCACGCGCGGCATCGACCCGCCCGCCTGCTAGCGATACTCACGTCTCGAGGTTAAAGCGTTTGAGGCCCCGGCGCTGCGCATCTCTGAATTAACCCCGCTGTTACTGCGATTACGGTCGGCGACTTGTCTCTCGTACGAGCGAGGTTTAGGATCACCCCCGTGCCGGCTCGCGGAAATATCGCCCACACACATGACGGGCGCTCGAGCCTCGGGCTCATACCGGCCAGGGGTGGCAGTCAGGGCGTACCGGGTAAGAACGTCAGGCCCCTGGCGGGAATTCCGCTGTTGGCTCACAGCATCCGATCGGCGCTGGATTCGGGGATCTTCGCGCAGGTGCACGTATCCACGGACGACGCCGAGATCGCCGCCATCGCGACTGAATACGGTGCCGAGGTGATAGCCCGCCCGGCTGAGCTCGCCCAGTCCGAGACCCCCACGGCGCCTGTCGTCGAGCACGCCCTGGGGTGGTGGGAGCGCGAGCGGGAAGCGATGCCGCAGCGGATCTTTCTGCTCGAGCCCACGTCCCCGTTTCGGAGCGCCCAGGACATCCGCGAGGCCGCCACGCTCCTCGATCGCGATGACTGCGATGCCGTGATGGGCGTCTTCGCGGCCGATGACCCGCCGCAGTGGGGCCTGCGAGTGGACGCTGCCGGCCTGCTGGCGCCGGCGTCGAGCTGGGAGCACTACATGTGCCGGCGTCAGGATCTTCCTCCCACCTACATCGCCGGGCCGCTGTATGCGATCGAGACCGCTGCGTTCCTCGAGCACGGCCGGTTCCTCACAGACAGGACGCGATCCCTGGTGGTGCCGCGCCTGCGCGCGATTGACATCGACACCGAGGCCGACTTCCTGTTTGCCGAGTTCCTGGCAGCCCACGGCGATGCCGTCGAGGCCGTCATACCGAGCTAGAGCGCTCGGTATGACGGGCGCCCCGGAGCGATGAAGCGCCTGGCGCCGCTCAGCACGTTGCGAATCAGCATGCGCTCTCGGGGGCGCAGGCACAGGCGATACACGATCGCCGTGTAGATCCCCAGCGCCACGGCCACGATGGCGAGCAGCATGGGCACACGATTTGCTCCCAGCAGCAGCCTGCCGCCGAGCTCGATGAGTGCTAGCGCCGCTGCGCTCGCGTAGGCGGGCATGAACGCCTCCCGCAGCAGCGACCTGACGGGCACGTCGAAGGTCTGGCAGTAGACGCGGATGATCACCGGCGCCAGCAGCAGGTTTGGGATGCTCGTTCCCAGCACCACGCCGTTCAGTCCCAGTGGGGGCGTGAGCGCCAGCGACAACGCGAGGCTGAGTGCTGCCACGCAGCTGATGAAGATCGCCACGAGGCGCGTGCGCCCCACCGCGATCAGCATCGACCCGCCGACGGAGGAGGAGGCGCCCACCAGCCAGTAGCTGACCAGGATCGTCATGGCGGGAGCGGCGGGGGCGAAGCGCGGGCCTAGCCACACGTGAAGGATTGGGCCGGAGAGCACCATCAGGGTGACGGTGAGCGGCACTGTCACGAGCATCACGTAACGGGTGCCGCGCACGAGCAGGTCGCGCAGACGCACGTGGTCGCCGCTCGCCACATAGCCGGCGGCCGCCGGCATCACGGTCAGTGCGAGCGTGCCCTGCAGCTGGCGTATGAGGTTGTGAGCCCGTATCGGCCCCTCGTAGAGACCGACGCTCGACACCGGCCTGAAGGCGCCGAGGATGGCGCGGTCGAACGAGTAGATCACGAGATCCGCGATCCCCGTGACGAACAGGTACCCGGAGATCGACAGGAAGGCCCGCGAGTAGTGCAGCGAGAACGTCGACGGCCGCACCCGGTAGGGCAGGCGCAGGCGCTGCAGGATGACTATCGCCGCCATCCCGATCAGCAGCGGCAGCGAGCCCCCGAGCCCCGCGATCGCCCACAGCGGCGCACCGAGCAGGATTGCCGCGGCCATCGCCGCGCCGAACGTCACGTAGCCGACGGCTTCGGCGAGCGCCGCCGAGACGAAGCGCTGGCTGCCGCGCAGCACGTCCTGGGCTGTCTTGGCGGGCCAGCCGGCGAGGTTGATCAGACCGAGCAGCCCCAGCCCTAGTCGTGCGTCGCTACGCAGCGCTGTGGAGATGTCGAAGACGCCCAGCAGCGCCCATCCCACGAGCACGATCCCCAGCGCCGCCACCAGACCGAAGCACGCGTAGAGGGCCAGCGCCGTGGTGAGCGCGCGATCGCGGCTCTCCTGTCCGTCGGCCTGTGCCATCGCCCTGATCGCTGCTATCTCCACACTGGACTGGGCGATGAGCATGTAGCCGGGGATCGAGACGAGCAGGCCGTAGACGCCGAATTCGCTCAGCGACAGCGAGCGGCCGAGCACCGTCACCACCGCCAGCATCGTCAGCGTGCCGATTGCCAGCGTCAGCTGCTGGGCGACCGCACCCGACGCGAGATGGCGCTCGTGCGCGCCGCTCGTCGGGTGTGTCTTCTCGGCGAGCAAGCTCGCTCAGCCAGGCTCGGCCGCGACGAGCCCGCGCCGCTGCTCGTCCGATGCTCGCTCGAGCTCGACTACCGTGTTGAGCAGCGCCAGATCGTCCTCGAGCGTGAGCGGCCAATGCTGGGCTCCCTCCTGTACCGCCTTCAGGAAGCCCCGCATCTCCTCGATGTACATGTTCTCGGCGACCCAGGCTCCGCCCGGCCCTGCGATCGCAGGTGGGTCGGGGTGCTCGCTCCATGCTTCACCCGCCCACTCGAGCACGCGGCGCTGCTCCCAGTCCCACTCGAGGGTCCCCTCTTCGCCCACGATCCGCGCCCGCCGGATTCCCGGACGGCTCAACGCCTCGATCACCATCGAGCCCTGGACCTGCGACTCGAAGCGCAGGAGCGTGGAGTAGATGTCGTCGATGTCGACCTCTAGCTGGGAGAGCTTGGCCCGGAAGCAGTTCAGCTCGATCACAGCCCCGAACAGGTAGGTGAGCCAGTTGAGCTCGAACGGCACGATCTCGCGCGCTGCGCCCGTGTCCCGCCGCGCCGCATAGAAGGTCCGGTAGTCCTCCCAGGGATGCCAGTCGGGCAGATACTGCCCGACGTGGTGCACGAGGGCCAGCGGACGCCCGATCGCGCCTGCGGCGATCCGCCGTCGCATCACCCTGACCGCCGGGTGGAAGCGCATGGTGCACGAGGGAGCAGCGAGCGTGCCCGTTGCCGCTACGGCGGCCAGGACCTCCTCCATTCCGTCGCTGACGACGCTCGCCTCGGTGAAGAACGCCAGCCCCGCGTTGGCCGCGAGCAGCGCGTACTCGGCGTGGCGGTCGGGCGGCGTTGAGACCACGAGCGCGTCTGGACCCCATTCCATGCCCTGCTCGATCTCGGCGAACACCGGGATCGCGAACTCGCTGCCCGCCGCCTCGCGCCGCTCTGCCGTCGGCTCGAATGCTGCGAGCTCCGCGCCGCCGATATGGCTGAGGTTGCGCAGCCGCCGCCGGCCCATCGAGCCCACGCCGACGACCAGCACCCTCATGGCCGCTGCACCGTCGTCTCCGTCGCTGGGAAAACCGGCGCGACGACCGGCCCCTGCAGGCGCGACTCGATCGGAGCGCCGTCGATCACTTCACGGATGCATGCACACGCGTCTGCCGCCGCTTCGGCCGTACGATCCACCTCTGCATCGTCGTGGCTGAAGCTCGGGGCGATGTAGGGGATGAGCACGCCGCGGGTGACCATCTCCTGCAAGAACAGCGTCCTGATCTGAGGGCCGCTGGCCACACCCGCCGCTCCGGCGAAGGACAGGGTGGGACTGCACGGATAGCCGCCGCAGGACATCAACCCCGTCAGGCCGGCCTCGCGGGCGGCCGCTTCGAGGCCTAGCTGCAACCGGCTGCCGATCCGCCAGATGTGCGCGACGACCTCACGCTCGCGCACCTCCGCGATCGTCGCGCGGGCGGCGGCGATCGCGTGGGTCTCGCCGCCGTGCGTCGCCGACAGCAGGAAGACGTTCGACCGTCGGCGTTCGATGTCGCCGAGCTGCATGATCTCGCGCTTGCCAACGAGCGCGGACACGGAGAACCCATTGGCGATCGCCTTGCCGAACGTTGCCAGGTCGGGGGTAACCCCATAGAGCGCCTGCGCGCCTGCCTCGTCCCAGCGAAAGCCGGTGATCATCTCGTCGTAAACCAGCAGCGAGCCCTCGTGGAACGTCAGCGCCCTCACGGCCTCGAGGTAGCCCTCTGGCGGGGGCCCGCCGGTGGCCGCCTCCATGATCACCGCCGCCACCGCGCCAGCGTGCAGGGCAAACAAGTCTTTGAGTGCCTCGATGTCGCCGTAGGGCACGGTCACGGACAGCTGCCTGCTCGCCTGCGGTACGCCGCCGTCGAGCAGCGTCGTGCCGATGAACCAGTCGTCGAAGGAGTAGAAGGGGTGCTCGCGCGGGAAGATCACGATCTCGCGGCCGGTGGCGGCGCGGGCGAGGCGTATGGCGGCGGTGGTCACGTCCGAGCCGTTCTTCGCCAGCTTGACCATCTCGGCGCAGGGGATCAGCTCGATCAGATCCTCCGCCAGGTAGGTCTCGATCGGGGAGGGCCGCGTGAAGTTGGAACCGCGGATGAGCTCGGCGTTGACGGCGTCGAGCACGCGCGGGTAGGCATGGCCAAGGATCACCGAGCGCAGCCCCATCCCCCAATCGGTGAATTCGCGGCCACCCGGGTCGCGCACGCGACACCCGCGTCCGGCGGCGAGGAACGCCGGTGCGTTTGCGGGAAACTGATTGTCCCCCTTCGAGTATGTGTGACACCCGCCGGGGATCGCGCGGTGTGCCCGCTCGCGCATCGTCTTTGTCTCCGACTCCGGCCGGACCGGCTTTGGCGGCGCTTCCTCGGCGAGACCTCTGACACCCGGCAGACGGGCGCTCTCGGGGCAATGCGCGCTGCGAGACCTCATTGGCCCCTCGCATGCGGGCCGCCACAGAGGCTGTTATCCGGCTTCGCACACCGACCTGAGTTCAGTGCTGAATTCATACTCTTGGCATCATACGGTTGTCCGGGCTCACCTCGGGGCCGTAGTCGGAGACATGCGCCCTGCCACAAATGGCGTGGTTGTCACGCCCCCACGATGCAATAGGTGAATGCGGCCATGTAGCTGGACTGCTTCGTCACCATGTCGAGCGATGTCACGGGTGACGATCGGGGAGCATCGGGTCGGCCGTGGTGAGCCCGTGCTGGTCGTGGCCGAGGTCGGTGTGAACCATGACGGCGACCTGGCCACGGCGTTGGAGCTGGTGGACGCCGCGGCCGCCGCCGGGGCGGGGGCCGTGAAGTTGCAGACCTTCGTTCCGGCCACGCTCGCCGTGAGTGGAGCCCCGCTCGCGAGCTATCAGCGGGCTCACACCGGCGTCGGCGCCGATCAGCACGCGCTGCTCGAGCGGCTGTGCCTTTCGATCGACGAGCTGGAGGCGGTGAGCCGGCGCTGCGAGCTGCACGGGGTGCTGTTCTTCTCGACGCCGTTCGACATGGCCAGCGCGGCGCTGCTCGAGCGCTTCGACCCGCCGGCCTTCAAGGTGGCATCGGGCGAGCTGACGAACCTCGCGTTCCTGCAGGCATTGGCGGCACGCGGCCGTCCACTCGTTCTCTCCACGGGCATGGCGAGCCTGTCCGAGGTGCGGGAGGCTGTGCGCGTGATCCGAGATGCGGGCACGCCGTTGGTGCTGCTGCACTGCGTCTCGAGCTACCCCACGCCCCCAGACCAGGCCAACGTGCGCGCGATCGACACGCTCCGGGACAGCTTCGGCGTGCCCGTCGGTTACTCAGATCACTGTCTCGGCCTCGATGCGAGCCTCGCCGCCGTCGCTCGTGACGCCTGCCTCGTGGAGCGCCACATCACGCTCGATCGCACGCGCCGCGGCCCCGATCACGCGATGTCGCTCGAGCCCGACGAGCTGCGCGAGCTCGTCCAGCGCATCCGTGCGACGGAGGCAATGCTCGGCGACGGCTGCAAGACGCCCCAGCCAGCGGAGCTGGACACGCGAGCGGTGGCGCGGCGGAGCATCGTCGCCGCACGGGCGCTCGCCGCCGGCGATCTGCTCACAGCGGACGCGCTGACGGTCAAGCGGCCCGGCAGCGGACTGTCGCCCGCGCGGCTGCCCGATCTGCTCGGCTCGCGCCTTGCGCGTCCGATCGCCCGCGACGAGCTGTTGAGCGAAGCCCACCTCGAGCCACGCCCGTGAAGGTCGCTGTCATCACAGGCTCGCGCGCCGACTACGGCCTCCTGCGCCCCACTCTCGCCGCGCTGAGCGAGCAACCCGACTTCGAGCTCTGCCTGCTGGTGACAGCCATGCATCTGCACCCGTCCTACGGGGACACCCTCGCCGAGATCGCGGCCGACGGCCACGCGATTGCGGCGCGTGTCGAGGCCGGAGCGCGCGTCGGCGATCGCGGCGACTTCGCTCGCAACATCGGGCACGCCACGATCGCTTTCAGCGATGCGCTTGCTGACGCCCGTCCCGATCTGCTGCTCGTCCTCGGGGATCGCTTCGAGATCGTGGCGGGTGCGCTGGCCGCGGCGAGCCTCGGCATCCCCGTGGCTCACATCCACGGTGGCGAGCTGAGCGAGGGCTCGCTCGACGATTCCCTGCGCCACTGCATCACGAAGCTCTCACACATCCACTTCGTCGCCACGCGCACCTACGCCGAGCGCGTGTGCCAGCTCGGCGAGGACCCGGACTCGGTTCACATCGTCGGTGCGGCTGCCCTGGAGTCGATCGCCCACCTGCCGCTGCTCGAGGAGCAGGAGCTGGCCCGGGCGCTCGGGCTCGAGCAGCTGAGGAGGCCGCTCCTCGCGCTCACGCTCCATCCCGCCTCGCTGGCTCCCGAGGCCGCCGGTGCACAAGCTGAGGCGGTGATCGGCGCCGTCGAGGACCTCCTGCATGACAGCGGCTCGATCGTCGTGAGCCTGCCGAATGACGACCCCGGAAGCCCTGTCATCCACGAGTTGCTGAGCTCCTGGGGAGCCCGCAGGGCGAACGTCCACGTGTTTGCCACGCTCGGCCAGCGTCGCTATCTCAGCCTGCTCCGTTGCGCCGATCTGGTGCTGGGCAACTCCTCCAGCGCGATCATCGAGGCGCCCTCGTTCCGGGTCCCGGTCGTCAACGTCGGGGACCGCCAGCGCGGACGGCTGATGGCGGCGAACGTGATCGGCGCCGGGGCGCAGCGGCCGGCCGTGGCCGCCGCGATGCGCCGTGCGCTTGACCCCGCGTTCCGCGCCTCGCTGAGCGAGCTCGAGAACCCCTACGACCATGGCGATGTCGCGATGAGCATCCTCGAGACGCTCCGTCGCACTCCGCTGGAGGGCCTCACCCACAAGCGCTTCTTCGATCTCCCCGACTGCGCCTGGCGTACAGAGCTCGAGCTCAGAGCTCCCCCACGAGCGGGAGCGTACGCATCATGAGGGTGGTCCTGGTCGGTGCCGGCGGACATGCGCGAGCGGTGCTCGACGCGCTGCGGAGCTCGAGGACCACGTTTGAGGTGCTTGCCTGCACCGATCCCGATCCCACGCTGCACGGGGAGACGCTCGACGGGGTCCCGATCGTGGGCGACGACGATCTGCTGGAGGATCTCCGTGCACGTGGCATCACATGCGCGTGCATCGGCGTGGGCGGCGTCGCCGTGAACCACCCGCGTGCTGTGCTGTATCGCCGGCTGGGTGCACTCGGCTTCGCCCTGCCTGCGGTCGTGCACGGTCATTGCCACGTGGCCGCCTCAGCCAAGCTCGGGCCTGCTGCCGTCGTGCTGGCGGGAGCCGTCGTCGGCGCCGGCGCGAACGTCGGCGCAGATGCCATCGTGGGCGGCGGGGCGGTCGTGGAACACGAATGCCGCATCGGCGACCACGTCCACCTCGCGAGCGGGTGCGTGCTGGGCGGAGGGGTGACGGTCGACCAGGGCGCACACGTCGGTCTGGGCGCGAGCGTCGTGCAGGGCCTCACGGTGGGCGAGGAGGCCGTCGTGGGCGCCGGCGCAGTGGTCATCCACGACGTGCCCGCAGGCGAGACGGTCGTCGGCTGCCCCGCACGTGCACTCGGGGCGAGGGCGTGAGTCCGGGCATGCGGATGGATCCCGACAGGCTCGAGCGGATCCTCGTCTCCCCGCGGACGACGCTACGCGCCACGATCGAATGCATCGATGCCGGGGCCATCGAAATCGCGCTCGTCGTCGACGAGCACCGGCGGCTGCTCGGCACGGTGACCGACGGCGATGTCCGGCGTGCGCTGCTTGCGGGAGCTGACCTAGAGGACCCGATCGACTCGATCGCCCACCACGATCCGGTCGCCGCCGAGTGCGGCGCCGAGGACTCGCACCTGCTGGCGCTCATGACCGAGCACGGCGTGGACCAGGTTCCGCTGCTGGCGGGCGATCGAGTAGTCGACATCGCCTTCCTGCGCGACCTCGTCGCAACCGGCGGCGCCACCGGCCATGAGGACCACCCTGTGGTGCTGATGGCCGGTGGCAGTGGGATGCGTCTGCGTCCGCTGACCGAGTCGACACCCAAGCCGATGCTGCCTGTCGGCGGCCGGCCGCTGCTCGAGACCGTCCTTGGCCAGGTCCGCAGCGCCGGCTTCTCGCGGGTGCTGATGGCCGTCAACTACCGCGCCGATGTGATCGAAGGCCACTTCGGTGACGGGTCTGGCTTCGGCGTGGAGATCGAGTACCTGCACGAGCGCCGTCCGCTGGGCTCGGCTGGGGCGCTGCGGCTTGCCGCAGCGGAGCTCGATCGGCCCTTCATCGTGATGAACGCCGACCTGCTCACCAACGTCAACCTCGCGGCGTTGATGCGCTTTCACTGCGAAGAGCGGAACATCGTCACGGTCGGGGTGCGCCGCTATGCGCTCGAGCTGCCCTACGGCGTGATCGAGATGGACGGCACGCGCGTGCAGTCGCTGCGCGAGAAGCCGAGCCTCGGCTTCTTCGTCAATGCCGGCCTGTACGCGGTCGACCCGGCGGCCGTCTCGCTCGTCTCGACCTTGGCGGAGCGCTTCGACATGACAGACCTGATCGAGGCCGCGTTTGCGGCGAGCGAGCGCGTGGGGGGCTTCCCGGTGCGCGAGTACTGGCTCGACGTGGGCCAGCTCGCTGACTACGACCGGGCTCACGGCGATCACGCCACCTACTTCTCGGTGCGATCGTGAGCATGAGCGGCAAGCGTGTGCTGGTGACCGGCGCCGGCGGTTTCATCGGCAGCCACCTCGTCGAGCGGCTCGCCGGCGAAGGCGCCGAGGTGCGCGCGTTCGTTCACTACAGCTCGCGGGGCGACTGGGGACATCTGGAGTCGAGCCCCGAGGAGATCCGCGACGCGATCGAGGTCGTGGCCGGCGAGATCCAGGACAGCTTCAGTGTGGCCCGCGCCGTCGCCAACCGCGACGTGGTCTTTCACCTCGCAGCGCTGATCGGGATTCCGTATTCGTATCTGGCCCCCAAGAGCTACCTCGACACCAACGTGCTGGGCACGCTCAACGTGCTCGAGGCGGCGCGATCGTCCGAAGTGCAGCGCGTCGTGCACACGTCCACCAGCGAGACCTACGGAAGCGCGATCTATGCGCCGATCGACGAGCACCATCCGCTCCAGGGGCAGTCGCCGTACAGCGCCAGCAAGATCGCCGCCGACAAGATCGCCGAAAGCTACTGGCGCTCGTTCGAGCTGCCGCTCACGACCGTCCGTCCCTTCAACACGTTCGGTCCGCGCCAGTCGTTGCGCGCGATCATCCCCACGATCATGGCCCAGGCGCTCGCCGGTCGCGAGGTGCGGGTGGGCTCGCTCGCGCCGGTCCGCGACTTCACCTTCGTCGCGGACACCGCACGTGCGTTCGTGGCCGCCGCGAGCTCGCCCGTGGCGGTCGGGGCGACCCTCAACGTCGGCAGTGGCAGGGGCATTGCGATCGGTGCGCTGGCCGATCTGATCCTGGAGGTGGTGGGCTGCGAGGCCGAGCTCGTGATCGAGGAGCAGCGCGTGCGCCCGGAGGCCAGCGAGGTCGTGCATTTGCTGTGCGACGCCACGCAACTCCATGCGCTGACCGGATGGCAGCCGACCGTGGACCTGCGCGAAGGACTCGATCGAACCGCCGAGTGGATGCGGTCGCGACCACCGCACCCACGTACGCAGGCCTACGCCGTCTGATGCAAACCTCGACGCGCATAGCCCTGTCCGAGCCGTCGCTTGCGGGCAACGAGGCACGCTACCTGAGCCAGTGCGTGGAGGAGAACTGGTTCGCCGCCAAGGGCCGGTTCGTGCACGAGCTGGAGTCGCTGTTCGCCCGCCTCCACGGGCGTGCGGACGCCGTGTCCACGGCCAGCGGCACTGCGGCGCTGCACCTGGCGATGGTCGCGCTCGGCTTGGGGCCCGGAGACGAGGTGCTGGTCCCGGCGCTGACGTTCGTGGCGAGCGCCAACGCAGTGCGCTACACCGGCGCCACGCCGGTGATCGTCGACGTCGACCCGGTCACCTTCACCCTCGACCCTGCCTATGCCGCTGGCGCGGTCACCGAGCGCACACGTGCGATGGTTGTCGTGCACCTGTTCGGCCACCCGGCCGACATGGACCCGCTGTGTGCACTTGCACGCGAGCACGATCTGGCGATCGTGGAGGATGCCGCGCAGGCGCTCGGCTCGAGCTACCGGGGCCGAGCGTGCGGCACTATCGGCGATGTCGGCTGCTTCTCGTTCAACGGCAACAAGATCGTCACCGCCGGCGGTGGCGGCATGATCCTCGCCGGCGACCCCGACCGGCTGGAGCACATCCGCCACCTCAGCTTCCAGGGCCGTGAGCCGGGCACGCGCGAGTACCTGCACGACGAGGTCGGCTTCAACTATGCGCTCTCGAACCTGCACGCCGCCATTGGGCTGGCGCAGCTCGAGCGCCTCGAGGAGCTGCTGAGCAGGCGCAGGTCGATTGCGCTGAGGTATGCCGAGGCGCTCGATCGTACCGACGATCTCGAGTTCTCTCCCGAGGAGCCCTGGGCGCGGAGCAACTTCTGGCTGATGTCGGTGCTCGTCGACAGCGCGCGCCACGGCCGCTCGCGCGAGCAGCTGGCGCAGGCGCTCGAGCACGCTGGAATCGAGGCCCGTCCGTTCTTCACGCCGATTGCCGATCTCGCCGCATACGACAGCGGGGCTGCGGTGCCGGTGGCTCGCCGGCTGCATCGCGACGGCTTGCTGATCCCGTCCTCGAGCGGCCTCACAGGCGCCGAGCAGGAGCGCGTGCTCGCCGAGCTGCTCGACTTCGCCTAGATGGCCTAACGCCGCATGAATCGCCTGCTGCACGCGAACTGCTTCCCCGGCCCCTACCCACCGGTCGATGCGCTGCTCACCGACGAGCTGCTGGTCGCGAGGGCGGCAGGCGAGCCTGTGATCGCGGCCGAGCGGGGGATCGATCACGATCTGGCCCATGCCACGAGCATCGAGATGATGCGGGCGGCATTCGCGTGGTTTCGAGTCGACGGCGAAGATCCTTCGGTCGTGGCGGGTATATCGGCAGGTGACCTCGCGGGTGCGGAGGCAGCTATCACCATCCTCGTGCCAGCTGCCCGCGCCGTGCTTGCGATGAGCGCTGCGCTCGACCGCGGCTTGGAGCTCAAGACCCTGGTCTCGGTCGTCCCCGCCGGAGACGGACGCTACGCGCGGCTGGAGACGCTGGCCGCGGACGCTGCGGTGGCAGCTGTTCGGGCGCGCCGCGGCGAGACGGTCACAGTCGAGCGCCTGGTCTCCCACGATGTGCGCAACTCCCAACTGCAGGACAAGTACGCCAACGTGCGCGATCCCGATTACCTCGTTCGGACAGGCGCCCAGCGGGGCCTCAAGCGCACGATCGCACTCGGCCTGGTCAATGCCGCGGCGCGCCGCAGACGCGGCGCTCGAGGAGCGCTGCTAGTGCTCGAGTACAACCCCTCGCATGCTTTTGCCCGTGCCTACGGGGCACGCTCCAAGCGGCGCTGGCGACTGGTCTGCTGGCCGGCCCAGCCGCATGACCTGCTGGCGATTCTCAAGGCGGGCGACGAAGCGATCCTCCCTATCGCTCCAGAGCTCGGGGACGATGCGCCCTCCCCACCGGGGGAGCGAATGCGCTCACGTCTGGGCGAGCTGCCGGCGAGCGATCTGACTGTCGCGGGCGTGGATCTCTGGCCGCTTGTGCGCGAGCCGCTGCTGACGCTGCTCGAACGCTACGGCCGCTACGCCCAAGCGTTGGCGGCCCCGATCGAGCGCGAACTGCGAAGCCGTGGAGTGAGCGCCGTCCTCGTTCCCTTCGACACCCCCGCCCACGCTCGCCTGATCGTACGTGTGGCCCAGAAGCTTCAGATCCCAAGCTTCGTGATCAACGACGGCTTCAAGACGGACGACATCCAACTGGAGGGGATGACGGCCGATACGGCACTAGCGTGGTCGGCGGCCATGAGCGAGGGCTACTTCGCACGCCGCACAAACGGCGCCGTCGTCACGGGCAATCCCCGCATCGCCTCGCTGCCCCAGGCCCGCGCTGCCCACCGGCGCGCACAGCGCGTGTTGATCGGCGGTCACACCTTTTCAGGGGTCGACCTCAACTGCGGGCGCTCCGACGCCGAGCGCTTCCTTGAGCAGACGCTCGCCGGTGTCGCCGCCGCCGGGTTGCCGAGCGGCGAGGTGCTTGTCAAGCTCCATCCGGCTGACGAGCCGAGCTACTACCGCGAACTTGTCCATCGCCACCCCGAGCTGAGTGTGGAGATGCGCAGCAGCGGCGATGTGACATCGCTCTTTACTGAGTTCGATGTGTATGTGACCACTTACAGCACCTCACTGATCGAGGCCGCCGCCGCCGGAATGCCGATTATCTACTATCGGATAAACGCACAGGTAATGGGTCCCCCATTCACAGGCGACTCATTTCTGGCAGGTCGCACGGCTTCTACGCCGTCCGAGCTCGCCGCGTTGCTCGCCGACCGTGACTCGTTGATGCTCTCACCACCTGCCGGCTGGATCGAGCATTATCTCGGTCCCACACAGGCAGTCGATCGCATGCTGGCGGCAATCGACAGTCACATAGCTGGAAACACCCATGCCGTACCCGCTGCGATTTAATCTCTGTGAAATGGGACACCCTTGAAGATCGGTAGCTCCGATCGGTGAAAAAGGCGGCATTTGTGTAGCTTGGCTGGCCAGAGATGGCATCGGTAACGGACCAGCGGTCAGCCACGCTCCCGGGTGTGGACCGCGATTACTTCCGCAAGCGCGGCTACACGGTTGTGAAGCGCGTGTTTGAGCCTGCGGAGATCGAGCAGCTCCGCGTGCAGGCGCTCGACGCCATGGCCAGGCTCGAGGAGCGCGACCTGATGACTCGCGACGTGGGCCCGGAAGGGGTGGCCCGCTATGGGCGCTGCGACGTGCTGAGCATCCCGGAGGTGCGTCACGTGCTGCTCGACCCCCGCCTGGTCACGGTGATCGCCGAGCTGCTCGGAGGTCGACCCACCTACTTCGGGGAGAGCGTGCTGCGAATCGGCAAGCACGGAGCGCGCGCCTGGCACCGTGACAACGTCGATCGCACGAAGCGCCTCGGGGGTCTCGACTGGCACGATCCCTACCGCATCCTCCGCTGCGGCGTGTACATGCAAGACCAGGCACACCACAGCGGCGGGCTGGCGGTGCGTCCCCGTTCCAATCGTCCGGGAGCGCAGATCCGATCGATCCCGGTCCTCGTGAGCGCCGAGCCCGGCGATCTGATCGTGTGGGATCTGCGCACGGTCCATTCCGGCGAGGTGATCCGCCTGCGTCGGGCTCCCGTGCTGCCGCTGCACCCCTACCTGCAGACCCACCTGCCGCAGGCGTTGCGCCTCGAGGAGGGGCCCGAACGGATGGTGATGTTCATGAGCTTCGGGCTCCCAGGACCGCATCTGGATCACTACCTCGCCTACCTCCAGACGCGTGAGCAGAATCGCGAGATCTGGGCGACCTCGCGCTTCGGGTCTGAGGTGTGGGAGCAGGCTGCCCAGGCCGGTCTCGACGTGTTCGCGCCAACCCCCGAGTATGGAGCACCGCCCGAGCTGTGAGCTGGGAGCGACTAGAGCGATCGTGCGTATCGTCTACCTCGCCGACACGCGCGCAATTGGTGGCGCGGAGCGCTATCTCGCCGCCCTCGTCGAGCATGTCGCAGACAACGCGCACGAGGCTCTCGTGCTCGCCGCCCAGCAGGAGCTCGTCGACTGGCTCACCGATGAGGCGCCCAGTGCCGTCGTCGAGCGAGCGTTCAGCGACGGCTACCAGGACGCCCCCGGCGCGGCGCGGCGCGGCGCACTCCTGACGGGCCAATTGCCGGGCATGGTGAAGGCGCTGCGCCGCCTCGCACCGGATGTGCTCCATGTCAACAACGGCGGCTTCCCCGGGTCTGATCTCTGCCGCATGGCGCTGCCTGCGGCTCGCCTGGCGGGGATCGAACGACGGGTGATGACGGTCCACTCGAACCCGTGGCCGCGCGAGCGGCTGGCCGACCCGCGCCTACAGCGGGCCGTGGATCGGACCGTGTGGTCCGCCTCCGGGGCCGTGATCTGCCCGAGCAAAGCCGTCGCCGCGGGGCTCTCCGACAGGCGAGGAATGCCGGTTTCGTTGGGCCGCATGATCCACTACGGCGTTCCTCGCCCCCGCCACGATCCTCAGGCGGCCACCGAGCTGCGCACGCGACTGGCCCCGTCCGGCGCGCTGCTGGTGGGTATGGTCTCGGCGCGGCCGGTCCCAGAGAAGGGCTACGACGTGTTCCTCGATTCGCTTGCGGCTGCGGGCGAGCGTGTGCATGGCGTGCTGGTAGGCCCGGCGCCCGAAGGCTTTGCCGAGCTGGCGGACACGGCGGGCCTGCAGGAGCGGCTAACGCTCGAGGGGCCGCGGGAGAACGTGGGCGACTACTACGCCGCGTTCGACGTGTTGGTCGTTCCCTCGACGGCCGAGGAGTGCATGCCGCTCGTGATCCTGGAGGCGGCAAGCCTCGGCACACCCACGTTCGGCTCGCGCCTGGCGGGTATTCCCGAGGCGATCGCCGACGGTGAGAGCGGACGGGTCTTCGAGTCTCGTGCGGCCGGCGCCCTGGCCGCACTGATGCGCGCGGCGGAGCGCGATCGTGCGCAGACGTCCAAGCTCGGTGAGCAGGCCCAAGCGCGCTGGCAGGCGGGTTTTCAGCTCGAGGCGATGGTCGAAGCAACTATCGAGCTCTACGCGGGAGCGCGATAGACGGCGTGGGCGCCACCCTCATACCGCGCGAGGAACCACTATTCTGCCGCCTCGATGTTCTCGAAGGTACTGGTAGCCAACCGCGGCGAGATCGCCGTTCGCATCATCCGCGCGCTCGAGGAGCTCGGCGTGGCCAGCGTGGCCGTCTACTCGGAGCTCGACCGCGAGGCGCCCCATGTGAAGCGTGCGGGTGAGGCCTACAACCTCGGCGAGGGCCCGGCGGCGGATAACTACCTGAACGTGGAGAAGATCCTCGATGTGGCCTGCCGCGCGGGGGCCGAGGCGATCAACCACGGCTACGGCTTCCTGGCCGAGAACGCGCCCTTCGCCCAGGCGTGCGAGGACGCGGGGATCGTGTTCATCGGACCGCCCGCCAGCGCAATCGAGGCAATGGGCTCCAAGACCCGTGCCCGCCAGCTGATGCAGGCGGCGGGCGTGCCGATCGTCCCCGGGACCACCGAGCCGGTGGCCACGGTGGCGGATGCCCTGCGCATTGCCAAGGAGGAGATCGGCTTCCCGGTTGCCGTCAAGGCGGCTGGTGGCGGCGGCGGTAAGGGCTTCCGTGTGGCCTTGACCGAGGACGAGCTCGAGGGCGCCTTCGAGGGCTCCAGCCGCGAAGGCGAGAAGTTCTTCTCCGACGCCACCGTCTATCTCGAGCGCTACCTGCACGACCCCCGCCATGTGGAGATCCAGGTGCTGGCTGACCGCCACGGCAACGTGATCCACCTGGGCGAGCGCGACTGCTCGATCCAGCGCCGCCACCAGAAGGTGATCGAGGAGTCGCCGGCGCCCGAGTGGGTGGTCGACCCGCACATGCGCGAGCGCATCGGCAAGATCGGCGTGGATGCGGCCAAGGCCGTGGACTACGTGGGCGCGGGCACGATCGAGGGTCTGTTCTCGATCGGCGAGAGCGGCGAGAGCGAGTACTTCTTCCTCGAGATGAACACGCGCGTGCAGGTCGAGCACTGCGTGACCGAGATGACCACGGGTATCGACATCGTCAAGGAGGGCATTCGCGCGGCGGCGGGCGAGGAGCTCTCCTACGCCCAGGCCGACGTGGAGCTGCGCGGGCACGCGATCGAGTGCCGAATCAACGCCGAGGACGCCTCCAAGAACTTCGCCCCGGCACCGGGCAAGATCGGCGCCTACCGCGAGCCGACGGGTCCCGGTGTGCGCGTGGACTCGGGCGTCGAGGCCGGCGGGGAAGTCTCCCCGATGTATGACCCGATGGTGGCCAAGCTGATCGTGTGGGACTCGACGCGCGAGGAAGCCACCAAGCGCATGCTGCGAGCGCTCGGCGAATACGAGATCGAGGGCCTGAAGACGCTGATCCCCTTCCACCAGGCGCTGCTGGCGACCGAGCAGTGGGCCAAGGGCGACACCTGCAAGGAGCTGCTCGAGGACAAGCAGTGGCTGAAGACGCTCGCCTTCCCCGCCCCCACTCCCCCTGCGGAGGGCGGCGAGGAGGAGAAGGTCGAGCAGACCTACGAGGTTGAGGTCTCGGGCAGGCGCTTCGACGTGCGGGTCCTCGGCCCGCCATTCGCGGGGGGTGGTGGCGCTGTGGCCGCCACCAACGGGTCAACCGCAGGTCGTGCAGCGCCCAAGCGGGGCGAGCGTAAGGCCGCGGGCGGTGCGGGCGGACCCGACGTCCTTCCCTCGCCGCTTCAGGGCAACATGTGGAAGGTGCTGGTCAAGCAGGGCGACACGGTGCAGGAGGGCCAGCTGCTCTGCATCATCGAGGCGATGAAGATGGAGAACGAGATCACAGCCCACAAGGCGGGGACGATCGTCGAGCTTCCGATCTCAGAGGGCGCTCCGATCCAGGCCGGCGCGCCGATCGCCACGATCAAGAGCCCCGAGGCGAGCTGATGGCGATCGACTACGAGGCGGTCGCCGCGGGCTTGAACCAGGCGATCCCGTTCAACGTCCATCTCGATCTCGAGACGGTGACCGTCGCTCCCGATCATGGGGTGGTCAGGCTGCCCGACAGGCCCAACCTCCACAACCACGTGGGCTCCCAGCACGCAGGTGCGCTGTTCTCAGCGGGAGAGGCAGCATCGGGTGCGGCGTTCGTGGGCGCGTTCGTCGAGATCATGGGTGAGGTGACCCCGCTGGCCGAGTCGGCGGAGATCGCCTATCGCAAGCTGGCCAAGGGCGAGATCACGGCCACGGCCCGCTTTGCCGAGGATCGCGAGGCGCTGCTTGCGCGGCTGAACGAGGAGGGACGCATTCGCTTCCCGATCGCGGTCGAGCTGAGCGACGCCGAGGGCACGGTGGTGGCCGAGATGACGGTCAACTGGTACGTGCGCAAGAACGTGCCCTCGACCTAAGGACGCAGCGCAGCCACGTTCCTGGCATGCAGCTCGCGCTGCGCCTTGCCGCGCCGCCCAGGCGGCAGCTCGGCATCGCCTCGCTGCTCAAGCAGCGCGTGCAGGTAGGCCGCGTCCTCCTCCAGAACTACGAGCGCCCTCGCGGAGTCGAGCACGGGCCCGTGACCTGGGACCACCCGATCGACTGCCCCCAGGAGCGTACGCAGCCGCTCCAGCGTTGCCAGATATGGCTCGGCCTCACCGCCGTCGTGGAGCGTCGGAATCTCCAGGCTGGAGAGGTGGTCCCCGCACACGAGCACGCCCGCCCAGCCGATCACGACAGCCATGCCGTCGGGCGTGTGCCCCCCGGTTGGATGAAGCTCGAGCTCGCGATCGCCGACCTCCAGCCGCCCGGGAACAGGCAGCGCCTGCACCGAGCCGAGCGCGAGCGGTCGCGGACGCTCGATCAGCAGCTCTTCGTCGAAGGTCCGTAGCTCGCGCTGAGCCTCGCCCGGCGCGGCCCCCAGGCGCTCGGCCGTCGACTCTGCCACCCCGAGCGCGGCCTCGGGGAAGGCGAGGCGCCCGAGCAGGTGATCCCAATCCCCGTGGGTGGCCAGCAGCCCGCTGGGCGCGGGAAAGCGCGCCTGCTCGATCAGCGCCGGAAGCGCATCGAGCTCGTCAGCCAGCACGGGCGAGTCGATCACGAACGTCTCCCCCGCCGGCTCCGATCGCTCGGTACCGTGCTCCACGACCCGCAGTACCTCCTCGGGTGGTGCGGCAGCAGTGCCCTCGTCACTCACGCCTCCGCGCACGATCACGCAGTTGACCTGCAGCAGGGCGCTCCTCACCAGCAGTACGTCCTCGTGCAGGGCGAGCGCCCGCAAGCGCAGCGCTCCTAGGTGATGCCGAGCAGTTTGGCGGCCTCTTTGAGGTTGCTCACTTCGGCCGTGGGCTTCTTCTGGGAGGAGTCGAGCGTCTCCTTGTTGCGGTTGACCCAGATCACGGGTACCCGCTGTTTGAGGCAGGGCGCCACATCGTGGTAGTGGCTGGCGGCCACGTGCACCCAGCCGCGCTTGCCGCCCATGCGCCTGGCGCACTCGGTGAAGTGGGGAAGTTCGGGCTTGTAGGAGCGGACCTGCTGGGCGGTGACGACGAGGTCGAAGTCGACGTTCAGGTGCCGGCGGGTCTGGCCCAGCAGCTTGTCGTCGATGTTCGAGAGCAGCCCCAGTTTGTGCTTCTT
>DATARM010000010.1:0-8681 GCA_036264155.1 Solirubrobacteraceae bacterium
CGTTCGTCAACCAGTCGATGAAGAAGCGCGACACGACACGGCTGATCGACATCCTCGTACAGACCTACGGCGCGACGACGATCAGCCTCGTGCTCGACGCCTTCAAGGACCTCGGCTTCAAGTACGCCACGCAGGCCGGCATCACGATCTCCAAGAACGACGTCGTCGTGCCGCCGGAGAAGCAGGCGATCCTCGACAAGTACGACAAGCTCGTCGGCGACATCACCGAGCAGTACGACGACGGGCTGATCACCCAGGAGGAGCGCCACGAGGCGGTCGTCGAGCAGTGGAACGCTGCGACCGACGACGTCGCCGAGGCGATGATCGAGAACCTCGACACCCTGAACCCCATCTTCATGATGGCCAACTCGGGTGCCCGTGGCTCGTTCAAGCAGATCCGCCAGCTGGCGGGGATGCGCGGTCTGATGGCCAACCCGAAGGGTGAAATCATCGAGCGCCCGATCAAGGCCAACTTCATGGAGGGCCTGTCGGTGCTCGAGTACTTCATCTCCACTCACGGCGCGCGAAAGGGTCTGGCCGACACCGCCCTGCGTACCGCCGACTCGGGCTACCTCACGAGGCGCCTGGTCGACGTCGCCCAGGACGTGATCATCCGCGAGGCCGACTGTGGCACCGAGGACTACATCGAAATGGTGGCCTTCAAGCCCAGCGGTGAGCCCAACGACGGTCTGGTCGGGCGGATTGCCGCGCAGGATGTCACGACCAAGCGCGGACGCATGCTGGCCGAGAAGGGCATTGAAATCGGTCGTGCCGAGATGGCCGAGATCGTGTCCGCCTTCCAGGAGGAGCACGACAAGGGCACCGAGGTGCGCGTGCCCGTGCGCTCGACGCTGAAGTGCGAGGCCCCCAGTGGCGTATGCCAGGCCTGTTACGGGCGGGCAATGGCCACCGGTGCCCTGGCGCAGATCGGCGACGCGGTCGGCATCGTGGCGGCTCAGTCGATTGGCGAGCCCGGCACGCAGCTGACTATGCGCACGTTCCACACCGGTGGAGTCGCCGGCGCGGACATCACCCACGGTCTGCCTCGAGTAGTGGAGCTCTTCGAGGCACGTCGGCCCAAGGGCCTGGCGAAAATCGCCGAGGAGGATGGCGTGGTCGCGATCGAGGAGACCGACAAAGCGCTCACAGTGGTGATCACCGACGAGGCCGGCGAGGAGCACCGCCACGCCTTCCCGCGTCGCACCCGGCTGTTCGTCAGCCAGGGCGAAAAGATCGCCGCCGGCAAGCAGCTCAACGAGGGGTCGGTCTACCCGCACGAGCTGCTGGCCATCCGCGGGCGCACCGAGACCGAGCAGTACCTGGTCAAGGAGGTCCAGGAGGTCTACAAGTCCCAGGGTGTGGACATCGACGACAAGCACATCGAGCTGATCGTTCGTCAGATGCTCAAAAAGGTGCGAGTCGACCAGAAGGGCGACACCGACTACCTGCCGGGCCAGTTCGTGGATCGCTTCGAGTTCGCCAAAGTCAACGACGCTGTGACCGCGCAGGGCGGCGAGAGCGCTCAGTATGAGGACATCATCCTGGGCATCACCAAGGCCTCGCTCAACACCGACTCGTTCCTGTCGGCGGCCTCCTTCCAGGAGACCACCAAGGTTCTGACCGATGCTGCCCTCGAAGGCAAGATCGATCGCCTCAACGGTCTCAAGGAGAACGTGATCATCGGCAAGCTGATCCCGGCAGCGACCGGCTTGAAGCGCTACAGGCGGATCGAGATCGAACCGTCTGAGCCGCTGCCCCGCGCGATCGACGACGTCGGGCTGCTCGACCAGGACGAGATCGCTGCTGAGCTCGGCCTGGCCGGCGCAAGCGGATTCAGCGGCGGCGGCTACGGGCAGGAGTTCGACGCCGACCTCGCCTCGCTCGAGAAGATCGGGGCCGGCGGTACGGACCCCGGCTTCGCCGAGGAGCTGGCCGACCTGGAGATCCCCGAGGAGAGCCCCGCGGGGGAGTAGCGACACACCGTTACAAGCACACAGCACTCGGGGCGGCTCAAGGGAGTCGCCCCGAGTCGTTCCTGGGGGGACTCCCGGGCGCTCAGCGGTGGCTTTCGCGCACGAGGCGGTGACGTTGAGCGGATTCTCATCGCCCGCACCGCGTCCAGGGGGCCACCGGCGTGTAGAAGAAGACAATGAGCACGCGCCGGCTGACGCGCAGGTCCCTGCTCGCCACGACGGCGGGCACGATGGCCGGTGGGCTGATCAGCCCAGGCGGAGCGCTGGCAGCGCTCGCCGGTCCGCCCCGCCCGTCGCTGCGCACGCACTGGGTGGGCCGGCTCGGGCCCCACGGCGTGACCGTTGAGCTAGGGGAGAGCGCCGACCTGGTGGGCGTGCAGTGGCAAGCCCCGGCCGCCGCCGCCATCGAGCTGCGCTTTCGTGCTCAGGGTGGGGGCTGGAGCAGTTGGGCCGGCGCCGGCGGGCACGGTCATGGACCCGACGGCGCACAGGCCCGCGACGAGCACATTGGCGATCCCCTGTGGGCGGGCGGGACCACCGTCGTGCAACTACGCGCGAGCAAGGCGCTGAAAGGTGTCCGCCTGCAGCTCATCGACGCGAGTGGGGGGAGGGGCGCGCGTCGACTCGCCCTGCGCCAAGGGCCCCTGGCGCTGCTCGCCTCGCTGCCCACTGCGAGCCCGGTCCTCGCGGCGGGAGCCGGACAGCCCCCGATCCTTGCCCGCCGCGGCTGGGCCCAGGGGATCTCGCCACCGCGTGTGGCGCCTGAATACGGGGACGTGCGCATGGCCTTCGTGCATCACACGGAGAACCCCAACGGCTACAGCGCCGCTGAGGTACCGGCGATGCTGAGGGCCATCTACGCCTTCCACCGCTATGTCAACGGCTGGAACGACATCGGCTACAACTTCGTGATCGACCTCTACGGGCGCATCTTCGAGGCCCGCGCAGGCGGCATTGACGAGTCGGTGGTGGGCGCCCACGCAGGTGGCTACAACTTCCACTCCACAGGCGTGGCTGTGCTCGGCTCGTTCACGAGCGTGCCCATCTCAGCTCCCGCCAAGAGCGCCCTGCAGAGGCTGCTGGCGTGGAAGCTTTCCCTGCACGGGTTGCCCTCGCAGGGACGCGTCACAGTCAAGGTCAACCCGGCCGGCGCCGTGTACAGCCGCTTTCCTGCAAACGCCCAGGTGTCGCTGCCGCGGATAGCCGGTCACCGCGACGGCGACTCCACCGACTGCCCCGGCGATGTCCTCTATGGCGAGCTCGGCGGCGTCCGGGCGGCAGTGGCGCGGCTGGCCCCACGTCCGGTGCGCGTGACGCTCGCGCTGGGGGTCTCCACGCCAAGTTCAGCTACTACTCCCGCCCCGGAAACACCGACCACGCCTGCGCCGTCTGGAACGTCGACCACGCCTGAAGGGCCTCCGCCTGCGCCCTTCCCCACGCTCGCAGGTGCGCTCACGTTCCTCGACGGCACGCCCATCGCCGGCGCCACCATCGTGCTGCAGGCGCGCACGGTGAGCCGCAAGGGGGAAGTAGTCGCCGAGCAGCCCCTCGCCGAAGTGGCCACCGATACGCAAGGCCAGTGGTCGCTGCCCACGACGCTCCCGAACGCTCCTGCCGCACTTGTCTGGGTACGAGCCCTGTGCGCGGGGGTAGGCGGTTATGGCTCGGCGGTCTCACCTGCGCTTCGTGTCCAGCTCAGCCCTGCTCCAGCTCCCGTGCCCACGCCGCCAGCGACTGCGCCTCCCGCCGGGTGAGCCCCTGCTGGGGGTCGGTCTGCACGAGCAGGGTGGGGTGCTCGCGTGCTAGCGCCCACGTGTGGCAGGCGGGGTTGAAGGCGTCGTCGATCCATGCAAGGGGGCGCCCAGCGGCGTGGGCTTCGATGGCATCGAGCTTCCAGTGGGCGTTGGAGCGTCCAACCGAGCGCTCGAAGCGCAGAAACGCCAGCCCACGAGGCAATCCGAGCAGATGGGGGAGATGTTCGTTTGCCCGCTCTTCCCACCCGCTGGCCCACACCAGCTCGAACTGCTCGGCCAGGCCGAGGAGGTGTGCGGCGGCGGTGGCCGAAAGGAAGTGCGGAATGCCCTCGACCGAATGGAAGGACCCCTCGACCGAATCGCCGGCCGCCGAGGCGCCAAACAGCGAGATGACCCCGTCGATGTCCACCATCAGCAGGGGCTTTGACGAAGCGGGCGGCGCTTGGATCTCGATCTCAAGCCCCCCGGCGCTGCGGCCTTCCGGCCCTCCGATGTCCTCTTTAGCTCGCATACAGGTTCAGACGGGTACTCTGCCGGGGGCAGGCGATTCGCCTAGGTCCTTCCCGCGGAGTAAAGCAGCGGGCGACCGCAGCCGATGGATCCGCCTGTCACCGACGTACTCCGCACAATGACCCTAGATCTCGGCATACTCCTCGCCCTTGCCTGCGCCTTCGTGGCGAACCTGGGCTTCTTCTACAAGTACCGTGGCGCCAACTCGGTGCCCAAGATCCAGGTGCTGCACCCCTGGAAGTCGGCCCGCAGCCTGTACTCGTCCAAGTGGTTTGCGCTGGGGATGCTGATTGCAACGGGCAGCTGGGGCCTGCACGTGGCCGCGCTGGCGCTCGCGCCGATGTCCGTCGTCCAGGTGTCGCTGGCCGCTGGCGTGGTGTTCATCGCGGTGATGGCCGAGCGCCTGTTCGGCTTCACCGTGGGACGGCGCCAGTGGGTGGGCCTGATCCTCACGGCTGTCGGCCTGGTGCTGCTGGGCGTGACCCTGCCCGCCATGCACGGCTCGCACTCGCACTTCTCAGACGTGGCCATGATCTCCTTCGAGGCCGGCCTGTTCGGACTCGGCGGCCTGCTGATCATGGGTCCGCGCATGGGCGGCCCGGTGGAGCACCATGGCGTCATGCTGGGGGCCGCCTCGGGCATCCTGTTCGGCGTCTCCGACACCTCCATCAAGGCCCTCACTGGCATCACCGGAGCGCACGGCTTCATGGGCCTGCTGCTCAGCCCCTGGCTGGCGGTTGCGATAGCGGCCTCCGTTGTGGCCTTCTACGCCTCCGCCCGCGGCCTTCAAGACGGTGAGGCGGTACCCGTGATAGCGGTAACGGGAACAGCTGCCAACATCGCCGGAATCGCCGGCGGCATTGTGGTGTTCGGCGACCCAATGGCGGCAAGCCCGCTCGGCGTGGTGCTTCAGGCGGTTGCATTTGTGCTGGTGATCGTGGCTTCAGCGCTCATGCCTGCGCCAGTTCGTGCAGCCGGCGTGCCCCAGGCCGCTTAGCGCTGCTAGCATCTGCGCCGAATGCCAACGACCTCACAACTAGTACGCAAGGGCCGCGTCGCCCCGAAGAAGAAGCTGGCGACCCCTGGACTGAAGTCAGGCAAGGGCCGCAAGAAGAAGGTCGCGGCCCCTCAACGCCGTGGAGTGTGCACCCGCGTGTACACCACCACCACGAAGAAGCCTAACTCCGCCCTACGCAAGGTCGCGCGTGTGCGCATCTCAGGTTCGATCGAGGTCACGGCCTACATCCCCGGTGAGGGACACAACCTGCAAGAGCACTCGGTGGTGCTCGTTCGTGGCGGCCGCGTCAAGGATCTCCCTGGCGTGCGCTACAAGGTCGTGCGCGGAACGCTCGACGCCGCCGGCGTGAGCGACCGCAAGAAGGCTCGCTCGCAGTACGGCGTGAAGAAAAAATAGTCCATGCCACGTAGAGCAGCCGCCCAGATCCGTCCGGTCGAGCCGGACGCAATACACCGCTCCAAACTGGTCTCCCAGGTCATCAACAAGGTGATGCTCGACGGCAAGAAGTCCACGGCCGAGCGGATCGTCTACGACGCCCTCGCGCTGATCGCCGAGCGCAGCGACAAAGACCCATTGGAGACACTCGAGGCATCGATCAAGACACTCACCCCTTCACTCGAGGTCCGCTCCCGCCGCGTGGGAGGCGCCACCTACCAGGTGCCCGTCGAGGTCCCCAGCTCCCGCGCCCGCACCCTGGCCGTCCGCTGGCTGGTCGAGTTCGCCCGCCAGCGCCGCGAGAAGACGATGGCCCAGCGCCTGGCCAACGAGCTGATGGACGCCCAGTCCCAGCAGGGCGGCGCCTACAAGCGCAAGGACGACATTTACCGCATGGCGCAGGCCAACAAGGCCTTCGCCCACTACCGCTGGTAGGACGCCGATGACCGGCGGGAGCCGCCGTCCTTACCCCGAGGGCACGATGCGGTCGCCCGCGAGCTGGCCGGTTCGGGGATGCGTAGCGTCTCCCGGTCCGGCACGCGCACGCATATCCCGCATACGAGGCTTGCTTGTGAGGGAGCATCACTCGCTCTGGCTTACCTCTTCGTCCTGCGGTTAGACGGAGGCTGGCGGGTACCGTCCTTGTCACGCCTCCGTTTCAACAGCGCGTGCACCGCGGCGATGTCTCCGAGCACAAACGCCACGAGCGCGGCGATGATGATGGCGGCCGTCGTGCTCATGCCCACATTCTTCCTCAGCACCGGCCTCGTGGGCAGAAGTCGGGATGGCCCTCTGAGTGTGCGATCGCGCACAGAGGGGTTGAAGAACAAAGCTTAGGTACCTAACATTTCGGTACCGAATGGCTTCCGCGACCACCACAGCCTCCCCACAGCACTCTCCGGCCTCGACCGACAAGATCGAGCCCTACGTCTGGAAGATCGCCGGCGTGGTGATCCTCGGGATGATCATGTCGATCCTCGACACCACGATCGTCAACGTGGCGCTGCGCACGCTCAGCGTGGACCTGCACAGCTCCATCTCGCAGATCCAGTGGGTGGTGACCGGCTACCTGCTCTCGCTCGCAGCCGTGATCCCCGTGACCGGCTGGGCCGCTCGGCGCTATGGGGCCAAGCGCGTGTACATGACCTCGCTCGTGCTCTTCACCGGCGGCTCGGCCCTTTGCGCAGTCGCCGCGTCCACAACTTCGCTTGTGCTCTTCCGCGTGCTGCAGGGCGCCGGCGGCGGGATGATCATGCCCGTCGGCCAGTTGATCATGGCCCAGGTCGCCGGCCCGAAGCGGATGGGCCGCGTGATGGGAATCGTCACCATGCCGGCAATGCTCGCGCCTATCCTCGGACCGGTTGTCGGGGGCGCCATCCTGCAGAACCTGCACTGGTCGTGGATCTTCCTCGTCAACCTGCCCGTCGGCGTGCTCGCCTTCGCCCTCGCCTGGAGGATGCTCCCGCAGACCGACTCCGGTGAGGCCGGGCGGCTCGACGTCGTCGGCCTGGGCCTGCTCTCCACCGGCACCACAGCGCTCGTCTACGGCCTTTCCGAGCTCGGCACCCACGCGAGCTTCACCGCCCCCACCGTCATCTGGCCCACCATCGCCGGGATCGTGCTCATCGGCGTGTTCATCCGCCACGCCCTGCACGTCGAGCGTCCGCTGCTCGACGTGCGCCTGTATGCCAACCGCGTGTTCGGCGCCGCGTCGCTGACCACGTTCGGCCTCGGCGCGGCGCTGTTCGGCGCAATGATCCTCGTCCCCCTCTACTACCAGGAAGTGCGCCACGAGAGCGTGATCGTGACCGGCCTGCTCGTCGGACCCCAGGGTCTCGGCATGCTGCTCGTGATGCCCCTCGTCAGCCGCTTCACCCAGCGCTTCGGCGGCGGTCGCGTGGCGATCGGCGGCGTCGTCATCCTCAGCCTCGCCTCGGTCCCCCTCGCCTTCGTCGGCGGCAACACCTCGATCGCCTTCATCTCGGTCATCCTGCTGCTGCGCGGCGTCGGCATTGGCTTCTCCTTCATGCCCGCCATGACCGCCGCGTTCGCCGCCCTGCGCCCCGAGCAGCTCTCTGACGCGACTCCGCAGCTGAACGTCGTGCAGCGTGTCGGCGGCGCTATCGGTACGGCTGTGCTCGCTGTCGTCCTGCAGCGCGCCACCGGACACGCCGTGACCAAGCCGGTGGGTGCCTTCCAGGACGCCTACTGGTGGTCAGTCGGCATCTGCGTGCTCTCCCTGATCCCCTGCCTCGTGCTGCTGCGCGCCGAGAACCCGCGCGCGCGGCTGAGTCGTGACGCGACCACCGCCGAGTCGGCGATAGAGCCGCTCGGGGCATAGGCAACCGAGCACAGCCATGGGTGCGCCGAGCGTCGAGAAGCAGGCCAAGAGTGCTCCAAGCGAGCAGCGCCAAGCGCAGGTCACCGAGCTCGGAGCCGCCTTCAAGCGCGTGTTCCGCAGTCTCAACCGGCTACGCGGGCGCGACACCCACCTGGCCGGCGGCGAGCTCAGCCACGCCCAGTTCGAGCTGCTGATCGAGCTGCACGAGCGTGGCCCGCTCTCGGCCGGCGAGCTCGCCACGGCCGCGCGGCTCAGCCCGGGAACCGTCACACAGATGCTCGACCACCTGGCCGACTGCGGACATGTCGAGCGCGTGCGCTCCCAGACCGATCGCCGCGTGGTCGTCTCGCGCCTGACCGCCCAGGGCCGGCGCAAGATCGAGGCCAAGCACGCAGCCTGGAAGAGTCGCTGGGAGCAGGGCCTCGAGGGCCTCGACAACGCCGAGCTGGAGGCGGCCACCCGTGTGCTCGAGCGGCTTGGAGCGATGTTCGAAGACGCGCCCGCCCAGGACGGCTGTGCCGCCTCCAAGGACCACTTGGCGACACCCGCCTAGGCCGCTCAGAATTGACAATTGCTCTGCTATAGTCGGCACCGCGTCACGGGCGGACGCAGCCAGTTTGCATGCGCCCCGTGAGTCGCAAATCAAGATG
>DATARM010000014.1:0-2439 GCA_036264155.1 Solirubrobacteraceae bacterium
GAGTAGCTCAGCTCGGCAGCGTGGCCTCGCCGCTGCCGAGGTTGGCCTGGGCGGCGGCCGGATCGAGCGGGACGAGGGCCGCGTTGGGGACCCGCTGGAAGTCATCGGCGCCGCGCACCATGAAGGCGGCGCGGATGACCATGCCGTGACAGACGACCAGCGCGGGCAGCTGGTGGCGTTCGATCTCCTCCAGGGCCGCCCCCACGCGCTCCTCCTGCTGGGCGAAGGACTCGCCGCCGGGGAAGGCGAAGCCAGGCTGGGCGGCGGCGAAAGCGTCGAAGCGCTCAGGGGCTTCGGCGCGAACGTCGACGAAGAAGCGGTCGGTCCAATCGCCCGCGTCGGTCTCCATCAGCCGCGGGTCCTCCACGGGCTCGAGGCCGATCCGGCTGGCCACGATGTCGGCCGTTTCGCGTGCCCGCAGCAGGGGGCTGCACCACAGTGCCTGGAAGCCGCAGGGAGCGGCCCGCTCGGCGAGCTCGCCTGCTTGGGCGCGTCCAGTGTCATTCAGGGGTATCTGCTGCTGACCCTGGAAGCGGCCCTCGTGGTTGTAGGCGGTCTCGCCGTGTCGCGCGAGGTAGATGCCTGTGGCGGTGGGCTCGGTCAGGAGAGATCGAAGCGGTCGAGGTTCATGACCTTGGCCCATGCGGCGGCGAAGTCGCGCACGAGCTTCTCCCCGGCGTCGTCGCACGCGTAGACCTCTGCCAGCGCCCTGAGCTCCGAGTTGGAGCCAAAGACGAGGTCAACTGAGCTCGCCGTCCACTTGAGCTGGCCAGTGCGGCGATCGTGCCCCTCATAGACGTTCTCGCCCGAAGGCTTCCACTCGGTGCTCATGTCGAGCAGGTTGGTGAAGAAGTCGTTGCTCAGCGTCTGTGGCCGGTCGGTGAACACACCGTGCTTTGACTGACCGAAGTTGGCATCGAGCGCGCGCAACCCTCCGATCAGCACGGTCATCTCGGGAGCGGTCAACCGCAGCATGTAGGCCCGCTCGAGCAGCCCATGCTCCAGCGGAAGGGTCTCGCCCGCCTGGAAGTAGTTGCGAAAGCCGTCGACTGTGGGCTCGAGCACGGCAAAGGACTCCACGTCGGTCTGCTCCTGGGTGGCGTCGGTACGCCCCGGGGCGAAGGGGACCGAGACCTCGTGGCCGGCGCTCCTGGCCCCCTGCTCGACGGCTGCGCAGCCACCGAGGACGATCAGGTCGGCCAGCGAGACCTGCTTGGCGTCGGACTGCGAGCTGTTGAAGTCGTGCTGGATCTGCTCGAGCGTGGAGAGCGCACTCGCGAGCTCGGTGGGTTCGCTCCACTCCCAGTCCTTCTGAGGTGCGAGGCGAACGCGCGCCCCGTTGGCTCCGCCGCGCTTGTCGGTGCCACGGAAGGAGGCTGCGGACGCCCAAGCGGTGGAGACGAGCCGTGAGATTGAGAGCCCCGAAGCGAGGATCTTCTCCTTCAGCGCCGCGATGTCTCCCTCGCCGATGAGCTCGCCCTCGACGGCGGGGATGGGGTCCTGCCACAGCTGCTCGGCCGGGATCCACGGGCCGAGGTAGCGCGATACGGGCCCCATGTCGCGGTGAAGGAGCTTGTACCATGCCTGGGCGAACGCCTCGGCGAGCTGGTCGGGGTTCTCGTAGAAGCGTTTGGCGATCGGGCCGTAGGCCGGGTCGACCTTCAGCGCCAGGTCTGTCGTGAGCATCATCGGGGCGTGGCGCTTGGAGGGGTCGTGGGCGTCGGGCACGGTGCCCTGCGCCTCAGGGTTCTTGGGGGTCCACTGCTGCGCCCCGGCTGGGCTCTTGGTGAGCTCCCAGTCGTACTCGAAGAGGTTCTCCAGGAAGCCGTTGTCCCACCGGATCGGCTGCTTCGTCCACGCGCCCTCGAGGCCGCTGGTGAGCGCCTGGGCGCCGTTGCCGCTGCCCACGGGGTTCTTCCAGCCGAGGCCTTGCTCCTGCAGGGGGGCGGCCTCGGGCTCGGGCCCGATGTTGGCGGGATCGACGGCGCCGTGGGTCTTGCCGAAGGTGTGCCCGCCGACGATCAGGGCAACGGTCTCCTCGTCGTTCATGGCCATACGGCCGAATGTCTCGCGGATGTCCTTGGCGGCGGCGAGGGGGTCGGGGTTGCCGTTGGGACCCTCGGGGTTGACGTAGATGAGGCCCATCTGCACGGCGCCGAGCGGCCCTGAGAGCTTGCGATCGTCGCTGTAGCGCTCGTCTCCCAGCCACGTGTCCTCGCTGCCCCAGAAGATCTCCTCGGCCTCCCAGATGTCCTCGCGCCCGAAGCCGAAGCCAAAGGTCTGAAAGCCCATGGACTCCATTGCCACGTTGCCCGTGTAGACGAGCAGGTCGGCCCATGAGATCTTGCGGCCATACTTCTGCTTGATCGGCCACAAGAGGCGCCGGGCCTTGTCGAGGCTGGCGTTGTCGGGCCAGCTGTTGAGCGGGGCGAAGCGCTG
>DATARM010000046.1:0-4545 GCA_036264155.1 Solirubrobacteraceae bacterium
CGCTGGCAGGCCGAGACCGGGCTGTGGGTGATCCTGTTCAGCGCGATCATGACGTTCATCCTCATGAAGCTGGTGAGCATCTTTCTCCCGCTCCGTCTCTCCGACGAGGAGCTCGAGATCGGCGATCACGCAATCCACGGCAACGAGGTCTACCCCTCAGACGTGCCGACGCTCGGCGGTCCCCACGCACCGTCGTGGCAGCCGGGTGGCGGGACAGCAATGCCGGCCGGGGCGGGGGCCTAGGCGGGGAGCAGTACAGGAGGCTTCCAGCCCGGGCGCGGACATCGCGGACGCGCCCGGGCCTGGAGGCAGACTTCGACAGCATCACCTCGATCGGCTACGGCCCCGCCTCGGCGGGGTCGTTGTCGTGTGAGCTAGGAGCTAGAGCGCGACGCCGATGGGGCAGGACACGCCGGTGCCGCCCAGGCCGCAATAGCCGCCCGGGTTCTTGGCCAGGTACTGCTGGTGGTAGGCCTCGGCGTAGTAGAAGGGGTGCTCGGGGGCCTGCTCGATCAGCTCCGTCGTGATCGTGCCATGACCGGCCGCGGAGAGCATCTGCTGATAGGTCTCGAGCGACGCCACCGCCGCAGCTCGCTGTGCCTCACCGTGCCACATCAACAGCGAGCGGTATTGCGTGCCCATGTCGTTGCCCTGGCGCATCCCTTGGGTGGGGTCGTGACCCTCCCAGAACAGCCTCAGCATCTCCTGGTAACTCGTCTTGGCAGTGTCGAAGGCAACGAGCACGACCTCGCTGTGGCCGGTCCGGCCGCTGCAGGTCTCCTCATAGGTGGGGTTCGGGGTGACGCCTCCGGCATAGCCCACGGCGGTCGTGTAGACGCCCTCTGCTTCCCAGAAGATGCGCTCGGCCCCCCAGAAGCAGCCCATACCGAAGATCGCAGTCTCGACGCCGTCGGGGAAGGGTCCCTTCAGTGGCGTGCCGAGCACCTCGTGGCGTTCGGGGACGGCCATCTCCTCGGAGCGACCCGGGAGCGCGTCGGCCGGCTCGATCATCTCAGTCTTGTCACGACCGAACAGGCGCATGTGCACAGGCTAGCGCGAGTAGACGGTGAGGAAGTCTCGATCGTCGGGTTCGAGATAGCGCGTGTCCGAGCGTTCCATTCGGGGGAGGAGGTTCTTGGGGTCGAGCGCCCCAGGCGCGCCGTAGGTGATGAAGCTGACCCAGTAGGAGTTGATGTCCAGCTCCATCGCCCGCACAGCGCCGGCGTGCTGGAGCGTGCGTGCGAGGCTTTGCACCGACTGGTCTTCGCCGGCGGCGTAGATGAGGTTGCCGTGGCTGTCCACGCCGATGCCCGAGCGCCACACGAGCACTGCATTGCCGACCGTAGCGCCCCATTCGGCGCCGTTGGCGAGGGTTGGATTGAGCTTGCCTTCGTTGACGATCAGGGGCAGGTTCTGACGGGCGAAGCGCACGCCGGCGGGCACGGTGGATCCGCCGCTCCAGTCGACGACGTCGACGCTGCCGTTCGCGTAGCCGACGATCGTGCCCTGGCCATTTCGCAGGGGGGCATAGGTGTGGCCTTTGACGGCAAAACCGCCCTTGGCGTCGGAGAGCTTGAAGCCGCTGTTGAAGGTGGCAAGCAGCTTGGGGCGTGCTTCCAGCGGTACGTCCATGGAGCCGCGCGGGAGTTCAACCGAAGGCTCGAGGCGTCCGGGGTGCAGTGAGACGAAGGTGCGCTTGGTGTCGATCCAGGCCAGCCCGGCGAGCACCCGTGGGTATTCGGGCTGGTTGCGAATGGTCGTGAGAAGAACTGGCGGGTTGGCTTCGAGGCCAGGGCGGGTGGCGTGCCAGACGCCCTCGCCGGGTAGCCCCGGCTGAATCAGCGCAGGCACGCGCGCAGGGCGATATTCACTCGCCACCCGGGAGGCGCCCGCCGCTGCCGTCCCGAACCCGACTTTGGGCAGTGCCCGCAGTGTCGGGCCGCCCTTGCTGGGTGCCGTCAGCGAGTAGTAGACGGACTCCACCTGCGCGACCACACCGGCTGCGCCGTTGTCGCGCAGCCACTCCACGGCCCTGATGCCCGTGCTCGAGTTCGACGTCTCGGTCATCGCGCCGAGGAAGGAGAAGCCGGCGGGGACCAACATGACGATGGCGGCGACCGTGAGGATGCGCCGCACCCGCACAGGAACAGCGACGGGTCGCTCGTTGCGGCGGTTCTCGCGCCCTCCAGCGAGGATGCGAGTTGGGGCAGCAGCACTGGACTCCATGGGTGAAGACTATGGGCGCCGCCAGTTTCCACCTGCTGCGGATCTGGCTCCCTGAGCGAATTCTCACTAAGAATAGTCTCACTGCCAGAGCGGGATTACCGCAATGAAAACGAGCATATGTGTGGAATCCTGCCTCGCGTGGGCAGGGGGGTCTCACGGCAGCGTCATCCCCTCACGGCGGCACCCCCCGGAGGTTCACCATCGGCTCACGAGAGGCAGTAGTCAACGACGAGCAGGTCCCCCTGCGGGAGCTGCGAGAGAGCGCACCCGCCGCTGTGGGAGAGCTGTCCTCGCGTCGAGCGCGTGGCGCGGGAGGCTCGGCGCGAGTGCTGCTGCGTGCCTGTCGTCCGCGGCAGTGGAGCAAGAACCTGCTGGTGCTCGCCGCCCCGGCGGCGGCGGGACGGATCGATCGTCCGCTGGTTGCGGCGCAGGTGGCGGGTGCTTTTGTGGTGCTGTGCCTGCTCTCGAGCGCTACCTACCTGGTCAACGACGTGCGCGACCGCGAGCAGGACCGGCTGCACCCGCGCAAGCGCACGCGCCCGGTCGCGGCCGGCGAGATCGCTCCGGCGGTGGCGCTGCGCTGGGCGCTGGTGCTGGCGCTGGTGGGTATTGGCGCGGCGAGCGCGATCCGGCCCGACTTGGGACTGGTGGCCGTCGGCTACCTGCTGCTGACAGCGAGCTACTCGCTGCTGCTGCGCAGCGTGTTCATCCTCGACATGCTTGCGATCGCAGCGGGCTTCGTGCTGCGGGCGTTCGCGGGTGGCGTTGCCAGCGACATCTACCTGTCGCGCTGGTTTGTCATCGTGACCGCATGTTGCGCCGTATACCTCGTCGCCGCCAAGCGCTACGCCGAGCTGCGCGAGCATGCCGGCAGCGCTCCCATCCGCGCCACGCTGCGCCGCTACTCCCTCCACGGCCTGCGCGTGGTGTTGCTCCTGACAGCTCTAGCGGGCAGCGCGGCCTACATCGCCTGGGCGTTCACCCGTCCGGCCCACCTCGTCCTGTACGGGCTCTCGATTGTCCCGTTCATGCTGTGGCTGGGTCGTTATGCGGCGCTGATCGCCGCGGGAGCCGGCCAGGCGCCGGAGGAGCTGATCCTGCGCGACCGCACGCTGTTGGGTCTGAGCGTCGTGTGGAGCCTGCTGTTCCTTGGCGGCGTCTATGTCGGTCAGTGAGCTGAGCCCGCGCGTGGCGGAGCGATCCATCGAGGAGCGCACGCTCGGCGGGTGGGGGAGGGCATCGTCGAGCCGCTGCTTGGTGTTGAGGCCCACGAGCGAGAAGCAGGCCCTGGAGGCCCTTGTGCTCAGTGCTGAGACGGGTCGCAGCGTGATCGCGCGGGGCGCCGGGCGCAGCTATGGTGATGCCGCCCAGAACGAGGGCGGCTATGTGCTCGACATGACCGGCTACGACAGGGTCCTGGAGATCGACCGTCAGCGCCTGCTCGTGCGCGCTCAGGCAGGGGCGACGGTGGCCCAGCTGATGGCACGCCTGGCGGCCCACGGGCTGACCCTGCCGGTGGTGCCCGGCACGCGCCATGTAACGCTCGCAGGCGCGATCGCCAGCGACATCCATGGCAAGAACCACCACCGCGATGGCGCCTTTGCCAGGCACGTGAGCGCGATCAAGCTGAGCGTGCCGGGCGGTGAGACGCTCGAGCTCACGCCCGAGAGCGACGGTGAGCTCTTCTACGCCACGCTTGGGGGCATGGGCCTGACGGGGGTGGTGCTGGAGGCGACGCTCCGCGTGGAGGAGCTGGCGAGCCCGTGGGTCGCTGCCGATCTCGATCGCACCGATGGGCTCGAGCAGACGCTCGAGCTGCTGAGCGGACCCGAGCACCACCGCTACTCGGTCGCGTGGCTCGATCTGCTCGCCCGCGGCTCGCGCATGGGGCGTGCGATCGTGAGCCGCGCCGATCCGCTGCCGGCCGAAGCGCATACTCCGAGACCGCGAGGTCGACGTGGGGCTGGCAGCGCCTACCCGGGCGCCTTGTCGAAACCGGCGGCAGTTGACGTCCCGCGGGCATTCCCTTCAGCCCTACTGCGCCCGGCGAGCGTGCGCGCGTTCAACACGCTCCGCTGGGGGGCGGCCTTCCGCCGCGAGCGCGGGCGCCCGCTGGCTCTGGCTCCGTACTTCTTCCCGCTGGACGTGCTCGGCGAGTGGAATCGCCTATACGGCCCCGCCGGCTTCGTGCAGTACCAGTTCGTGATCCCCACAGGCAGGGAGGGGTCACTGGAACGCTGCTTCGAGCTCATCCGCCAGCGCCGGCTGCCGGTCTACCTGGCTGTGTTCAAGCGCTTCGGTGCCGCGTTCGGCGGTCCG
>DATARM010000057.1:0-23067 GCA_036264155.1 Solirubrobacteraceae bacterium
CCTCGGCGTCGAATTCCTCTACGGACTGGCGATCGCATCCTCGCTCGCGGTGCTGATGACGATGCTCGCCGCGCTTACCTTCCTGCCGGCCTTTCTGTCGCGGTACGGAGAGCGCATCGGCCGACGCCGCGGCCGACGGGCACGTAATCAGCAGGCAACCGCTGCGCCGCCCCGGTTCTGGGGCCCTTGGTCGGCGTTCATCCAGCGTCACCCTTGGGAGGGTGCGATCGCGGGGCTTGCGATCATGCTCACACTCTGCGCGCCCGCGCTCGCGCTTCGCCTGGGCAACAGCGACGCAGGCAACAACCCGCCCGGTCAAACCACCCGAGAGGCATACGACCTGCTCGCCAAGGGCTTCGGCCCCGGATCCAACGGACCGCTCCAGGTGGTCGCGAGCCTTCCCCGCGCGAACGACGCAGCGACACTCACGAGCATCGCGAGTGCGCTGCGCGCGAGCGGCGATGTCGCCTCCGTATCGGCGCCTCGCATCAGCCCACGGGGCCTGACGGCGGTCTTCGATGTCTACCCACGCTCAGCGCCGCAGGCGCTCGCGACCACCGAGCTTGTGAACACCTTGCGCAAGCGCATATTGCCACCCGTCGCAGCCAGCACCGCCGCGACGCTTCTCGTCGGGGGCGCAAACGCCACCACGATCGACTTCACCCACGTGCTCTCCAGCAAGCTGCCGCTGTTCATCGCAGTGGTCGTCCTGCTCTCCGCGCTGCTGTTGCTGGTGGTCTTCCGCTCACTCGTCATCGCCTTGCAAGCCGCGGTCATGAACTTGCTCTCAATCGGTGCCTCGCTCGGGGTGGTCGTCGCCATCTTCCAGTGGGGTTGGCTCGGCAGCATCTTCAACGTGAAGGGCGCACCGATCGAGGCGTTCATCCCGGTGCTGCTGTTCGCGATCGTGTTCGGCCTCTCGATGGACTACGAGGTGTTCCTCATCTCACGGGTCCACGAGGAGTGGACACGCACACGCGACCCCCACGAGGCCGTCCGCCACGGACTCGCCTCGAGCGGGCGAGTGATAACCGCGGCGGCCACGATCATGATCTGCGTCTTTCTCTCCTTCGTCGTTGGAAACAACGACCGAGTTCTCCAGCTGTTCGGGCTCAGCCTCGCGACCGCCGTGTTCCTCGACGCGTTCGTCGTCCGCAGCCTGCTCTTGCCTTCGGTGCTGCAGCTCCTCGGCAAGCGCACTTGGGCGCTGCCGAGCTGGCTCGATACGCGGCTGCCACACATCGCGATCGACCGCGACTCAGGCACACCGCCGGCCTTCGATCCGGGGCCAGCGGGCACCGTCGCCGAACCCACCTGAGCACCGGCTCACGGACGCACCCAAGATCAGTAGCGACGCAGCTCTGCATGTAGCCGGGTGGCGAGGCGGACGGAGGCTTCGATCTCGACTTGGCGGTTCGAGACGCTCTCGACGCTAAGCCCAAATGGAACTCCGACGTGCCGGCAGAATGCGATGAGCTCGATGGCCGTGGCCACGGCTTGGTCGTAGGACGCGTCGAGGGTGTCCTCCGCGTGGCGCAGCTCGTTCTCGATCCAATGCGGCACATCGACACCGAGCCACTGAACGAACTGCAGTGTCTTCAGCGAGCCGCAGACCGAGAACGTGAACACGATCGGTGCTGGCTTGACGTCGCGAGCGGCACACTCGTAGTGGTAGTCGGAGACCAGGTTCTTCGCGGCATTGACGTCATAGATGATCTGGGTGACAAAGAAAGAGCAACCTGCCGCCTGCTTCGCCAGCAGACGGACGTGCTCCCCGCGCCCGCGCGTGTGCCGCTCTGGGATCGCTACACCTCCGAGAAGGAGATCCGGGCGCACCTCGGCCCTGAGCTCGTAGGCTCGCAACAGAGAGGTTGCTATTGCCTTCTCACGAGAGGACGCACCTACGAACACCGACAGCGAGTGGGTTGGGGCTTGTTCGCTGAGCCACGAGCGAAGACCTTGCTCTGGGTACTTGCTCACAGCGCGGTACACGATGGCCGGGACTTCCAAGCCGACGAGATAGCGAGCGAGGTAGTCGGCTGGGTCCATCGTGGGTAGGAACGGAAAGGGGCGCTCCTCGGGATTGCGGTCGCTCTCGTCATCAATGTCGTAGAGCACGAGGCCATCGATGCCCACAGGGCGCAGGCGCTCGAGCGTTTTCGCGGCGATCTGACTGGCTTGCTCCGGTTCGGTCGCTAGGCGCGGTGGGGTCAGCGCGAACAGCAAGAACTCACCCGCCCCCTCCGTAATGCGCCGCTGCAGCTCCACGCGTTGAAGCGTAACTAAACGCCTATGCACAACGGCTGGGCGCTGACGGTTGTGAGCTTCTGGTAGCAGCCGCGCCACGCGGCGTCTGTGGAAGCAGGGCCGTGATGGATCAGCCACTCGAGGATCGCCTCGTGTATCTGCAGGACAGCGAGGGATGACCGGGGGTGTGGTCTAGCTCAATATGCGCGGATGGGAGCCCCGGTGTAGGTGGTGCCCTCAGGGCTGACCCAGCGCACGCGCCAACGCGTGGCGGCCACGGTGGAGCTGAGCGTCCAGTAGCCACGGGCGTCGGTGTTGACCTGGGCCAGAGGCTTGAAGCGATGGGATCCGCGGCGTTCGGCTTCGACGGTCAGCGTGGTGGCCTGCCCGGCGGGACGCACATAGCCCCACAGCGCGTAGGCGCTCCCGTGTCGGGACACAGTCAGCGTCACGGGAAATGCTGCCAGCAGCGGCTTGGCCTTGCCGTTTGAGTACTCCAGGCCCGTGGTGAATGCCACGGCATAGCCTCCCCTGGCCTTATCGTCGCGCAGTAGGTACTGCGAGAAGGAGGCAACCCGGGGATTCGAGTAGGCGATGCGTTCGGCGATGGCGTCGTACTCCGCCTGCTTGGCCACCGGCTGGCCGATGTAGCGGGCCGGCTGGCTGATCACACCGAACTCGGTTATGTAGAGAGGCAGCCCGTTTGGAAGTGCCCCGGCTCGGGCCGCGCGGTCCAGCGCGCTGGTCATCCGCGAGAGCACGCCAATGGTCACCGATTCTCGGCTCTTCGGCGTGTACAGAGGTCCCTGGATGCTTGCGTAGGGATGCAGTCCCCACCCGCTCGCTTGGAGCATGCCACAGGCGTGGGCTCGGTGGTAGCTGCTGTCCAGGCAGAGGACCCCGCGCAGGAAGGCTATTGGCGAGAGGTTGTGGTTGGGGCCGCGCACGGGCACGCTTGGGCTTGATTCCCCTTCTGGCGCCGTTTCGCCAATCAGCACTCGCGGAGATGGCAGGCCGGCTGCTTTCAGCCCCGCGTAGCCGGCTGTGTAGAGCGCGCGGTAGATGCTCGGCGAGGCAGGTGTCCCGTTCGTGTTGAACTGGGGTTCGAGGAATTCGTGGTGGTTGGGCTCGTTCCAGATCGAGAACAGCGACACGACCGAGCCGTAGTGGCGCCCCACGGCTGTCATGAAGGCTTGGAACTGGCTGGCGCTGGGACGGAACAGCAGCGAGCGGCCGTGTGGATTGCCCGTCGCCCAGCGCGGTACCGGCGAGGTGACCGTCAACAGGACCTGCCACCCACGTTCGTGCGCTTCCTGGATCTCCGGGTCGTACTCGCTCCAGGCGTAGGCAGCAGGGTTCGTCGCGTCGAAGGAGGGCCGGTGCGCGCTATTGGCTGCCGGGGCCACGTTGTGCCAGCTCAACTCGACCCTCAGCGCCCTCACACCCAGGCGCTGCAGCGTCGCGATCGTTCCGGGCCGCGTCGCCGGGTTCCTCAGCAGGGCGGGAGACTCGAAGAAGCTCGTTTGGGAGTGGGACGCGCTGGCCCCGGGGGCGAGCGCCGCAGCCGCCACGAGGGCGAGCACGAGGGCACGGGCAAGCTTGGGCAGATGCAACACGTCTCTCCTTCCTCCGAGCGCGAGCGGATGCGCTCGGATGACCGCCGTTGGGGGGCGACGGCAACCACGAGTTGCAGCTAAGACACCTCGAGCGCCCCCAGGGTTGCGGTGGGAGTTGCCAAACGTCCGTGGGGCACGGTGCCAGGCGAGCGTGGCCGACCAGTCGAGCCGGTGGTTTCACCTGGGAGTACGGTGGTGTCTCAGGCGTGTCAGTGCGGGGACATCGTGCGCAAGGCGCAGGCAATGGAGCAGATCCAGAAGCTTCTAGATGATCCTCGTCGAGGGGAGTAGCACTGGGCAAGCGCGTTGCGCAGGGAGGTCGATGCACTGGACCTCCTCGAGCGCGAGTTTGCACCGTACGACGGGGTCCGTTGGGATCGGTTTCGAGGGACAGGTTGATCACAGCGGTACGAGCTCAGTACCCCGAGGTATTCGACGGGCGAGCCGCTGACCATTCACCGGTCTAGGCTCAGCCGGCCCACCAGCCTCGCTGACCCTCCACGTCCTCCCGCGGGATGGTCCAGGCTTCATGCCGCCGCCGCACCATCAGGGCTTGCCGCCGGGATGTCAGGCGCTGCCCACTCGGGAACTGCCCGTCGGCCACGATCGGCTGAGCTGGTAGAAGTAATACCGACGCGTAGACGCTGCCGATTACAGCCACGCCAAGCGTCCCACCCAGCAGCCGTGTGGCGTCATTCACGGCCGAGCCAACGCCGGCCCTCGTCGCTGGCACGACCCCCATGATCGCCTCGGTCGCAGGGGCGGACTGTTTCGCATCGCGAGCGTCCCATCAGCGCCAACGCCGCCGAACCACCGAGCAGGAGCGCCGCGCCGCTGGCAACGAGTGCGGTCGAGAAGGAGCCGAGTCCGCCGATCAGCGCCACGCCGACTGCACCGCCCACTTGGCGAGCGGTGTTGTTGATCGCCGCGGCTATCCCGGCCCGGCCCTCCCCGAGTGCCTGGGTGGCGCCTGCAACGAGGCCGGGCACTGCGATTCCCATGCCTGTGCCCGCGAGGGCCAGCAGGGCGATCCCACCGGGCGCGGTGATACTCGCTCCTACGCCTGCCAAGCCCAAGTAGGCACCCCCGCAAATCATCAGGCCGATGCCCGCCGGGCGCCGTGGGCCGCTCGCGGCGACCAGGCGCCCACTGAACGGCGTCAGGAAAGCCAGTGGCGCTGCCAACGCCACCAGCGTCAAACCCGCATCCAGGGCCGAGAGGCCCCGGCTCTGCTGAAGGTAGAGGCCGATCGCAAACAGAGCTCCCAGCGTTCCCATGTTCATCAGGCCCGAGGCCGCGTTCGCCGCGGAGAGCTCCGGCTTTGCGAACCAGCTGAGCTCGAGGAGTGGCTGGCGGCGGCTGCGCTCACAGCACACGAAGGAAACTGCCGATGTGAGCCCCAGTACTGCGGCAACGAGCGCCACCGGGGCCTCGAAGCCTTCGCGCCCGCTCTCGATCAGGAAGCTGACCAGTCCGAGCAGGGCGAGTGCACCGGAGATCTGGCCTCCTAGATCGAGCCGCCGCGCCTTCCGTGGCGATTGCGCCGGGATCAGCGCCACTGCGAGCGCGCTCGCCAGGGCCGCCAAGGGCACATTGAGCCAGAAGATCGCCCGCCAGCTCACGGCCGCGACGAGGACGCCGCCAAGGACGGGTCCGGCCACCATCGCGCTTCCCCCCAACGCCGCCCACGTTCCGATCGCCCGTGGCCGTTCGCTTGGATCGGTGAACAGCTGGTTGACGATTGCCAGTGACGTCGGCAGGATCGCCGCCGCGCCAAGTCCCTGTAGGGCCCTCGCGCCGATGAGAAAGCCAATCGATGGCGCCGCGGCGCACCCTGCCGAGGCGAGCCCGAAGAGCGCCAGCCCCATCGCGAAGACACGGGGCGCGCCGAAGCGATCGGCGAGATCGCCGGAGCTCAGCATGAAGGCGGCGAGCACGAGGGCGTAGGCGTCGACCACCCACTGCAGGCTGGCGCGCGAACCGCCGAGGTCGCTGCCGATGTGGGCGAGCGCGACATTGACGATGGTCACATCGAGCAGGACGAAGAAGTAGCCCGCGCTGGCTACCACAAGTGCCGCCCGGCGGTTGCTGAAATCGGTCATCCCCAGACCGTAGATGCGAAATGATTCGGTGGCTGCCGAATCGTCTCGACGCTAACCTCGAGACATGGAAGGCGACATCGACATCGCGTTTGCCGCGGCACTGATGGCCGATCCGAGCCGGGCGGCAGTGCTCGTTGAGCTGATCGATGGACGGGCACTACCACCGAGCGAGCTGGCCGAAGTCGCCGGGGTCTCCCGCTCGACCATCAGCGAGCACCTCTCCAAGTTGCACCGGGCTGGCTTCCTCGCAGTCGAGAAGGGGGGACGCAACCGCTACTTCCGCCTCGCCGGGCCCGAGGTCGCAACGGCCGTAGAGGCGTTGGCGGCACTGGCGCCACGCCAGGAGGTGCGCTCGCTGCGCCAGGCAAGCCATGCAGGGGCACTCAGCGCTGCCCGCACCTGCTACGGCCATCTCGCCGGTCGCCTTGGAGTCTCCCTGACCGAGGCGATGGTGGACAAGGGGCTGATCGAGCGCGAAGACGAGATCTTCCTGCTGAGCACCACGGGCAGGAGGCGCCTTTTAGAGCTGGGGATCGAGCGCCCGCCCAAGGCCGGCAAGGCCTGCAACGACTGGAGCGAGCGCCGTCCCCATCTCGCTGGGAAGCTCGGAGTCGCCCTGACAGGACGGCTGTTCGAGCTGGGCTGGCTCGAACGCACCGAGCGTGCGCGCGAGGTGCGGATCACCCCAGGCGGGCGAAACGGCTTCGGTCGCGAGCTCGACCTGGACGTCGAGGCCGTAGCGTCCGCTCGCGCTCGCTCGACACCGAGCGCTCGCGCAGCGTAATGTCGTCTCGGTGAGCGACCGTCCACCGACCCTGCCGGGCGTAAGTCACGTCGATGTCGATGCGGGTGGACTGCGGATGCACGTGGCGCTCGCGGGTCCCACGGACGCGCCGCCGCTCCTGCTCGTCCACGGCTGGCCCCAGAGCTGGTGGGCATGGCGGGGACTCATACCCACGCTCGCCGATCGCTTCCGCGTCATCGCGCCGGACCTGCGCGGCCACGGCTGGAGCGAAGCTCCAACAACGGGCTATGAAAAGGAGCAGTTGGCGAGCGATCTGCTCGCGCTGCTCGACGCACTGGAGGTCGAGCGCACGATCTGGATCGGCCACGACTGGGGTGCCTGGTCGGGGTATTTGGCCGCATTGCGCGCACCCGAGCGGATCGAGCGACTGCTCGCACTGTGCGTCCCGCACCTGTGGGTGCCCTTCCATCCTCGCTCGCTGGCCATGCTCGGCTACCAGGTTCCGCTGAGCGCACCCGGCATCGGGCCGCGTGTGGCCGACAGGGTGGCGCGCCGGATCCTGGAGGTCGGTCGTGGCGGTCAGCGACTGGCCGCCGAGGACGTGGCCCTGTTCGCCGATCACATTCCGTCGCGGGTGACGGTCGCCATGTACAGGACCTTCCTGACCAGTGAGGTGATTCCCCTCGTGAGGGGTCGGTATGAGAGCTCCCGGCTGCGGGTGCCAAGCACGGTGATGATCGGCTCGCGGGATCTGGTGACCCGCGGCATCGCCGAGGGGCCCGTCGACGGCCAGCCGGAGCTGAGCGTCGAGGTCGTCGACGGGGTGGGGCACTGGCTTCCCGAACAGCGCCCCGAGGCGATCCTCGACTGGGTCGCCAGCGGCTCAGCGAGCAGCTAGCCAGCTGTCGAACTCGCTCGCCACGATGCGCTGATCGTGGACTCCCTGTGCCTCCTCGGAGGCCAGCCACACGATCGGCGGTCCCATGATCGCCGGGTCCAGCATCGAGGCGCGAGCCTCGGCTGGGATGTCCTCCGGGACCATGCCCGTCGCTGTTGCGCCGCCTGGGAGCAGGATGTTCACTCGCACCGGGGTCTCCGCCAGGTCTGCCGCCATCACCCGCGCGAGCGCCTCCACGCCGGCTCCCGCCGGTCCATAGGGAACGAAGCCCCGTCGGGTCATCGTCTGCTCGTTCATCGAGATGGCCACGATGCGTCCGGTGCCGGCCTCGAGCATGCGCTCGGCGACGGCTCGCGCAACGAGGAACGAGCCCGTCAGCTTGGTCTCCACCACGTCGCGAAAGCCGTCCGGGGAGACCTTCCAGAATGGCTGTGGGTCGGTGATGAACCGGAGGTTGACTGTGCGCATGCCAATCCCCGCGTTGTTGACCAGCATCTCCACCCCGCCGAGCCGTCGGTAGGTCTCCTCGACGGCTCTGTGTACCGAGGCCTCGTCGCGGACGTCCAACTCGACCCCCGCGGCCGCATGCCCGAGCTCATCCGCCGTGGCTCGTGCGCGCGCCAAATCCCGGCTCGTCACGACGACGCGAGCGCCGGCCGCGCTGAGCGCCTCGGCCATCGCCCGCCCCAGTCCGCTGCTCGCGCCGGTCACGAGTACGCGGGTGCCGTTCAGCTGAGCCATTGGCTAAGCGTAGGGCGTCGACGGGGGCGCTAACGTCGATGTGTGACACGTTCGGCCTTGAGCTGTAACTGGCAGGGCGCCCCCGGATGCCTCTGTGCGCCTCCCGTTCAGGGAACGTGACTGCTTTGCTTGCAACCATCGGCGTCTACGGATTCTCGCTGGAGAGCTTCCTTCACACACTTCGCAACGCAGACGTCCGTCTGCTGCTCGACGTGCGTCAGCGGCGTGGGGTGCGGGGTCCGCAGTATGCCTGGGCGAACTCGCTCCGGCTGCAGGCTGCCCTGGTCGATGCCGGCATCGCTTACAGCCACCATCGCGAGCTCGCGCCGACGACCGAGCTGCGTCAGCTGCAGTACCGCGAGGACGACCGGCTCGGAGTGGGCAAGCGCTCGCGCGAGGTGCTCGCAGCCGAGTATCGGGAGCGCTACATCGCCGAGATCCTCGACCGGGCCGACCTCGACGCGCTCGTAGCTTCGCTGCCGAGCGGTCACTGCGCGGCCCTGCTCTGCGTGGAGCGTGATCCCGCGGCCTGTCACCGCTCGCTGATCGCCGAGCGGCTCGCCGAAACCTACGCTCTGCAGGTGTCGCACCTACGTCCCGGCTGAGAGCTCCGCTTGCAGCCGGTCGACGAAGGGGACCTGGCCCTTCACCAGCTTGTGCCGCGCCGTCGCAAGATCGAACCAGCCGGCGCGATCCACCTCGGGAAACTCTCGCTGTGCGCCCGAGCCTCGTGGCCATTCCATGGTGAACGTGTTGCTCTCGATCTGGGAGGCATCGAGATCTCCCTCGATCGCCCACGCCTTGATCAGCTTGCCGCTCGGCTGGCGAACCTCGCCCAGCTCGAGCGGGGCTCCCGCCGGGGGCGGCGCCCCCGTCTCCTCCTCGAACTCCCGTCGGGCGGCCGCATACGCGTCCTCGTCCTCGTCGTATTCGCCCTTGACGATCGACCACCCGCCGTCGTCCTTCTCGGCCCAGTAGGGCCCACCCATGTGGGCGATGAGCACCTCCACCTGCTCCTCGCGGACGCGGTAGAGCAGTAGCCCTGCGCTTCTTCTTGCCACGCCTGGGGTGTCCTAAGGCGAGAGTCGTACAGGCAGCGTCTTGAGCTGGCTGATCCACGGCGACTCTGCGTAGACGGGCGTGCCGTCCAGCTCGATCCCCGGATAGCGCGCGAACGTCTCCTCGAACAGCACCCGCAGCTCCAGGCGCGCCAGTGCCGAGCCCAGGCAGAAGTGGCGTCCTCCCGCTCCAAAGGCCTGGTGCTCGGCGTCCCGACGGATGTCGAAGCGGTCGGGGTCCTCATAGCGCGACTCGTCGCGGTTGGAGGACGCGTACCACAGGATCACCTTCTCGCCCTCTCGGATCGTGCGGCCGCCGAGCTCGCAGTCGCGTGTGGCCGTCCGGCGGAAATGGGCAAAGGCGGGGAACATACGCAGCGACTCCTCCACCAGCCCGTCGAGCAGGCTCGAGTCCGCGAGCAGCAGCTCCCGCTGCCCGTCGTCTTCCATGATCGCGCGCATGCCGCTGCAGTAGGTGGCCTTGGTGCTGTCGTTGCCCGCGGCCACCAGCAGCACGAAGCCCATCACGATCTCGTGCTCCTCCAGACGCTCGCCGTCGAGCTCCGCGTGCACGAGCACGCTCGTCAGGTCCTCGCTCGGCTGCTCGCGGCGGGCCGCGATCAACTCCCGGCAGCGCGCGAATATCTCCGGCACTTCCCGCTGTACAACCGACTGCGGCCCGTCGGGGTTCAGGTCGCGGTCGCCCGCTCCGAGTGTCGCGTTCATCAGCCGCGCCCACGCCGCGTCGTCCTCCGGCGGGATGCCCATGAAGCTGCCGATCACCCGCGAGACCACCGGCTGGGCAACGTCGCTGACGAGATCGCAGCTCGAGCGGCCGTCGAGCCCGTCGAGCACGCCACGGGTGATCGTGCGGATCGAGTCCTCGTGGTCGGCGATGCGCTTCGGCGTGAAGCCTCGCTGGAACAGCGCCTTCAGCCGGTCGTGCTTGGGGGGGTCCATGCCGATGAACATCGCCTGCACGAGCTCGAGTGGCAGAACCGCGCCCGTCAGCGCCGTGATCCCTCCGCGTTCGGATGAGAACGTCTCCCAGTCGCGGCTGACGGTGTGCACATCCTCTGCTCTGGTCACCGACCAGAAGCCGTCCTGGTCGGGGAACTCCGGGATCTCGGAGGACCAGTGCACGGGGCACTCGCTGCGCAGCTGCTTGAACAGCTCGTGCGGCGGTCCGTCACTCCAGCGCTCGCGCTCGATGACCAGCGCGTTCTCCAGCCCGCCCTTCTGCGGCATGACGGCGGCCACCTCCGTTGCTCGGTGCGGTTCGGTCTCGGCTGCGATGTTACCGCGCCTGTTTCATGCGGGAGCGCCGGCTCAGTAGACGAAGGCTGCCAGCGCCTGGGCGATCGCCGTCGCCTGCAGCGGACCGAACCGCAGCGTCCAGCCACCGTCCAGCTCCTGACGAAACGCGTGCGCAACCCCGCTGTGTGTCAGCTCGGCGTCGTGCTGCAGGGCGCGCGCGTATCCGGTTGCGCCATGGAAGGTCGCATCGAGCCCATAGCGGCCGTCGTCCATCGGCCAGATCGTCAGGCGATCGGGCACGGGACCCACCGGGAGCGCGGGCAGCGCGTCAGAGTTCATGGCATCGAGAAAGCTGGAGAGGGATCGCTAATGTTGGAGTCAAGATGATGACCGCAGCCGAGCCGATGACCACCCGCGCCGCCCACTACACGGCGCTGCTCGAGACGATGGACCACCAGGGGGCGACCAAGCTACACGCCAAGGAGCGTGAACAGCTCCTGGAAGCCGCTGACGCGCTGTTGTTCGGTGAGCCCGAGAGCGAGGAGCTGCTGAGGTCCGCGGAGTCGTTGATCGAGTCGCTCGAGACCAGCGAGCGGTGGTCGGCGGAGAGCTGCGATCAGCTGCGCGAGCATCTCTACGGATGCGACGCGCCGCCCGCCGTGCCCTAAGAGGCGCTCCTGCCGGAGGCGTGGTGAGCGTGCACATGGTGCATCCAGTGCAGTGGCTCGGCCAACGCGATCGTGATCTGGCAGCGCTTCGTCGTGCGGGACGAACCGCGATCGTGATGCCGGCAATGTTCGCTCTGGGTGACAAGGTGATCGCCAACCCGGTGCTGGCGACGTTCGCCGCCTTCGGGTCCTTCGCGATGCTGCTGCTGGTCGACTTCGGCGGCCCCATCGCTTCGCGTCTGCAGGCCCAGTGCACACTGGCCGTAACGGGCGGCCTGCTCGTCTGTCTCGGCACGCTCGTCTCGCGAGATGTGTGGCTGGCGGCGGGCGCGATGGCGATCGTGGGGTTCGTCGTGATCTTTGCCGGGGTCGTCAGCTCGGTGCTCGCGGGAGCAAGCACCTCGCTGCTGCTGGCCTTCATCCTGTCGGCGACCAACGCTGCTCCGCTCGCCTCGTTGCCAGACCGGCTCGCAGGGTGGGGCATGGCCTCCGCCGCGGCTGTGATCGCAGTTGGGCTGCTGTGGCCCGCGCCCGTCCGCGGAGCGTTGCGCTCGGCGGCAACCAACGCCTGCCGGGCGCTGGCGCAGCGACTGCGATCTGAGGCCGCATATCTGCTCAGCGATCGCGAGGAGACGCTTGCCGCCGAGCACGAGCACGCGGTAGCCCAGGCTGAGCAGGCCGCCGCTGCCCTGCGTCGCAGCTTCCTCGCCACGCCCTACCGGCCCACCGGGCTGAGCACATCGGCCCGGACGGTCGTGCGCCTCGTCGACGAGCTCGACTGGCTCGCAGCGATCGTCGCCCAATCCGCTCGGGCAATGGGTGAGGCGCCGGTCAACCACGAGGCCTGCGCGGTCAAGGTCGCCGCTGCCTCGGTGCTCGAGCAGGGAGCGGATCTGCTTGCGGCGACAGGAGGCGACTGCGCCGTGTTGCATGCTGCAATGGCGCAGCTGAGCGAGCGGCTGGAGACGATGGAGCGGGGCGCCACTGTCGATCTGCACGTCGACGAGCTCCTCAGCTCGCTCGATCCAAGCTTCCGCGCCCAGGAGCTCGCCTTCGCCGTCTTTGCCGTGGCACGCAACATCGATCTGACCGCCGCCGCCGAGCGGCGCAGCTTGCTGGCGCGGCTGCTCGGCCGCCAGCCCGAGGGCCTGACCGGGACACTGGCGAGCGTTCAAGAGCGGGCCGGGGCCCACGTCGACAGGCGCTCGGTTTGGCTGCACAACAGCGTTCGCGGCGCCGTCGCGCTCGCGCTGGCCGTGTTCGTCGCCAACCGGACCGGGGTGCAGCACTCCTTCTGGGTCGTGCTCGGCACGCTGTCTGTGCTCCGCTCAAACGCCTTGAACACTGGCCAGAACGCCGTTCGTGGCATGTCGGGCACGGTCGCCGGCTTCGTCATCGGCGCGCTGGCGCTGGAAGCGATCGGCGCTGACACCACGCTGCTGTGGTTCCTGCTGCCCGCCGCCATCCTGCTCGCCGGGGTCGCTCCCGCGGTGATCTCCTTCGCGGCCGGACAGGCGGCCTTCACGCTGGTCCTCGTCTTCCTGTTCAACATCATCCAGCCCACCGGCTGGCGCGTCGGGCTGCTGCGGGTGGAGGACATTGCGATCGGCTGCGCCGTGAGCCTGCTCGTGGGTGTGCTGTTCTGGCCTCGGGGCGCAGGTGCTGCGCTGCGAAACGCGTTGGGTGACGCCTACACAGCCAGTGCCGCTTACCTCACGAGCGCTGTCGACTTCGGGATGCTCCGCTGCGATCGCAATGCCACATCGAATGCAGCGCCGAGCGACGACGCGGCGCGAGCCGCCGCCGCTGCACGCCGCCTCGACGACACCTTCCGCGGGTACCTGGCGGAGCTGGGCTCCAAGCCAATCCCGCTGGCCGAGGTGACGAGCCTCGTCACCGGCGTCAGCGGCCTGCGTCTGGCCGCCGATGCCATCCTCGAGATGTGGCAGCGCGAGAATGGCTCGGAGGGCGGCGATCGCAGCGGTGCGCGTCAGGAGCTGCTGCGCGCCAGCGAGCGCGTGGAGGGCTGGTATGACGAGTTCGCCGAGCGCCTTGCGGAGGGCCTGGGCCCGCACGATCCGCTCCCGCACGATCGCCTGGCCGACGGGCGCCTGCTCGATGCGGTTCGCCGTGATCTGGGCGGTGAGGACGGACGGGCGAGCGCTACCGCTGTGCGCATGATCTGGACCGGCGATCATCTCGACGCCGCGCGGCGTCTGCAGCGCGTGATTGTTGGGCCGGCGCGTGCTGCAGCCGAGCTGCGGCTCAGCTGATGGACGCCTCGGCTGCAGAGGCCGGATCGAGCGCCTACGCGGGCCGTACCGCCTGGGCGCGCAACCTCGCCGCCCCCGTGCGCGACTTCCTTGGCACCGAGACGGGCAGCGGCAGCGTGCTGGCCGCGGCCACGGTCATAGCGCTCGTGTGGGCCAACTCGCCCTGGTCTCACTCGTACGAGTCGCTGTGGCATACGACGCTCGCGATCAGGGTCGGCGGTGGGGGAATCACAACCGATCTGCGCCACTGGGTCAACGAGGGGCTGATGACCTTCTTCTTCCTCGTGGTGGGGCTGGAGGCCAAGCGCGAGTTCGACCTCGGTGAGCTGCGCGAGCGCAGGCGCCTGTGGATCCCACTGGCCTCTGCTGTCGGCGGCATGACCGTCCCGATCGCGATCTACCTCGCCTTCAACGCGGGCGGCGCGGGGGCGCACGGCTGGGGTGCGGCGATGTCCACCGACACCGCCTTCGCGCTCGGCGCGCTGGCTCTGCTCACGCCGCGCGCTGCCACGCGACTGCGCGTCTTCCTGCTGACGCTGGCTGTGATCGACGACCTGTTTGCCCTGCTCGTGATCGCCTTCGCCTACACCGGCCACGTGTCATGGGTTGCCCTGGCGATCGCCGTGGCGCTGCTCGGCGTGCTCCTCGCCCTGCGCTATGCGCCCGCGTGGTCGAGGCCGCTCAGCGTCGCTGTCGCCGTCGGTCTGTGGGCGGCGATGTTCAAGTCGGGCATAGATCCCGTCATCTCGGGGCTCGTGGTGGGACTCGCAACGAGCGCCTACTCGCCCTCGCGTGACGACCTCGAGCGCGCGACCGCGCTGGCGCGCTCGTTTCGCGAGCAGCCCACGCCCGAGCTGGCGCGCTCGGCCCAGCTCGGGGTGATCTCGGCGATCTCCCCCAACGAGCGGCTGCAGTACACCCTGCACCCGTGGACCAGCTACGCGATCGTGCCCCTGTTCGCGCTCGCCAACGCCGGCGTGCACTTCACCGGCACGCTGCTGAGCGACGCCATCAGCTCGCCGATCACCCTAGGGATCCTGATCGGCTATGTCGTCGGCAAGCCACTGGGGATCGCCGGCGCGTCATGGCTCGCATCGCGCCCAGCCATGCACGGACCGCGCTCGCCTCTCAGCGGGCCGCTACTCGCAGCGGGGGGCGCCTTCGCCGGCGTCGGCTTCACCGTCTCGCTCCTGATCTCCAGCCTCGCCTTCACCGGGCAGCGCCTCGACGAGGCCAAGGTCGGCGCGCTCGCCTCGGTGCTGCTCGCGCCGCTGGCCGGGTGGCTGGTCCTGCGCGTCGTGCGAGCGCTGCCGAGCAGCGTGCGTGCGCGCCAGCTTGCACGCACGGCTGAGGACATCCTCGACCTCTCCGACGACGTCGACCCGAAGCGCGACCACATTCGCGGCCCTGACGATGCGAGCGTCACGCTCGTCGAGTACGGCGACTTCGAGTGCCCCTACTGCGGCCAGGCGGAGGGCGCCATCCGGGAGCTCTTGTCCTCATTCGACGATGATGTGCGCTACGTCTGGCGCCACCTCCCGCTCAACGATGTCCACCCCAATGCGCAGCTCGCCGCCGAGGCCTCCGAGGCCGCCGCCGAGCAGGGCAAGTTCTGGGAGATGCACGACACCCTGCTCGCCCACCAGGGCGAGCTACGCCCCAGCGATCTCACCGCCTATGCCAGGGAGCTGGGACTCGACTCCGAGCGCATGATCGAGGGGCTGAAGCGCGGTCGCTACGAGCCGCGTATCAGCGAGGACGTGGCGAGCGCCGACGAGAGCGGCGTCTCCGGCACCCCCAGCTTCTTCGTCAACGGTCGTCGTTACTACGGCGCCTACGACATCGACACCCTCACCGAGACAGTGCGCGCCGCCCGTGGCCGCGTGACACTCACCCGTGTAAAGTGACGCGGGTCCGCATGGTAAACGCAAAAGGGTCAAATGCGGTGGTGGTCGTTGCCGTGGGCACAGCGCTGGTGGTGCTGTTCGCGGGCGCGTGCGTCATCCTCGCGGTTGGTCGCACGGTGCCGACCGAGCTGTGGGCGGCGGCCGGCTCACTCAGCGGCGCACTGGTTGGGATCCTCGCTCCGCCCCCCTCTCAGGTGACGCTCGGCGCTGTGGCGACGGCACAGGCCGCCGCCACGACCGCTCACGAAAGCGCCGTGAGCGCCGCCAAGGAGGTCGCGTCGACGCAGCAGAGCGCTCCGGCGCGGGAAGCGGCCCAGCGCGCTGTCAAAGCGGCCGAAGCCCAAGCACCGGTCGATGCGACGAGGTTGAGCATGGGCCCTGGTCGCATGGCGCCGCGCGAGCTGGCGATGGCCGCTGTTGTCGCGACCTATGCCGGTCATCGTGTAGCGGCCGAACGGGCTCGAGGGCTCGCCGACGTGCTCGAGCAGCAGGACGCCGCCACCCCGGCTCGTGTGGAGGAAGCCAACGCCACTCGCGACGTGCTCGAAGCCGCGGCGAAAGGCGCGCAGACAGCTGAAGGCGAGGCGGTGAAAGCGGGTGTTGATGCCGGCGCGGCAGCACCCCACGCAACGCTCGAAGGCGTCGACAAGCGGGTGCTCGTCCTGCTGTTCGTGGGCGCGATCGCGTTCATCGCCGGAATCGTCCTCGCCCTGCAGGTCGGTCACGACGCGGCCAAGGAAGCCTTTGAAGACGACGCAGCCCTGAAAAACGCCGCCACCACCTTGATCGCGCTCGGCTCATCGGCCGGTGGTGCGCTCGTCGGGCTGCTCGCGCCTCAGGCTGCAGCCCACTCCGGCGAAGGAACCGCCAAAGCCTGAAGCGCCTACAGCACGGGCTGAACGTGTGAGATCAGCTGCTCGCCGACGAGGGCGTGGATGGCAAAGCCGGGTGGCTCTCGCTCGAGGATGAACTCAGGGCCGGCGAAGTCGAGTCGCCCCTGCAGATAGGTGCTTGGCACCGCGAGCACCGAGCGGCCGGCCAGCTCGCTGACGATCGTCCGGTGCATGTGACCGCCCACGACCCGCAGCACCTGCGGGTGGCGCGCGAGCAGCTCCCCGAGGGCGAGACGATCAGGCTCGGGAAGTCCGATCTCATCCCACGGCGCGACCCCTGTCACGAGCGGGGGGTGGTGCATCGCCAGCAGCGTCGGACGCTCGGCGGCGGCTGCGAGCGTTTGCTCGAGCCACTCCAGCCGCTCACCGTCGAGGCGCCCCCCGTCCAGGCCGGGGGTGGTGCTGTCGAGCGTGACCAGTCGCAGAGGTCCGAGCTCGACAGCCTGCAGCAGCGGTGTACCGGGCGCGCCATCGAGGTGGAACCAACGGCGCATGCCATCACGGTCGTCGTGGTTGCCCGGGAGCACGAACGTGGGTACCTGTAGGCGTGCGAGCAGCTCGGCGACGATCGCATATTCATCATCGCCGCCGCTATGGGTTAGATCCCCGGTCACGACGACAGCGTCAGGGCTGTCGGGCAGCGCCTCCACCGAGTCGAGCGCCGCGGCCAGCGCCGTTGCCGCGTCGAGATCGCCGTCGGCCACCCCGATGTGCAGGTCGCTCAGCTGCAGGACCAGGAACGGTCTGCTCACGAGCAGATGCACGGCGCCGCGGTCACGGCGCCAATTATCCCGGGCTCAGCCCTCGAGTGCCTCCGAGGTCTCGAGCCACGCCGTCTCGAGCTCGCCGCGCTCGGCTTCGGCATGGGCCAGCTCGTCCTGCAACGCGCCCAGCAGCTCGTGATCTGTGGCATTTGCAGCCATCCGCTCCCGCAACGTCGACTCGCGCTCTGTGTGCTGCTCGATTGCCCGCTCCAGACGCCGCAACTCGCGCTCGCGCTCGCGTGTCTGTCTGCGCTCCTCGCGCATCCTCGCGCCGGGCGTCGCCGTTGCGGGTGCACCTGTGCGCGTCGTCGAGACGACGTCAGCGTCGGCGTGGCGCTCCTCGATGTACTGCTCGATCCCGCCCGGTAGATGGCGGATGCCCCCTGAGTCCCCGAGCGCGTAGACGTTGTCGCACACGCGCTCCACGAAGTAGCGGTCGTGGCTCACGACCACAAGCGTGCCGGGCCAGCCGTCGAGCAGATCCTCGAGCGCTGTGAGCGTCTCGATGTCGAGGTCGTTCGTGGGCTCGTCCAGGAGCAGCACGTTGGGCTCGCCCATCAGCAGGCGCATCAGCGCCAGGCGTCTGCGCTCCCCGCCTGAGAGGTCGGCCACCAGCGTGCGTGCCTTCTCGCCACGGAAGCCGAAGCGATCGCAGAGCATCACCGCGGTGATCTCCTGCCCGTCGCTGAGCACCGCGTGGGCCTTGATCTCTTCCAGCGACTCGAGCACCCGTAGCTGGGTTGGGATCTCGGCTGTGTCCTGTGAGAGATGCGCCACGCGGATCGTGGCTCCGCGTTCGACCTCGCCTGCCGAGGGAGCCAGCTCGCCGCTGAGGATCCTGATCAAGGACGTCTTGCCCGATCCGTTGACGCCCACCACTGCAACCCGCTCGCCTGGCCCGAGGCGCCACGTGAGCTCGTGCAGGACCTGCCTCTCGCCGAGCTCGAGCGAGACCTCGACAGCGTCCAGCACCCGATCGCCCAGGCGCGCGGTGGCGAAGCGCAGCAGCTCGGTGCTGTCGCGGGCAGGGGGCTCGTCCGCGATCAGGGCGTTGGCCGCGTCGATGCGGAACCTCGGCTTGCTCGTGCGCGCCGGCGGGCCGCGGCGCAGCCACGCGAGCTCCTTGCGCATGAGCTGGCGGCGGCGATCCTCGCGCGCGCTCGCCTGCCGTTCGCGCTCGGCGCGGGCGAGCACCCACGCGGCGTAGCCGCCCTCGTAGCGGTTCACTCCGCCGTCGGCCACCTCCCAGGTGGCTGTGCACACGGCATCGAGGAACCAGCGATCGTGGGTGACCACGAGCATCGCGCCCCGCCTGGCGCTCAGATGCCGGGCGAGCCAGTCCACTCCTTCGAGATCCAGGTGGTTGGTCGGCTCGTCGAGCAGCAGCAGCTCGGGTGGCTCGAGCAGCAGCCGCGCCAGCGCCACGCGCCGGCGCTCGCCGCCCGAGAGCCCCGTCAGCGGGGTGTCCATGCCCTGCGCGAACAGCGCCAGCGACATGCCTCCGAGCAGGCCGTCGAGGACTCCGCGGAAGGCCGCGTCGGCTGCCCACTCGTGCTCTGCACGCGTGCCCACCAGCACGTCGCGGATGGTTCGCTGTGTATCCAGCTCGTCGCGTTGATCGAGCAGCGCCACGTCCACGTCGCCCGTGCGCGTGAGCGCCCCCGAGTCCGGCTGCTCGACGTCCGCGATCAGGCGTAGGAGCGTCGACTTGCCGTCGCCGTTTCTTCCCACCACGCCAATGCGCTCGCCGGCTGAGATGCCGAGCGTGACATCGTCCAGCACCGAGCGGCTGCCATAGCCCTTGCTCACGGACTTCAGGTTCACGAGATTGCGCGGAGTGGGCACGAGCTGAGCATCCTGGCGGATAGCGGCTGTTACTACGATGCCTGGGTGACATCCCGCGGAGCAACCAGATCCTGGCCGGCGCTGCTCGTGCTCCTCGCCTGCCTCTCGCTGGCGTCGAGCTCCGCCTGCGCTACCGGCTCGAGCCCCGGCTCGCCGTTCGCCGGCACGGCGCTGTGGGTCAATCAGGTCCCGCCTGCAGGCACACCGCAAACGCTCGCGACCACAGCCTCCCAGGCGGGAGCGCATACGTTGTTCGTAAAGGCCGGCGACGGCTCCACGCCCGATCCGCAGTTCACGCCCGGGCTGGTCGGCGAGCTGCGCGCCGCGGGCATCTCGGTCTGCGGATGGACGTTCGCCTACGGCCAGGATCCGCTGGCCGAGGCCGCCGTGGCAGCGGCGGCTGTGAGGTCAGGCGCGCAGTGCCTGGTGATTGACGCGGAGGGGCAGTACGACAAGCTCTACGGCGCCGCGCAGCTGTTCGTGCGGACGCTGCGCACGCAACTCGGTGGGCACTTCCCGGTCGGGCTCGCAGGACAGGCAGAGGTCGCCCAGCACCCCACCTTCCCCTACTCCGTGTTTCTCGGTCCCGGTGGTTTCGACGTGGATCTGCCCCAGATGTACTGGCTCGAACTCGGCGTGAGCGTCGATGCTGCCTATGCGGCCACGCTCGGCGTCAACTCGATCTACGGTCGCCCGATTCTGCCCGTTGGCCAGCTCGGCGGGAACCCGGCCGCCGGCGAACTGAGTCGCTTCAGGTCACTGGCGCGTGCCTTCGGCTCGGCGGGCTCGAGCTTCTTCGATCTCGACGTGGCGCAGCCTCAGGAGCTCACCGCTCTTGCCGCGCCCGTGGCCCGCACCGCCCGGCGGACGATCGCGCCCCCAACGCTCCACGCTGGGGCGGACGGCGACGAGGTGGTGTGGGCTCAGGAGTTGCTCAACGCGGCTGGAGCCAGGCTGCCGGTCGGCGGGTTCTTCGGCGCTCAGACCGCCCGTGCGCTTGTGCGATTTCAATCGTCCCATCGGCTGCGGGCGAGCGGGGTTCTGGACGCGGCCAGCTGGAAGGCGCTCGAGCGCCTGCATCCGCGCGAGCCATCGTGGGCACTGGCGCCACCCGACAGCGCCCGCTAGACCAGCTAAACCGGCTCGTCCCGGCTCAGCTTGCTCGCCATCAGGTAGTGCGCACCGATCGTGGGGATCTCGTACTGCTCGCCCTCGACGGTGAAGCCGGCGCGCTCATAGAGCGTTCGCGCGTGAACCCGTGCGTGGCACCAGATCCGCCTCCCGCTGTGCTCGCGGACGTGCGCCAGGCAACGGTCGAGCAGGGCCGTGCCGATGCCTTCTCCGCGCCGGCTCGGGCTGCTTGCCATCCCCCGGATCCGCCAGTCGCCAGGGAGCGGGGCTCGTGGGTGCCCGTCACGCATGACGCTCACGACGCCCACGATTTGGCCCCCCTGCACGACCGCTGCGTGCAGCGTGTCTGGCGCCTCGTCGCCGTCGTATTCGAGCTGCTCGGCCGATTGGCCCGGCCTCAGCACATCTCGGCGCAGCGGTCTTACAGCCTCGGTGTCAACTGCTTCCAAGTCCCACATGACCCCGGAGCATGCCAGTACGTCGCAGGCTGCCGTCGAGCTGGGATGCGAGCGGCTCAGGCGAGGGTGGCGAGGACCGGTGCCGAGGTCTCGCCCGAGCGCATCTCGCCGACCCAGTCGTCGAGCTCCTGCCAGCGTTCGTAGAGCCAGGCGACGAGCTCGCCATGCTCGAGCGGCACCTCGGCGGCGGCGAAGCGCCAGAACTTCAGGTGCACCGTGCTTTTGACCAGCCCGCCTGACCAGATGTCACTAACGTGCTCGAACCCGTCCAGGCCCACGTGACCGAAGATCACGACGTCGGTGCCTCGCGCCGACTGCAGTAGCTCCAAGGTGCCTCCGAGGCGTGGGGGCAGCAGGTTCTGCAGCCGGTCGGCCAGCGGCGCGATCTCGGGTTGACGCTCGGCGATTATCGCCTTCGCATGGGCGAGCTTCTCGGGGGTCCAGCGCGTGCCCTCCGGGTAGATCAGCAGGCCGTCGTGAGGGCCCAGGTTGAGCGTGAGCTCGGTGATCTGCTGGACCTGCTCCGCTGTCTTCCCTGATGCGCGGCGAACGAACACAGTCGGCACCCAGCGACCGCCGATGTCGATCGTGGGGAGCGACTGCAGCTCCCGCTTGATGATGAAGCGGAACCCCAGCCCGTGGGCGCGGCCCACGATCGCGTCAGGGAGCGCATTGTCGATGATGCTCGCGTGTCGAATCATGACGAGCACCGGGCCCGGGCCCGCAAGCTCCAGCCCCTCGATCTCGAACCGCAGACCAAAGAGCGTGCGGATACCGGCCAGGTGACTTGCCAGCCATTGGCGCTTGAGTCGGTAGAGACGCTCGCGTCGGCGCGCGCTGTCGTGTCGCCCCGAGGCGATCCAGATCGCCAGCAGGCCGAGCAGTGCATACAGCTCACCGGCGAGGAACCACCAGGCCATGGCGAGCAGCCGCACTGCCATCCACGGCTTGCGCCGGCGTAGCCAGAGCGCCGCGTCCACACCTGCGGCACACAGCATCAGCAGTGGCGCGAGCAGCGTCATGACGACGAACAGGAGCAACTCGATAGCGATGCCGCGTGCGCGACGCCGGAATCGGGAAGTACGGCGACTGTCGTCGGGGATCAGCGGTCCCAGATCTCCCATTCAGCGCAATCGTACCGGTCCGACGTCCCGAAGAGTCGAACCGCCCTCCGCTTCCGCTGGCTGAGTGAGGAGAGCTACGCTCGCGGATCCGCTGGACATCTGTTCGATCGGGCCGTTGGTGCTCAAGCGCTAAGGCTCGCCTGTCGAAGATAGAACCGGACGTGTCAGCGAAGTACGGCTCGGCTCGGCACCGGGCTCCTCGACAACCCGCTAGCGCGCGAAGGAGGGACCGACCATTCTCGGCAAAGTCGACACACCGCAGGCCCCGGAGGCCCCGACTCAGTTCGCGATCACCTGCCAGGAGCTCGACGCCGTCACCAGCCTCGTGTCGGTCGAGGGGGAGCTCGATCTCACGACGGCTCCGCGCCTGAAGTGGATGCTGCTCGACTCGCTGCAGGAAGGCCGCAACCGGCTTGTCGTCGACCTCTCGTTGACGAGCTTCATGGACTCGACGGCGCTGGGTGTGCTCGTCGTGGTCAATCGCCGCCTGGAGGCCGGGGCGCAGATGGTGCTCGTGTGCGCGCGTCCCAACGTCTTGAAGATCTTCGAGCTCTCGGGGATGGATGGAGCGTTCACGATCATCCCGACGCTCGAGGAGGCGCTCGCGCAGGCTCAGGGGAAGGCCGCCGAAGCGGGATGATCGAGTGACCCGTCCGAGCAACAGCGAGCGAGGGCGAAGCCCTCGACGCCGACCGCACATAGCGGCCCTGCTCGCGCTCGTCTGCTCGGCGATTCTGGTCATCCCGATCGCGGCTGCAACGGCGAGGCCCGACCACTCACGCAGGAGCTCTGACACGAGCACGCCGGCTTCCAGCGAAACGACGCCCGCTTCCAGCGAACAGGCCCCAGCGCAGGGCGGGGGAGGGACGTCGGCCACCACCGAAACGACCGCTCCCGGCAAACCGGCCCGAGCTGAACGACACTCCCGGCACGGCGCCACCGGGACCGCTCAGAACGGCTCCTCCGCGAGCCCTGAATCTTCGAGCACCGTCACTCCCGAAGCTCAGCACGGTGGCGCCGGACCACACCATCAGGGTGCCGGACATGACGGTCAGGGCTCTCAGCACGCCCAGCGCGAAAGAGGCTCGGCCAAGCAGGGGCACGGCCCCTCGGCGGTCTCGCCCGCGACGAGCACAGCGCAGTCTGGCAGCGAAGCGGAAAGCCCCACGGAGGCCCGCCGCAAACATGAACGCGCTGCCAAGCCCACCACTTCGCACGTGGCGCGCGGAAAGGCGAAGGAAGTCGAATCTGCCCGGCCCACGAAGCTGACGAGCGAACCAGCGAGCTCGCCGTTCACGAGCTCGGCTCCCGAATCGGTGAGTCCCGGGTCATTGAGCACG
>DATARM010000099.1:0-5515 GCA_036264155.1 Solirubrobacteraceae bacterium
AGCGCACGGCGCATAGCCTGCAGGCCGTCGGCCTCGATCCCGTCGTCGTTCGTGAGCAGGACGTTGAGCATTGACTCCAGCATAGGGGCCGTGGCGGCTGAGGGTGTGAAGCGGTGCTGCGCCTCAAGCACTAGTTGCTGGTGGCGGACCTCAGCTCGGATCTGCTTACCAGCGCACGGGCCGCTAGACGGCGTGCGGGTGCGATGGACGCGATCATCGCCGCGACAGCCGTCGCTCACGGGCTCACCGTTTGGACCCAGGAGGAAGACCTCTACGTGCTCGCTGAGCTGTTGCCGGCGCTCCGCGTTCACCGAGGCTGATCTGGACCTCTCGAGCATTCACGCATAGGCAACCCGCGCCAACCCTGCGAGCGCGGGGCGCCGACTTGCGCGGCGGACAGAGCGAGATCGACTCCACGCTCGTGGATCGCGGCCACGTTCTCCGAGAGATACGAGCCAGGCAGACCCTCCTTCTCCAGGCACGATAACGCTACGCTGGAGAAGGTCCACTTAGAGTGCTCCGCGCTGTCAACCGGGAGCACACGATCCCGCTATATGCTGGCATTCTGTGAACGCGAAGGAAGGCAGTCGGCTCCGCATCGTCTCGCTGCGCCCACGGGGGAAGCAGTGGCCGGCAAGATGGAATAGACGGACCGGCGCCGCGCTTGTAGTCCTTTCCACGGCGCTGTGCTGCAGCGCACCTCTCGCTTTAGCGTCGAGCTCCGATGAGCGGGCCACACACGCCTACGTGCTCGCCCAGTACAAGCTCGCCACGAGAGTGCTGCATGAGACCGCCATGGTGCGCAGCGTGGAGAACGCCGCGGCGGCGCAGATCGCTCACGAATGTCGCGGGGTGCTATCAGGGATGCCACAGCCGCCCCTGATATCGCTCGCTGCGCGCACGCCTCGCGCCAAGGGCGAAGACGCCAGATTCACCCATCAGCAGCAAGCAATCGAAGCGGAGCTCGCTGCAGCGATCGCCAGACCCGGGAAGACCCTGGATCGCCTAGCCGAGAAAGCCTACGCAGCTGAAGTGCACCAACTGTCGTGGAGCAACCCGGCGATCGCCTCGAGTCTCCAGGCGGCCGTCGCAGCCGGGCTCGAGGATGTCTCCACCCCGGCGCTGTCATTCTGCGCCGACGCAAGGGCGTGGACCCAGAGCGGCTACCTCGCCCTGTCGGCGGCCAGCCGAGAATTCGACGCGTCGCGGGAAGCGCGAGAAAGCGCAGCTCACGAGGAGGTTTCCCTAGGCACGCTGCTGGAGCCCTACGAGAGCGCAGCGGATCGAGCGCTGATCCGCAAGACCAGGGCGGCCGAAAACAAGCTCCTTGCCGGGGTCTTCGCCGACCTTCAGGTGGGTCTGCGCTTGGACCGAATTGTCGGGTTCCCTCCTACTGCGACCAAAGAACCCAGGAAGCAGACCGTGCTGGGCCGCGGGCGCACCGGAGCGGGTACCCGCTTCCAGGTGAGCTCGGGGACGTCCGGCCCCCTGGGCTCCCTGGGCTCCTGTCGTAGGTCGGCGTCGGTGTCATACAGCCGACTGGGGGGCTCGCCCGAAGTACTGATCATGGGCGGACCCGACAACCCCATCTGTCTCTCCCCACCCCAGGAGCGCCACCCCGCGCTCTTCTGCGAAGCAGGTATCGAGACGATCCAGACGGCGGTGCCGCGCTCGGTGCGCTCGGTCAGGTTGCTGCTCGCTGATGGACACGCGATCGATTCGCGCGTGATCCGCATACCGCCCCGGGACGGCGGCCCTGCCGGAATCTATGCCCAGGAGATTCAGGGTGACACCAGCCACGCCGTGACGCTCATAGAGCTGAATGCGAGTAACGAAGTCGCGCTCACTTTGAACTTGCCGCGTTACCGCTGCGTCAAATCACGCGAGCAGCAGGAACTTCCAATAGACGTGGTGGAACTCGCCACTGGATCTACCCCCGAGGGGCAACCCTTCTCGATCAGTGCTTTCGGGCAAATCGACGGAGAACCATTCCTCAGCGCCGACACAGGCGTCAACCCGGAGATCCACGAACTAGCGCTTGGGCTCCAAGCGCCCAAGGCGTTCCCTTGGTCGCTGTCGATTGGCTGCGCCCCGCACCCCTACGCGATCCTCTACGGGCTGCTCGCGCCGCCAGGAGAGTCTGTGACGGCGCTAACCCCTCAGGGCGCTGTCGCGCTCAACGTGGTCCCGCTCGCACCGCGCCTCCACGCAAAGGGGCCGCTCGTCTACGGAGTGTTCAGCGCACTGCCCACCGAACTCACAGTGCTCGGCCCGAACGGCTCGACCGTCTACGCCGAGAACTTGCAGGCGCAAGCAGCGAACGTGGCGCAGTTCTGCGAAGGCTACGCAGAACCCTGAGCTGCAGGACAAGCGCTGGCCTGCGCACCCAGACTTGACGTTTGGGGCTGGTGATATACATCGCGGCGCCTTTTGGGGGTCTCCTCCAACTCGGGCTCCCCTCCGGCGCTCAGGGCCCGCAACCACTACGGCGGGCGCTGTGGCTCAGCGCCCGCCGTAGGCGACCCGCGCCAGCGCCAACCCATGCGCCGGCGCCGTCCGCCCCGCCTGCGACCGCGGCCGCCCCTCGAGCAGCTCCTTGAAGTGCTCCAGCGTGATCAGCCCGGCGCAGACGTCGAGCATGGTGCCCACGAGCACACGGTTCATGTGGCGCATGAAGGTGTCGGCCTCGATCCAGAACTCGAGCAGCTCGCCGTCGCTCAGCCATTCGGCTCGGGAGACGTCGCGCACGAACCGCGAGTGCTCGGTCTCGGTGGGCGTGAAGGCCGTGAAGTCGTGGCGGCCGCGCAGTGCATTTGCGCACTCGTGCAGCACCTCGGCGTCGATCCTGCTCGTCCACCAGAAGGCACGCCGACGCTCGAACACGCTGCGCGTGCGCCGGGCGAGCACGCGGTAGCAGTAGGTCCTCGAGACCGCGTCACGGCGAGCATCGAAATCCGCTGGGGCGGGTTCGGAGGCCAGCACCGAGATGTCCGCCGGCAGCAGCCCGTTGAGCCGCAGCGGGTCGAGCGCCTCGTGGGCGTAGCTGGCCACCTGCGCCCAGGCGTGCACGCCACGGTCGGTGCGTCCGGCCACGCTCAGGCGCAGCGGGCGCCCGTCCGTTCCCGTCTCGCCAAGGATCAGGCACAGGACGCGCTCGAGCTCCTCCTGCACGGTCCGCTTCTCGGGCTGGCGCGCCCAGCCGGCGAAGTCCGTGCCGTCGTACTCGAGCGTGAGCTTGGTGACCACGCGTGCCCTCCCCGCGCCACCGCGGGGACTCGACTCAGACGAGCTCGATGAAGACCATCTCGGTGGCGTCGCTGCGACGCGGCCCGAGCTTCAGGATTCGCGTGTAGCCACCCGGCCGCTCCGCATAACGGGGAGCGACCTCTGCAAACAGCTTGTGCACGGCGAACTTGTCCTGTGAGAGCGTCGAGAGCGCCTGCCTGCGCGCGTGCAGGTCGCCGCGCTTGGCCAGCGTGATCAGTTTCTCGATCTCCGGCTTGACCGCCTTGGCCTTGGCCTCAGTGGTCTTGATCCGCTCGTGCTCGATGATCTCCTTGGAGAGGTTCATGAGTAGCGACTTGCGGTGCGCCGAGTCGCGGCTGAGCTTGTGTTTGGTCTTCTTGTGGCGCATGAGATTGGGATTCTATTCCTATAGGACGGTCGATGGGCAAGCGAGGCAAGGACGCAGTGAGCGTGGCGGGCTTGGCCCGCGAGCGATCGAGGACGCAGCCTCGCGCCGCTCAGCGGCCGTCCTCAGTCCGCGCGGAGGTTGAGGCCTCGCGCATGAAGCGTTTCGATGACCTCGTCGATCGACTTTTTGCCGAAGTTCGGGATCGCGTTGAGCTCGGCCTCGGACTTGGAGATGAGGTCGCCCACCGTCTGGATGCCCGCCCGCTTGAGGCAGTTGTATGAGCGCACGCCCAGCTCCAGCTCCTCGATCAGGATGCCGAACTCCTCGCCCTGCAGCGCCGCCTGGGGGCTGCCGCTGACGGCCAGGCCGTGACCGTCGAGCTGCCCGCCGGGGGTGGCGCGCAGCTCCTGGATACGGTCGGCGTCGGTGAAGATCGCGAGCTGGGAGATCAACAGCTCGGCCGCCTCGCGCAGCGCTGCCTGTGGGTCGATCGAACCGTCCGTCTCGATGTCCAGGGTGAGCTTGTCGAAGTCAGTCTTCTGCCCCACACGTGCCTGCTCGACGGCGTAGGCCACGCGGCGCACGGGTGAGAAGATCGAGTCGATCGGGATCACGCCAATGGGCTGGTCGGCCGACTTGTTCTCCTCGGCCGGACGGTAGCCGCGGCCGCGACCGATCGTCATGTACAGCTCGAGCTTGGTTTTCTTCTCGAGCGTGGCGATGTGCAGGTCGGGGTTGAGGATCTCAACGCCGGCAGGCAGGTCGATGTCCTTGGCGGTGATGTCGCCGGGGCCGGTGACCACCAGCGGGGCCTCCACCTCGCTCGCGTCGGAGTGCATGCGGCAGACCACGCCCTTGAGGTTCAAGACGATGTCTGTCACGTCCTCCTTGACGCCCTGGATCGTCGAGAACTCGTGTGCCACGCCCTCGATGCGTACGCTCGTGACGGCGGCGCCGGCGAGCGAGGAGAGCAGTACACGGCGCAGCGAGTTGCCGAAGGTGTAGCCGAAACCGCGATCGAGGGGCTCGATCGTGAACGTGCCGCGGTTCTGCTCCACCGACTCGCTTGTGATCCGGGGGATTTGGAAGTCGAGCATGGGAGTCCTAACGTCGTTTTGATGTCGCACCGGCGTCGCCAATGGCCGCCGGCTCTGAAGTGCTGCTGCCCAAGCGGGCAGCGCACGGAAATTCGCTAACTACTTCGAGTACAGCTCGACGATGAGCTGCTCCTGCACCGGTGCAGCGACCTCGCGCCGCTCCGGCTTGCGCAGCACCTTGGCCGAGAGCGACTCGTGATCGGCCTGCAGCCACGCGGGAATCTGTCCAGTGAGCTCGGTGGCGTCTCTGACCACCTGGGTGGCAGGGGTCTCGGACTTGATCGTGATCACGTCGCCCGGGCGCACCTGGTAGCTGGGGATGTTCACCCGGCGGCCATTGACCGTCCAGTGACCGTGGCGGATGAGCTGGCGGGCCTGGCGGCGCGAGGCAGCGAACCCGAGGCGGACCAGGACGTTGTCCAGGCGGCACTCGAGCAGCGCCAGCAGGTTCTCGCCGGTGATCCCAGCCTGACGCGATGCCTTGACGTAGTAGCCGTGGAACTGCTTCTCCAGCACACCGTAGTAGCGGCGTGCCTTCTGCTTCTCGCGCAGCTGCACCCGGTACTCGCTCTGTTTCATGCGCCCGCGGCCGTGCTCGCCCGGCGGATATGCCCGGCGCTCCACGCCGCACTTGTCCGTCAGGCAGCGCTCGCCCTTGAGGAACAGCTTCTGTCCCTCGCGGCGGCACTGCTTGCACTGGGGGCTCGTGTCTCTAGCCATCTGCTAGACCCTCCGCCGCTTGCGAGGTCGGCAACCGTTGTGGGCCTGGGGGGTGACGTCCTTG
>DATARM010000118.1:0-34446 GCA_036264155.1 Solirubrobacteraceae bacterium
TCAAGCCTGCCGCCTGAGCGACGAGGTGGCCGGCGACCTCGGATTGGTGGGTTTGCCGGCCACCCAGGTCTCGGTTACGCCGATGTCGGCGATTCGGTCACGGTCGTGCGTCACCGGGTCGTGTGCGAGATGAACCAGATCCGCTTGCTTGCCGGGGGTGATGGAGCCTGCCTCGCGCTCACAGCCGAGGGCACGGGCAGAGCCCATGGTGTAGGCGTGGAGCATCAGCTCCACGTCGACGGCCTGATCGGCCGCGAGCGCAGCGCCGGCGGCTGTCCGACGGGTCACAGCGGCGCCGATCGCCGCAAGGACATCGGGCTGGGTGACCGGGTAGTCGGAGCTCCCGGCCAGCTCCACGCCCGCCTCGCTGAGCGAGCGCAGGGGCATCGTGAGGATCGACGGTGGCATCGGTGTCAGCAGCATGTCATCGCCTGCGCTGGCGATGAACCCGGGCTGAACCACGGCGATCGCCCCCAGGCCGGCAATACGCGCCGGCTGGTCGGCGTCGGCGAAGACGACATGCTCCAGGCGTGGACGGCCCGGCGCCGCGGCAAGCAACTGCTGATTGCGTTCGAGCGCCGCGAGCGCCATGTCGATGGCCTCGTTGCCGATGGCGTGCAGCGCGATCTGAAAGCCTCGCTGGGCGCCCGCGCCGACAGCGTCGGCGAGTGCGTCTCGATGCCAGAAGCGCATCCCGGCGTGCAGATGCAGATCGCCGCCGAGTTGCGGCCGGCCGCTGCGTGAGGCCGCTCGCAGCACGGCCAGTCCGCCGCCGCCGAGCACGTTCTTCAGCAGCGCCCCTGCAACCCATGCCGCCTGTCCGGCTGAAAAGCAGACTGCGCAGCGATGACCTCCGTCGACGTACAGCTTCGCCGGGCCCGTCGGAGCCCTCGCAGGGCCCTCTCCTGTCGGTCGCCCGTCGAAGCGCGGCAGCAGTAGCGACGTCGACGCGACGGGCATCGCGTGGACCGTGATCGGCAGGCGATCTTCGCCAGCCGCACGCTCGTACAGTCGCTCCACTGATGGAGCCACGGCGGCATCGCCCACACGGGTGATGCCCAGCTCGAGCAGTCCCCGGGCGTGCGCCTCGCACGCTGTCAACCAGACCTCGGGGCCGTCGTCGAGAACCCGATCGCGAAATGCCGCCTCGGCCATGAACGCCGCGGCCTCCGACACCACGCCGGTGAGGCGCCCGCGACGGTCGCGTAGGAGCACGCCGTTAGGGGGATCGGGCGAGTTCGAGTTCCATCCCATCGCGTCGAGCCCGGCATGGTTCAACGCGCCGTCGTGGCCACTGGCGGCTTGCACGAACAACGGGCGTGTGGGGCAGCACAGGTCGAGCTCCGCGGCACGCGGCGCGCGACGCTCGCGCAGGTCTCCCGCCTCGTATCCGCAGAGGTAGACCCAGCCCGGCGGCTTCGTCGCGACGCCCTCGCGGATCGTCTTCAGGAGGTCATCGAGGCTGCTCCCGGCCGGCAGTCGCAGGCTCGCTCCGCCGTAGTCCAGGGCGGCGTACGCCAGGTGATGATGAGCGTCGATGAACCCGGGCAGCAGCACCCCGCCACCGAGATCCTGGATTTGGGCCGCGTCGCCCATCGCGTCTCGTACCTCTGCCAGCGATCCCACTGCCGCGACGCGCCCAGCGCGCAATCCGACGGCCTCGGCGAGCGGGCGCTGCGGGTCCATCGTCCGCACGGTCGCTGCCATGAGGATCTCCAGGTCCATTCCCCGATCGTATTCTCGCGCGGCGAGCTCGACCTTAACAACAACGTAAAGCAGCTCGCGCTCGACTCACGCGGCCATAACTGCCGGGAACCCTCAACTGCACCTCCTACCCTGTCGAAGCAGGTATTGATGTCCAACGAATCAGCCAGCCACGCTGGACGATGGCGAGGACTGGTCTGCGGCCTCCTGCTCACAGGGCTGCTCGTCCTCGTCCTGCCCGCGCTCAGCTCTGCCGCGATCATGAGCTTTGGCAGCCCGCTCGCGGCGCCGGCTACGCTCGACACAGCTAACAATCTGGCCTACCTCGGTACCTACACTGCCGTCCCGCCGGCGCCCGACGCGCCGCATGGCGTCTTCCACACCCCCCACTATGGGGCGGACACCGCGCTGTGGAACGTGAAGCTCGCCGCGGGGGACCCGCGTGCGCCCGCCACCGGCCAGGCGCTCGCGGTCAGCCTCGAGGGCTGCGCCAAGGCCGACAGTGGCGGTCCCGTCCCGCTCACGCAGATCCACTTCCAGGACATCTCCCCGCTGCCCAGCGGTGGCGCGAAGGTCAACCTCACCTCGCAGGCGTTCACCATCCCCGTCTGCGCTCAGCACGGGGCGGGCACGTCCACCGTCACCACCTACCGCCCGATCAACCTGTGTGTCAGGCGAGGCGACTACGTCGCCTTCAACGACGAGGGCGGCTACGTGGAAAACGTCTATCGCGCCGGCGTCCCCTACCGCGTCCTCGGCCGGGCGCGAGGATCGGCGGCGGACTCCTTCTTGAGGAACAACGGCACAGGAAACGGCGCGATCCTGTCACCCTCGCTGAGGTTCGCCAACGAAGGCTTCGCGGTCAACCGTGGCCTGGAACTGATGTTGCGCGTACGGCTGGGTACGGGCCCAGACGCCACGCACATCTGCCCTGGCGGAGCCGGGCGCTGAGCTATTCCCCGAGCACCACCGTCGCTCCGGCGAACGTGCCCTTGGTGACTGCCTTGGCTGCCTTCTTGCCCGAGGCAACGCCGCAGGTGGCTCCGCCTGTGAAGCTCGGAGACAGACGCGCCGGTGATGCTCACGGGTGAGGTAAAGGGGCCCCCTTCGAGTGAGCCTTCGAGAGCGACGTCGGGGACTTCTGTCAGCGGCATGACGAGCCTGCCGTACGAGTTACCTGTGCCCTTGGGCAACCATTTGACGAGGAGCGACGTCGAAGTGATGGTCGGTTCGGCTGAGATGCTGGCGAGCGTCGAGCAGGTGACATCTTCGCTTGTCGTGAGGTGCGCCACGTAGGCGCCTTCCGTTGGTTCCGCTGGGCCGTCGCAGCCTCTCAGCTGGCCTTTGACGGTGATGCTCTGCAAGTGAGGAGTTTCTGTGAGGCCGGGCGAGAGCTTGATCGTGCCGCTGTTCTGTTCGCAGGTCTCCGCCGTCGGCGATCCTTCTTTGCCTGCTTCGCCGTCTTCGTTGGGACTCTTCACTTCTGTGCTCGCGGCTTCGCTTGTGCCTTCGGCGTCGCTGTTCGTCACGGTCACCCGATAGGTGGTGTTGGGCTGGACCGGGTCGAGAGACGCGCTCGTCCACTGACCGGCCACGGTCGTGCTCAGGACCGGGGGACCGGGTGTCACCGGTGTGGCGGTGACGGTGGAGGAGGTGACCAATCCGGCCGTTTCCGCTGCGAGCCTCCAGCTGACCTGCATGCGCAGGTATTCCGTTTCGCCGGCTTCGTAGAGCACGACACTTGCGCTCAGGCCCGTCGGTGGACTCGGGGTTTGCAGCGGCGGTTCGCCGGTTTGTAGGAAGGCGCTCGTCTCAATGTTGTAGATGCGATCTCCGTGTCCGTCTTCGGCCGAGAAGGTTGTGCTACCCGCGCTGGCGCCTTCGAGCCGTGAATAGGAGCGTGTGTCGCCGAACCAGTCCCAGGCGACGCTCGCCCAGGCGGAGAAGGTAGTCGATTTGTAGCCGCCACCGCGCCCGCTGCCGCCGCAGCTCGTCTGCATGTGAACCTCACCCGTCGGGTAGCCGTCGGGGGCGAACCCGGTTGCGTACACCTGCTCTTGGATGCCGCCGCAGGAATGACCGAGAACGGCAAAAGCCGCCGACTGGTCGAGGGTCAAGGGCGTGGGCGTCGCAGCGCCGACGGCCGGCGCCAAAGCCATGCAGGCCACCGCGGTGGCGATCGAGCCCAGAACGGCACGTCGAGCACTGCTCACAGATTTCCCCCTGTCTAGAAGCTCACGCCGGTTGAAAGGCCAAACCAGTTCACTTGTCAGCAGCGAACCAAGACACACCTAACAAGTCATGTCTGTTATGAGAAGTTTTTGTCGGGAGGCGCCTTCGGTATCTCGGGCTGAGATAGGTCTTCGCGTCGTCTCACCGCTTAAGCTGGCGCGCTTGTGCGAACGACAGCCCGTATGTGCCTGACCCACTCATCGACCACCGCGCGGCGGTCATAGCGCGCCTGTGCCAGCACCCGGCCGGCATGGCCCTCCTGGGCCCGACGCTCGGGGTCTTCCTTGTAGGCCTCGATGCACGCCGCCAGCGCCTTGGGGTCGTGTGGCGAGGCGAGGATCGTGCCGGTATCGGGGGGGATCATGTCGCGGGCACCTTCGGGGCCGGTTGCTACCACCGGGCGTTCGGTCAGCTGGCCGAAGATGATCGAGCGTGGCGCACCCTCGATTGGCTGTGGCGCGAACGCAACGAGGTCGCAGGCCGAGAGCACATCTTGGACGTAGCCACGGGGAGTGGGCAGGAAGCGCACTCGATCGCCGTGGGCAGCGGCCTGCGCGCGTAGCGCCTCTTCGTCATCGCCCTCTCCGGCGAACACCAGCACCACATCCTCGGCGAGGTATGACATCGAGTCGACGATCACGTCGTTGCGCTTGCTCGAGTTCAGGCGCGAGACACAGCCGATCACGAAGGTGTCGTCCCTAAAGCCCCATTCTCGGCGGTAGCGGTCGCGTGCCTGCTCATCGAACGTGACCTCCTCGGCGTCGACGATGTTGTGGATCACGACGACCTTCGCGGCGGGTACTCCTGCTGAGATCAGCGACTCGCGGGTTGACTCGGACACGGCCGCGATCATCCGCGCTCGACGCGCGGCAGTGACGTAGAGCCAGCGGGCGGGACCGCGGGTCAGCGGGGTGGGCAGCGGACCCCACTCCGCCCACACGACCACCCCGGTCAGACGCCGCGGCAGGAGCGCTGATATCAGCTGCTCCTTCTTGAAGTGCAGTAGCAGCACGTCGATCGGGTCGTCTCGTCCCTCGCGCGCAAGCGCCCGTGCCAACCGCCAAACCAGGAGCGGACAGTTGATCGCCAGGCGGCGCCAGGTCGAGCGTTTGATCTTTGGTCCGAGGTCGATCTCGGTGACGGGCACATCGGTGCCGATCACGAGCCCCGGCTGGTCGCTCACGAGCCGGGCGTCCAGGCCACGGCCGCGAAAAGCGTTCAGCAGCTCTACGTTCGCGTACTCCGCGCCACCGCGCTCGCCCGAGGTCTGCACCGACGCGATGTGCAGGCGCCCTTCGGGCTGCGTGGAGTCCTGCGCTTGATCAGCAGAATGTTGCGAGCCAGGGGCCTCCGTGACCCGCCAGCTCGAGATCAGGGAAGCGATCATCGCTCCATCTCATACTGGCGGATTCACTCGGATCTTCCCTGAGAGTTTTCACAATCTTCACGGCATTTGGATCATTCAACGACTGTCAAGCAGCCGTCGGGCCGTCTGGGGAGGGGGCCAGAGCACTACCCTGGCTCCTCATGAAGCAACTCAACGGAGCTGCAACAGCCAAGGTCGGCGCCCCGATCGACCGCTGCTTTACCCTGCTCGCAGACGTCGAGCAGTATCCGAGCTGGCATTCCGAGCTCATCCGCGCCGTTACGGTGCTCGAACGTGACGAGCGTGGCCTACCTACACGGGCGAGCACGACGCTGCACGTGGCCCACGGTCCACTCGTCAGGGACTTCGATTTCCTGCTCGACGTGCGCTTCGAGCAGCCCGAGCTGGTGGAACTCAGCCGGGTACCCGACGACCCGGCGGATGAGGAACAGCTCGTGATGCGGTGGCGGCTCGGCGGCAGCGGCGAGACGGGAATCGAGCTGGAGCTCCACGCCCGACTTGCCGTGCCTCGATTCGTTCCGCTCGGGTCGATCGGGGATGCGCTTGGCGGCAGCTTCCTCCGTGCCGCTGTTAGACGGCTGGAGGAGGACTACTCGGCCGGTCGGTAGATGAGGATTGCGATGCCTCCGCCGACCGTTGTCGACTCCGTCAGCGTCATCGGCTTCTTGTCGCTCGTCTCGCCGAAGAGGCGCTTGCCGCTGCCCAGAACCACGGGGAAGAGCATCAGCCGAAGCTCATCGATCAGATCGTGCTCGAGCAGGCCTTGCACGAGCTGCGCGCTGCCGTGCACGACGATGTCGCCACCGACCCGACCCTTGAGCTCGGAGACCTGCTCCGCCAGATCGCCGCGCAGCACCGTGGAGTTGTTCCAGTCTGGCTCCTGCAGGGTCGAGGAGACGACGTACTTGGGCATGCCGTTGAACTTGTCTGCGAACTCGCCCTCCATCGAGGGCCAGGCGGCGGCGAAGCCTTCATAGGTCGTGCGCCCGAGCAGGAGTGCCTCGGCGCTCATCGTCTCCTCGAGCTTGAATTGATCGCCCTCGTCTCCGCGGGGTATCGCAAAGGTCCAGCCGGCGTGCTTGTAGCCCTCGCCCCCGCCCGGAGCCTCCATCACCCCATCCAGTGATACGAACTCGCTCACGATGACTCGTCCCATCTCGGTCCTCTCTGTAGGTGGTCGTTCAGGCTGACAGCTTTCGCCGTGTAGACGGGACTGATCACGGGATCTCATCGCTTGGTTCTAGGATGAGGGCAGTGGAGGGATCTACGCTTGCCAGCGAGCGCTCCTTCGGAGACCTCGAGCGCCACAGACGCGAGTTGAGCGCCTACTGCTACCGGATGCTCGGTTCGCCGTTCGAGGCCGAGGACGCCGTCCAGGAGACCTTGCTGCGCGGCTGGCGAGCGCTCGACCGCTTCCAGGGCCGCGCCTCGCTGCGCGCGTGGCTGTATCGGATCGCCACCAACGTGTGCCTGGACATGCTCAGCGGCAAGGAGCGCCGGGCACGACCGATGGATCTCGGCGAAGCCCGTGCCCACGATGGTCCGCTCGGGGAGATCCTGCCCGAGGTCACATGGATCGAGCCCGTCCCCGACGGCCTGGTCGTCCCCGAGGACGACCCCGCCGCGGTGGCCCAGGCGCACGAGACGATCCGGCTGGCGTTCATCGCCGCGCTGCAGCACCTGCCGCCTCGCCAGCGTGCCGCGCTGATCCTCTGCGAGGTGCTGCACTGGAAGGCCACCGAGGTGGCCGAACTGCTCGACACGAGCGTCCCGGCCGTCAACAGCGCCCTGCAGCGCGCGCGGGCCACGCTCGACAGCACCGATGTGGCAGACCAGGGGCGGGGCAACTTGAGCGAGCGCGACACCGAGCTGCTCACTCGCTACGTAGACGCCTTCCAGCGCTATGACATGGACGCGCTGACCGCGCTGATCCACGAGGACGCCACGCAGTCGATGCCCCCGTATGAGCTATGGCTCCGCGGTCGCGAGGACATCCTCGGCTGGTGGACCGGTCGCGGCGCAGGGTGCCGCGGCTCGCGCGTGCTGCCCACCGTCACAGCCAATGGCTCGCCTGCGTTCGGGCAGTACAAGCCAAATGAGGACGGGCCCGGCTATGAGCCCTGGGCGCTGCAGGTGCTCGAGATCGCAGATGGCCAGATCGTGGAGCTCACCTTCTTCTTGAGCACTGAGTCGATCTTCCCGTTGTTCGGGCTGCCACCGCGGCTCAAGGGCTAACCGGCAAGACCGAGCACCTTGCTCAGGCCGACCAGCCTGATCAGCCCCACGAGCTCCTCGCCGGCTCCCGATAGGTGCACCTCACAGCCGCCGCGCTTGGCGGCCAAGGCGAGTCGCGCCAGCGCGTCGAGGGCCACGGGGTCGGCGCTCAGACCCTCCACCTCACACATCAATACCCCGCAAGGGTTTGCGGCGAGCAGCGCGCAGGTACGCTTGATCAGACCGGGGAGGTCCGAGCGCTCCAACGGAGCCCTGATCGTCAGAGCCACGGTCCGCCGCGGCGGGATGGGCATGCTGGTATTGACGATTTAGGGCGCCAGAACTCATCGCCGACCAGCTCATCGCAAGTTTCACCGATTAGTTCTGTATCCACTTCCAGTCCAAACCAAGGACGCCACCCGGTGCTCCAACAACAGAAAGAGAGCCGACATGTTCGCCAACACCAGGGCCTTCAGTGGATTCTCTGTCGATGACGTGCAGCAAGCCCGTGATTTCTACGCCGAGACGCTTGGGATCAACACTTCCGAGGAGCACGGCATGCTCCAGCTGCACATCGCCGGCGGCCGCGACACCCTCGTCTATCCCAAGCCAAACCACGAGCCGGCCAACTACACGATCCTCAACTTCCCCGTCGAGGACATCGACGCGACCGTTGACGAGCTGGCGGCGCGCGGGGTGCAGATGTTGCGCTACGACGGCTTCGACCAGGACGAGCGTGGGGTCTTCCGTGGTGGTGGCCCGCTCATCGCCTGGTTCAAGGATCCAGCCGGTAACGTCCTCTCGGTGCTTCAGGAGAGCTAGTGGAACTCGCGAATGGGTGGACGGCATGATCGTCAAGCAGAGCACTCGTGACTACGCGGAGACGCTCAGCAGGCTGATCGCGGCGATTGAGCGCCGCGGCCTGACCGTGTTCGCACGGATCGATCACGCAGCGGGGGCGAGAGCGGCGGGCATGGAACTCGCCGACGAGGAGGTGGTGCTGCTCGGCAACCCGCGCAGTGGCACCCCGCTGATGCAGGCTGACCCCACTGTCGGCATCGAGTTGCCGCTACGAGTACTTGTGTGGCGTGGTCCCGACGCAGTACTGCTCGGCTACCGTGATCCGCGGATGCTCGATGGGAGCTATGAGCTCGCTGCAAACCGCGAGACACTCGAGCAGATGGGCGCGCTGCTCGACTCTTTGCTCAGCGAGGCCGCGGGTTAGGGCGAGACCTGATCGGCCTCAGCGCGCGCACGCTCGGCCTCGCGACGTGCACGCTCGGCCTCCTCGGCCTTCTGCTGCGCCGTTTGACCAGCATCCTGCGCCGAGCCCTGGGCCTGCTCGGCCTCGCTCTCACGGCGTGCCGCCTCTGCCTCGAGCTCCTCGGCCTGCCGGCGGGCGTCTGCAGCCGCTTGGCGTCGCTCGTTGATCACGCTCGCGGCCTCGAACTCGTCATCGGCCGCGACCGTCACCCCGTAGAGCTCACCCAGCCGACGAGCACCCGCGCCGCTGACGCCGTCGCCCGCGGGAACCTCCTTGGTGCTCCCGTCGATCTGCTCGGCCGTGTAGGCGAGGCGCACATAATCGCGCCCAACCGAAGCGCCTGCCAGGGGGACCGTGCTCGAGCGGCGCCCGAGCAGACCGCTCTTGACCGAGGCGAACATCGCCTCGCCCGAGCCGCTCGAGTAGAACACCTCATCGAGCTTGCCAACCCGCTCACCATCGGCGTCGAGCACTTCCTGCCCCAGCCACTCCTCGATCTGCTCAACGCTCAGCATGTGTTGTGACTACCCGCGGTCGGCGGATCTCTACCGTCGCTGGCCACTCCTGGTCGAGGCTATACCGTTCTGCGCCGATCGAGCGAGGCAGAGAGGAGCCTGAGGATGACCGACCGCCTGATGAGGCCCGCAGGCGCCGGCCCGCTGGCCCGTGCTCCCTCGGGCGGGCTTGTGCTCGGCGCGATCGCCTCGGTGCAGTTCGGCTCCTCGCTGGCGGCGACGCTGTTCCACACGCTTGGTCCCGCTGGAACGGTTTTCCTGCGCCTCGCCTCCGCGGCGATCGTGCTCGTGCTCCTGTGGCGCCCGAGCTTGCGTGGGCGCTCGAGGCAGGAGCTCATGCTCGCCACCTGCTTCGGGCTCGTGCTGGCGGCGATGAACCTGTCCTTCTACGAGGCGATCGCGCGAATACCGCTGGGGATCGCCGTGGCGATCGAGTTCGTGGGACCGCTGGCCGTGGCACTCGGCGGCTCGCGCCGCAAGCTCGACCTGCTGTGGGTCGCGCTGGCGGTCGTAGGGATAATCGCGCTGACGCGACCGACCACGCATGGGCTGGACGGTCTCGGAGTGATTCTGGCGCTGGCAGCCGGCGCCCTGTGGGGGGCCTACATCCTGCTCAACGCCCGTCTCGGGCGTGCCTTCGCGGGCTCCACCGGGCTTGCTCTGGCGATGATCCCAGCAGCGCTCGTGACGCTCCCGTTCGGCATCGCATCCGGGGGCTCGCATCTGCTCGAACCCGGTTCGCTGGCGCTCGGCGCTGCTGTTGGGATGCTCTCGTCGGCCATCCCCTACTCGCTCGAGGTGGAGGCACTGCGTCGGATCGCCGCACCCGTCTTTGGTGTGCTCATGAGCATCGAGCCCGCGGTCGCCGCACTCGCTGGGTTCCTCGTTCTCGGCCAGAGCCTCGGGGCTCGTGCGCTGATCGGCATCGCGCTCGTCATCAGCGCCTCTGTGGGCGCCGCGCGCAGGGCTCCGGCGCCGGCGGGAGCCCTGCAGTAGGCGCCACGGGCAGCAGCATCGTGGCCTACTAAGGTCAGAACCATGACCTACACACCTCCTGCTGAGATCCTCGAGCGCTATGCCTCCGTCCTCGTCAACTTCGCCCTCGGCGGCGGTGAGGGCGTGAAGCCGGGCGAGGTCGTGCGCGTGGTCGCGCCCGAGAGCGCCAAGCCTCTGTATGCCGCGCTGAACCGCGCCGTCTGGCGGGCCGGCGGCCACGTGATCGGCGGCTTCCAGCCTGACGACGACGATTCCATCAACCTCTCCCGAGACTTCTACGAGCTCTCCAGCGACGAGCAGCTCGACCGCTTCCCCGCCCACTACATGCGTGGGTTGGTCGACGAGATGGACTACCAGGTCTCGGTCATTGCCGAGAGCGACCCGCACGCCCTCGACACGGTCGACCCGGCTCGCATCATGCGCCGAGGCAAGTCCATGAGCCAGCTGCTCGACTGGCGAGGTGAGAAGGAGAACGCGGGGAAGTTCACCTGGACGCTCGGCCTCTACGGGACGCCCGCGATGGCCGCCGAGGCAGGGATGTCAGAGCAGGAGTACTGGGAGCAGATCATCCACGCCTGCTTCCTCGACTCCGAGGACCCCCTGGTCAACTGGCGCGAGGTGGGAGAGCGCCTGGATCGCATGCGCGAGCGCCTCGACGCGCTCGACATCGAGCGTCTACACGTCGTGGGCGAGGACGCCGATCTGTGGATCGGGCTCGGTGAGAAGCGTCGTTGGCTCGGCGGACGCGGGCGCAACATCCCGAGCTTTGAGATCTTCACCAGCCCTGACTGGCGTGGCACCGAGGGGTGGATCTACTGCAACCAGCCGCTCTACCGCTACGGCAACCTCGTCAAGGGAGTGCGGCTGACGTTCGCCGAGGGCCGTGTCACCGAGGCGAGCGCGGAGGAGAACGAGCGGGTCCTGACCGAGATGATCGCCACCGAGGGAGCGGACCGAGTGGGTGAGTTCTCGCTCACCGACAGGCGCTTCTCGCGGATCACGCGCTTCATGGCCCACACCCTCTATGACGAGAACGTGGGCGGCGCCTTCGGTAACACCCACATCGCCGTCGGCCGTGCCTACCAGGACGCCTATGCGGGCGATCCGAGCGAGCTCACGCCCGAGCAGTGGGAGGAGCTCGGCTTCAACAACTCGACCGTGCACACCGACATCGTCTCCACTACCGACCGCACCGTCACCGCCCACCTGCGCGGCGGGGAGGAACGCGTGATCTACCGTGACGGCGAGTTCCAGCTCGACTGAACAGAGGAGGAAGCATGGGCTTTGACCAGTACCACGAGCCGCCCGAGGAGTTGCCGGAGCAGACCCGGACGTTTGCCAGGCTGTGCGCCTCGCTGACCGAGGAGGCCGAAGCGATCGGCTGGTATGAGCAGCGCCTGGCGGTCGAGCGCGATGCGGAGGCGCGTGCGGTGATGGCCGACGCCGTGGGGGAGGAGTACAAGCACTTCAGCATGGACCTCGAGTTCCTGCTGCGGCGAACCCCCAAGTGGCGCGAGATCGCACGCGGGGTGCTTTTCCAGGAGGGCGACATCGTCGAGCACGGCGAGGCCGCGGAGGCAGCAGCCGGCGATGAGGAGCCCGACACGGGCGGCGGCGGGGCAGCGGCCCCTATCGGAGTGGGTGGCTCGCTGGGAATTGGGAGCCTGAGAGGGGAGGGGCTATGAGTCACCTACTGCGCGAGCACGCGCCGATCACCGACGAGGGCTGGAAGCTGATCGACGAGGAGGCGCGCGAGCGCCTGCTGCCGGGTCTCGCCGCACGCCGCCTCGTGGACTTCTCCGGTCCACACGGCTGGGAGCACTCGGCCACCAACCTCGGGCGCGTGGAGCGAGCCGACGTCAGCGACGCTAAAGGCGTCGAGGCCAATCGCCGCGTGGTGAAGCCCCTGCTGGAGCTGCGCACGCGCTTCACGGTCTCGCGCGAGGAGCTCAGGGCGGGCGACCGCGGGGCCGAGGACGTGGACTTCGAGGATCTCGACGCAGCCGCGCAGCGGATGGTCGAGGCGGAGAACGTGGCCGTCTTCCACGCCTGGCCCAAGGCCGGAGTGGAGGGCATCACGCAGAGCTCGCCGCACAAGCCGATCGTGCGTGGCAAGGACTTCGACGGCTATCCCGCGCACGTCGCGCGCGCCGTGGAGCTGCTGTTGCGAAACGGGATCGAAGGGCCCTATGGGATAGCGCTCGGACGCGAGGACTACACGAGCGTGGTGGAGACGGCCGAGCACGGTGGCTACCCGCTGCTCGAGCACCTGCGCAAGATCCTGCGTGGACCGATCGTGTGGGCGCCCGGTGTCGCCGGCGCGGTCGTGCTGAGCATGCGTGGCGGCGACTTCGCCTTCGACTCCGGCCAGGACATCTCGGTGGGCTACCTCGCCCACGACCTCGACACGGTCACGCTGTATCTCGAGGAGTCCTACAGCTTCCGCGTGCTCACGCCCGAGGCGGCCGTGGCGATCGTCGGCCCGAAAGGCCGCTAGACATCTAGGCCGAGGGCGAGAACGCGCCCTCGGCGACGCCGCGTCGTCGCGCCAAGAGCTGCTCGAGCAGCCACACCACAAGCCCAAAGCCGGCCAGACCCCCGCCGAGTATCGACACGGCGCCCCATCCGCCCGCGTCGTAGATGGCCGAGGCAAGCGCCGAGCAGATCGCAGCGGAGGCGAAGACGGAGGTCATGTAGGCGGTCGTCAGGCGGCTGCGAGCCGAGGGTACGAGCGCGTAGATCACGCTCTGGTTGGTGATCTGCGCGCCCTGGATGCCGAAGTCCAGCAGGGCGATGCCAAGGATCAGCGCCGTCAGCGATGTGCTGCCCGCGGCGATGAGACCCCAGGAGATCAGCATCGCCAGGAAGAACACGCCCGTGGAGTGGTGGTGGCGACCGCGGTCGGCCATGCGCCCGGCCGCCTGCGCGGCGAGTGCGCCGACCAGCCCCACGAGCCCGAACAGGCCGATGGTGGCATCGCCGTAGTGATAGGGCGCCCCGGCCAGCAGAAACGCGATCGTGGTCCACAGTACGCTGAACTGGCCCATCCCGAGGGTGCCATAGAGCATCCGCATTCGCAGCGTGGGCTGCTCGACTATCAGCGAGACGACCGAGCGCAGCAGCCCCGCGTAGGAGACGTCGGTGCTAGGTCGCACCTGGGGAAGCGCGCGGCGCAGCACGCCGGCGAGCAGCAGCATGAGCGCGGCCGAGATGCCGAACACGAGCCGCCAGCCGCCCGCTGCGGCGATCACGCCGCTGGCTGTGCGCGCCACGAGGATGCCCACGAGCAGACCGCTCATCACGTTGCCCACGACCTTTCCCCGTTCCTCCTCGGGCGCGAGCGTGCTCGCCATCGGCACCAGGATCTGGGCCACGACAGATGTCACCCCGACCACCATCAGTGCGGCTGCGAGCGCAAGAAAGGCAGGTGCGGCAGCGGTGGCGGCTAGCGCCAGGGCGGTGATCAGGAGGATCCTCACGATCAGCTTGCGGCGCTCGAGCAGATCGCCGAGCGGGACCAGCAGCACCAGTCCCGCTGCATACCCCACCTGTGAGGCGGTGACGAGCAGCCCGGCGGTGCCATCGGAGACGCTGAAGTCGTGGGCGATCGTGCTGAGCAGCGGCTGGGCGTAGTAGATGTTCGCGACCGCGGCTCCGCAGGCGATGGCCATCAACAGCACGAGCCGTTTCGAGAGGTGCTGCTCGGGGTGGCCGGCGCTGAGGTTGCTCACGCAACCATTTTAGAAGGCCGGCGAAGTGGGCTCGCTAAGGTCGAGCGATGCCGCGCGTGAACATCGAACCCGGCGAGGTCGGAGACCCCGCCTTCTACAAACTGCTGACCGCTGTGGTCGTGCCGCGGCCGATCGCCTGGGTTTCCTCGCGCTCGGCCGCCGGCGTGGACAACCTCGCTCCGCATTCGTTCTTCACGGTCGCCGCGGTCGACCCGCCGGTCGTGCAGTTCACCTCGGTCGGACGCAAGGACTCGCTCAACAACGTCCAGGCCACGGGCGAGTTCGTGGTGAACCTCGCACCGAGGTGGCTGTTCGAGCAGGTCAACGCCTCCGGCACCGCCTTCCCCGGGCATGAGAGCGAGTTCGACGCTGTCGGGGTCGAGCGCGAGGCGAGCCTGCGCGTGAGCGTTCCGCGCGTTGCCAGATCGCCCGTGGCGCTTGAGTGCGTGCTCCACGACACCTCCACGATCGGAATCTCCACGGTCGTGCTGGGGCGTGTGGTGAACGCGGCGATCGACCAGTCGGTCATGCGCGACGGACACCCGGACATCGAGCTGCTGGCCCCGCTGGCGCGGCTCGGGCGCGATCAGTGGAGCGAGCTCGGGCCGTTGCTGGAGATATCGCGGATCCCCTATGAGGACTGGCCGGGGCACTACTCGTAGCGCTGCCAAGCAGGGAACCCAGGGACCGGGCTCGAACACCGGCACTAGACGGATTGCCGATTGACCACGCCTCGTCACTGATCGAGCATTCAGCTGATGCCAAATACCAGCACGCGGCGCCAGCGCGCTCCTCGCCGCCAGGCGTCGGGGCGCGGCTCGCTGCCGGTGTACTCGGGGAAGTTCGGGCACGAGCAGGCTGAGCGCTTGCTGTGGCGTGCGGGCTTTGGGCCCAAACCGGGACAGGCGCAGGCGCTCGCAGGCAAGGGACTGCGCAGCGCGGTGCTGTCGCTGACGCGCCCCGCCGAGCGCTCGCTCCACGGTCCCGCACCGACGGTGCAGAGCGGCCAGCCGATCGCCCCCTATGACGTGTGGGGCAACGACGTGCTGTGGTGGCTCGATCGAATGGTGCGCACACGCGCTCCCCTGATCGAGCGCATGACGCTGATCTGGCACGACTGGTTTGCCACGAGCAACGAGCTCGTGAACTCCCAGCGGCTGATGATCGCGCAGAACCAGACCCAGCGCTCGCTGTGCCTGGCGAGCTTCCCGCGCATGCTCACCGCGATGACGATCGACCCGGCGATGCTGATCTGGCTCTCGGGCGCCGGCTCCACCAAGGAAGCGCCCAACGAGAACTACGCCCGCGAGATGCAGGAGCTGTTCACGCTCGGGGCGGGCGAAGGCTACACCGAGAGCGACGTGCGCGAACACGCTCGTGCGCTGACCGGCTGGGTCTACACATGGAATCCGGCCACGGGCCGGCCGCAGGACTTCCACTTCGACCCGACACAGCACGACGCGGGGGTCAAGCAGATCTACGGCAAGCGAGGCCGCTTCGGGTGGCGCGACAGCCTGCAGCTTGTACTCGCCCATCCCGACCACCCCAAGCACTTCGTGACCAGGCTGTGGTCCTACTTCTGCCCCGAGCCCCTCTCGGCGCGCGATATCCGCACCGCCGGGCAGATGTATGTCTCTGGCGGCAAGCAGATCCGCCCGCTCGTGGAGGCGATGCTGATGCACCCGCTGGTGCAGGCCGGCCCGCGGATGGTCAAGCCGCCGATAGTGCAGCTCGCGGGCATGCTGCGCGGCATCGGGCGCTACATCGACTCCGATGTGTGGGCGTGGGAGTCGAGCCTGATCGGGCAGACCCCGTTCTACCCGCCGAACGTGGCCGGCTGGGAAGCAAACCGGTGGCTGAACACGGGCACGTGGCTCGCCCGCTTCAACCTCGCCGCGCAGGTGATCGATGAAAAGCGCGTACTCAAGTCCAAGGCAAACGCCAAGAAGGCGCCCGCGCCCGCCGATCCACACGCGATGACCACGCAGGCACTCGCGTTCTGGGGCTCACCCAGCGTCAGTGCGGCCACGCGCGGCGCGCTCACCGCCTACGCCAAGTCGGCGGCCGTCGATGCGGCCACCGCGAACTGGGAGCGCGAGGCCTATCCGACGCTTGCCCTCAACGCGCTGCGCTCGCTCGTGGCGGCGAGCCCCGACTACCAGACGAGCTGAGATGGCCCAACCCGATCCCTCCTCACGCGCCTGCGCCTGTGCCGGCTATGACCGGGCCGAGCTGCTGCGCCGGGCGGCCGCACAGGCGGGACGGGGCCTGCCGTCGATCGAGCCGGGGATGCCGACTCCCGCCGGCACTGGCCTCTCGCGCCGCGGCTTCCTGCTCGCCTCGGCCGGCCTCTCGCTGTCGGTCTACGGCGCCGGGCGCGTGCTCGACCCGAAGCGCTTCGAGGAAGGAATCGCCCAGGCGGCCGCCGCATCTCCGTCCCAGCCGGTGATCGTGAGCGTGTACTTGCAGGGGGGCATCGATGCGATGTCGGTGTTGTATCCGGCCGGAGACCCGCTCTACACGAAGTACCGTCCCATGCTCGCGCTGCCCGAAGGCGCAGGTCCCGCCTTCGCCGAGGACCCGCGCCTGCACTGGCATCCACTTGCAGCTCCGCTCGCGCAGCTGCACGGCGAGGGCAAGCTCAGCGTGATGCCGGCTGTCGGCTACAGCGACCCCGATCAGTCGCACTTCACGAGCCGCCACTTCTGGGAGGTGGGCGCCACCCAGGCCGACCTGCTGACGGGATGGATGGGCCGCTACCTCGACGTGGCGGGAACCGCTGACAATCCACTGCAGGGGCTGTGCCTCGACGAGGCGCTGCAGCCGGCGCTTGCCACCGCCCGGCTGCCGGTGGCGACGATCGACAAGCCCTCCTCCTACTCCTTCTACTCCCAGGGCGTGTGGGGTCCGCCGCAGGAGATCATGTACGACTACTTCGACACGCTGGGCCAGGTGGGCGCGCGCTCGGGCGATCAGGCGATGAAGCAGTCTGGTCAGGCGGCGTTGATGTCGAGCACGCTGCGCCGCCAGCTGCTGCCGTTCCAGCCCGTCTCAGGAGCACCGGCACCGGGACTGCCCGCCGGCTACCCCACGAGCTCCTCGGACGAGTTCCCCGAACGCATGGCCGCTGTGGCGCAGATGCTCGCCGCCGGGCTACCGATCAAATGCGTGAGCATCTCCACCGAATCGGTGTTCGACACCCACGACAACCAGGTGGCGGCGCTCGACTCGGGATTGGAAGCGGCGGCGCAGACGCTCTACGGCTTCCAGCGCGATCTCGAAGCACGGGGACTGGCCGACCGGGTGCTGACGCTCGTGTGGTCGGAGTTCGGCCGCCGCCCGCAGGAGAACGCCTCGGGCGGGACCGACCACGGCGCTGCCGGGTGCGCTTTCGTAATGGGCACGCGTGCCGCCGGCACGATGCTCGGCGAGTGGCCGGGTCTCGCTGGGGGCCTCGACTCGCTGGGCAACGTTCGCGCCACCTCGGACTTCAGAGGCCTCTACTGCTCGCTGCTCGAGCAGTGGCTGGGCCAGGAAGCCGCCCCGATCATCCACGGGGCCAGCGGCCTCGCACGCATGCGGGTGGTGCGGTGAGACGTATGTGCACAAGCATGCTCGTGGCGCTCGTAGTCGGGCTCGCGCCGGCGGGCACTGCGGATGCACCGGCGCGCTCGGGATCGAGCGTAAGCGCCCACCGCGCGGCCAGCTCCTATCTGCAGGTGATCGAGGTGGAGTACCACCTGCTGCTCTCTCGTGGAGTCGTCAAAGCCGGCCCCGTGAGCCTCGAGGCGCTCGATCGCGGCATGGATCCGCACGACCTGCGCCTGCAGCAGACGGGCTCGGGCGAGCTTGCGGTAGCTGAACTGACGCCCGGCAAGCGCTGGGACGGAACGGTCCGCCTCAAACCCGGCTACTACCGGATGTGGTGCTCGCTGCCCGAACACGCCCGCCTGGGCATGCACGCCACGCTCAGGGTGATCCGCTGAGGGACTATCCGCCGTCGACGCTGTAGCGGGTCGGCACCAGACGCTCGGTCCGCTTCGGCGGGCGCTTGTACTTGCGCCGCTGACGCGGCGGAAGCTTGATCGCCTTGCGCTTGTCGAGGTGCTCGTAGGGGACGATCGAGAGCAGGTGGCTGATCAGGTTCAGGCGCGCGGTGCGCTTGTCGTCGGCCTCGACCACATACCAAGGGCTGGCCTCGGTGTCGGTGCGCTCGAACATCACGTCCTTGGCCTCGGCGTAGTCGACCCAGCGCGAGCGCGCCTGCAGGTCGATCGGGCTGAACTTCCAGCGCTTGCGGGGGTCGGTTAGCCGTTTCTCGAAGCGGCGCTCCTGCTCGGTGTCGCTGACCGACAACCAGTACTTGACGAGCACGATGCCGTCGTTGATGAGGGCCTGCTCGAACTGGGGGCAGAAGCGCAGGAACTCCTCGTACTCCCCATCGGTGCAGAAGCCCATCACGCGCTCGACCCCGGCGCGGTTGTACCAACTGCGGTCGAACAGCACGATCTCCCCGGCCGTAGGCAGGTGGGCCACGTAGCGTTGGAAGAACCACTGCGTGCGCTCCCGTTCGCTCGGCGTGGGAACGGCGACAACGCGACAGGTGCGAGGGTTCAAGAACTCGACCACACGCTTGATCACGCCGTCCTTGCCCGCCGTGTCGCGCCCCTCGAACACGACCACCAGGCGCTTGCCCTCGGCGACGACCCCCTCCTGCATGTAGACCAGCTCGGTTTGCAGGCGCAGAAGCTCCTTTTCGTACTGCTTGGTGGTGAGCTCCCGTGGGAGAGGCACGTACTGATTCTCTCAGCTGGCGATTTTCTCGGGAGAGGAGGGCGGCGAGTGCAACTATGGTTGCGTGAGCAATCAGCCCCGCGAGCGGACATCGCTGGACGCGAGTGAACTGGAAGGCCCCGAGGAGCTCAGCCGTCACAAGCTGCGCTCGCGAGTGCTGTTCGCGGCGGGACTGGTGTTGGTCGTGGTTGCGGTGGTGACGCTGCTGCCGGGGCTGGGCAGCCTGCGCTCGCGCCTCGCACACGCAGAGCCCGGCTGGCTGGTGCTCGGAGTCGTGCTGAAGCTGGCTTCGGGTCTTGGCTATGTGGTCGTCTTCAGGATGATCTTCTGCAGACGCATGAGTTGGCGGGTGAGCTACCAGATCGGGATGTCCGAGCTGGGAGCCAATGCGCTCTTTCCCACGGGCGGGGCCGGAGGCCTCGCGCTCGGTGCGTGGGCGCTGAAACGGGGTGGCATGCAGGGCCGGGAGATCGCACGACGCACGGTCGCGTTCTTCCTGCTCACGAGCGTGCCCAATGTGCTCGGTGTGATCGTGCTCGGCATCGCGCTCGCCGTCGGGATCTTCGCGGGTGAGAGCAACCTGCTGCTGACGGCGCTGCCGGCGGCGATCGCGGCGGGTGCGATCGTGGCGACGCTGGCGGCGGGCCGCGCCGCGGAGCGCGGGGGAGACCGAGTGAAGGCACGGGCGGGGCGCGAGCCATCGCGGCGCACGAAGGCGCTGTGGCACGGCCTGAACGCGCTCGCTGGCGGCGTGCGCGAGTCCGTGATGTTGCTGCGCGAGGGCAACCTGCTGCTGGTAGCCGGGCTGATCGGCTATCTGGTCTTCGACGTGCTGATCCTGTGGGCCGGATTTCGAGCGCTCGGGCAGGCGCCGTCGCTCGCCGTCCTATCACTGGCCTACCTGATCGGTGAGCTCGGCGGACTCATCCCCGTACCCGGCGGCATCGGCGGTGTCGACGCCGGACTGGTCGGCACGCTTGCGCTCTACCACGTGCCCCTCACGGCGGCCGTCGGCGCCGTGCTCGCCTACCGTGCGATCGCCCTGTGGGTGCCGGCCGTGGCGGGAGGCACAGCATTCGTCTGGCTCAAACGCACGCTGCGCGACGAGGCCGAGGCGCTTGCGGTGTGCGTGCCGGAGCGCGAGATGGATGTCATCGGCCTCGGTCGGGTCGTCGTCCGCGGCGAGCCACACTGAGGGCTCGTCGTAAAGCGCGCCGGAGGCGTACGCTGGAGGGATGCAAACTCCTGGCGGGGGCTCGGGGTGGGAGCGGCTGTTCTGGCTCGTCTTCGCGCGCTCATCGAATCCGATCGTGCTGCTCGACGAGCAGCGTCGCTTCGTGCAGGTCAACGATCCGGCGATCGCACTGGTCAACGGCTCCCGCGAGGAGGTGATCGGCACCTCGATCCTCGAACACGTCCCACCGGCCGAGCGCGCGGAGGTGATACGCGAGTGGGATGGCTTCGTGCGCGCCGGCGAGTACGCGGGGCGGCGGGCACTGCTGCGCGCCGATGGGTCGGAGGTGACGATCGACTTCGCCGCCCGCCTCGCCTTGGTCGGCGGCCGTCGGCTGGCGGTCTTCACTGCACTGGCGCCAACAGATGGTGGTTCGTGGAGTACCAGCGGGCTGCCCGCCCGGGCCCGGGAGCGGCTGAGCAAACGCGAGCGCGAAGTGGTGACGCTGATTGCGCTCGGACGCGAGACTGCCGAGCTCGCCGCTGAGTTGCACATCTCGCCCGAGACGGTTCGCACCCACGTGCGCAACGCGATGACGAAGCTGTCCGTTCACACCCGTGCGCAGCTGGTGGCGGTGGTTCTCTGCGGCGAGCGCTCGCTTGATCTACCCCGTCTGGAGGAATAGCCAGGCGACGACCCCCCATGCGGGGTATTGAAGATCGCCGACAGTCATCCCAGCATGGAACGGTGCCGTTCGCGTTCCCATCCATGCGGCGCCGTGCCCGGGTGGGGCGGCGCGACGCACCGCACCTGCTCGAGGCGCTCCTGAACAGCGTGGACCTTGCCGTCATCGCCTGTGCTCGAGACGGACGCATGACGCTTGCCAACCGTCAAGCGCACGAGCTGATCGGCTTCGACTGCCCTGAGGAAAGCGACTCCGAGGCGTGGCTGGCGCGCCTGCTGCCGCGCACTCCCTCCGGACTGCCACTCGCGCTCGAGGACGTGCCGCTGATACGTGCTTTGAACGGTGAAGCCGTGGAGGGCGTGGACATGCTGGTCAAGACCAGCGACGGCGATGTCCTGCTGAGCGCCCGCGCCCGCCCCGTGGACGATCACCGCGGCCGGCGTCGTGGGGCGGTGGCGGTGCTCGAAGACGTGACCGAGCAGCGCGTTCGCGAGGCACAGGCCCGCGACCGCTGGCGAGCCTGAGCAGCGCCTGCTCCACATCTGCGCGGCGGCCTGGCACGCCCTCCTGTGCGTGCGTGATTACGTGGCATGCTCACTGTCGAGATGAGCACCCCCGCCCACGATCTCAATCGCCTCGCCGCTGGTCCTCCGCTCGAGCTGACGGTCGGATGCCGCTTCGGCGTCGAATCCTCGCAAGCGGCCGCCGCTGTACTGCAGGTGGCGCCGTCGCGCCGCCCAGGCGTGAGCGTTCACGGCGAGCGCTGGGGGACCGACGCCGAGCACCATGAATACATCGATGGTTACGGGAACCGCTGTGAGCGCTTCGAGCTGAGCGCGGGTGAATCGCAGATCTCCTACGCCGCTCAGGTCTCCCTCGCCGCCCCAGCCGATGCGATCGAGACTGGCGTCGCCGAGACCCCGGTGGGAGAGCTGCCCGACGAGGTGCTCAGCTACGTGATGCCGAGCCGCTTCTGCCTCCCGGACGAGCTGGGGCACGAGGCGTGGCAGCGTTTTGGAGCGCTCGAGCCTGGTTGGGGGCGGGTCCAGGCGATTGTCGACTTCGTGCACGACCACCTCCAGTTCATGCCCGGTGCGTCGAATCCGTGGACGACCGCGGCTGACGCCTACCGTGCGGGGCAGGGCGTCTGCCGCGACTTCGCCCATCTGGCGATCACGTTCTGCCGTGCCTTGAACATCCCGGCCCGCTACGTGTTCGGCTACATCCCCAACATCGGTGTCCCGGTCCCGCCCGAAGCGATGGACTTCGCCGCCTGGTTCGAGGTCTACCTCGACGGTAGCTGGCACACCTTCGACGCTCGCAACAACACGCCGCGGGTTGGGCGAGTGGTCGTGGGTCGTGGTCGTGACGCCGTGGACGTCGCCCTGATCACCTCGTTCGGACCGCTCACGTTGACCGGCTTCGAGGTCATCGCCGAGCCGGTTCTCCCAGTTCGGGAGTGAGCGCTCAGCCGGAGAAGGTCAGCGAGGCCCTCGCTGTGGGCACCCCGGTGCTGCTCACGCAGCCTGGTCTCGGGCGAGCGCGAGCCGCCTGCCCTGGGCTACTCCAGCTGCGATCACCTCGTCGCGACGCTGGGCATCCATGAGGTTGGCGCCGAGGACAGCGGCGCTCCTCCGATCGGGGTTGATTGTCTCGACGCGGATGCCGCGGTGCTGAAGCGCGAGGGCCTCGGTCCTTGCCACGCCCCGCGAGATCGGACCGAGCGTGCCGGTGAGCCCGCCGAGGGTCGGGCGTAGTGAGCCGGTGGGGTTCAAGCAGAGCACCTGCTGCCCCGAATGAACCTCGGCAGCGTCGATGTTGGTCGGGCTCCACACGCCCCCGTCCACATAGGTGTGCTCACCGGAGCGCACGGGACGGAACACACCGGGGATCGAGCACGACGCCTCCACTGCACGGGCCACGGAGATGGCGGGAGCGCTGGACGATCCGAATACGACGCGTGCGCCGCTCTCGATCTCCACGGCCACGATCCGCAGGCGTCCATCCCAGCTCGCGCCAGAGCGCTCCACGGCCTCCGTGAGCGCGGCCAGGGAGCGGCGTCCCACGGGCGCCCGTCGGAGCGCCGCGCGTCTGAGCAGCGCTCCTCCGGCGGCGGTGGAGCTCAGAGCGAGCGAGGCGAGTGGAGCCGCTGCGGCGCTGCCGAGCAGGGCCGCGCTGCTGAGCACGCTGGATGCGCCTGCATCCGCCTGATCCTCCGGGACCAGCGGCGGCGTGGAGGGCAGATCCCCGAGTCGGGAGCCGGGCCCGATGCCGGCGGCGAGCGAGGCCGCGACGATTGAGCCGGCCGAGGTACCGACGAACTGCGGGCAGCTGCGCGAGTCGAACTCCTCGCCCTCGTCGAGGCCGGCGAGGAGGGCGCTCATCCATGCCTCCCCGAGGATCCCCCCACCACCGAGGACCAGCGCGTCTGGAGTCTGCATGCGGATGCGAGCGATGGGATCAGGCTAGCGCGGCCGATCCGGCTGGCTGGGGCGCCCTGCGAGTAGATCGCTGAGCGACCGGCTCAGGCGCGCGCCCAGCCGGGTGGGGTCGTCGAAGCGGCTCTCGGCTGCGATCCGGCGGGGGCTGCCCGTGGGGTAGCGCCGCCGCGCCCACGGCGAATTTGGATGGCCGAGGCGGATGGCACCGAGCAGGCCGACCGGAGCGATGAACAGGCCCACGGTTCCCAGCAGGATGCGCCCCTTCAACAGCGCGATCACTGAGACGAGCACCGACAGCCCGATGACGGCGCTCACGGTGATTGCCGAGCCCGGCGTCGTCAGATCGAATGGGCGCACCCCGATCACGACCAGCGCACCGACCACGCCCACGATCGTTACGGCCTCCAGTGAGGAGCGTCCCTCCTCACTCCAGTAGACGTCTTCCAGGCGTGTCCACAGGGCGAACTCGTCGAGCGTGAGCCCAGCGCCCACGCCGAACACGGCAGCGTCGATCCCGCCCCAGGGCTCGTGCAGATGCAGGCCAATTCCCGCGAAGCCGCTGCCCAGCATGAGGAAGATCCCCCACACGAAGTGGTGGAGATGCACGCCGCCCTCAGTTTCAACGCCTCCCGGCCACCACGTGAACGCTCGGGTCATGCGGGCGCTCGTGCGGATCAGGAAGAAGGCGATCAGCAGCGCGGCCAGGCACACGAAGGCGTGCTGGCGCCCGTCGTCTGCGACGACCAGATCGTAGATGTGGCCGACAGGAAACAGGCTTGCGAGAAGGCCCATGCGCGGACTGAGTATCGGCGATCTGCGCGAAACCACGTCTGCTGGGCGAAGGCGACCAAACCTCCCCAAACCTCGGCGATTCCACATATCATGAGTGGCGGCGGAACGAGCGCTGTCGGGGTCCACACCTCGCCGCTCATCGGGGCCACTGTCGGCATCTAACAGTTGGGAGCAGCACCTTATGGTGGGCAAAGTCGTTGCGCGAGCGGCCGTGGTGGTGACCTCGGTGTTCTTCGTGTTCCTGCTGGCCCCTGGTCTGGTCGCTGCGTCCTCGGCGGCGCTGACCATCGCCAAGCCTGTGGCGGGCGAAAGCGTGGCGAGCTCCACTCCGGCGTTCGCAGGCACCACCAGCGACACGCTGGACTCGATCACCGTGAGCATCTATGCGGGCGGCGCTGCCAGCGGCACTCCCGTGCAGACGCTTATCGTGCTCTCGCCCGTAGCCGAATCGTGGGAAGTGGCCGCCGAATCGAGCTTGGTCGACCGGGAATACACGGTCGTGGCTGAACAGGCCGGCGAAACGAGCGCGGCGGTGACGTTCACGGTGGATGTGCCGCCGCCCGTGGTGACGGTCAATCCGGTGGCGGCTTGGACGAAGGACTCGACTCCTCCGCTTGAAGGGAGCGCGGGTGATAGCGCGAGTGTGGAAGTCACGGTCGAAGGGCCATCCACGAGCAAAGGGGCGGCTGTGCTCAGCGGTGGCAGCTGGTCCTACACGCCCCTCAGCGAACTGGCTGACGGCGCGTATACCGCGCGAGCTCTAGGCAAGGATTCGGCTGGAAACGTCGGGGAAAGCTCCACGGTCACGTTCACCGTGGACACGGTAGCGCCGAGCGTGACGCTCGAATCCGTGTCCTCCCCGACGAAAGAAACGACCCCCACGTTGAAAGGCGGCGTAGGGGTAGCGACGGGCGATGTCGCAAGCGTCGAAGTGATGATCTACGAAGGCACCCACGCGTCGGGAACCGCGGCAATCAAAGGCGCAGCCTTACTCAGCGGCGGGAGCTGGACCTATACGCCTACGAGTGCCCTGGCGAACGGCAGCACTTACACCGCGCAGGCCGTGCAGGACGACGAAGCGGGGAACGTCGGCAAGAGTGCGCCGGTGACGTTCACGGTGGATACGACACCGCCGGTTGTGACGGTCAATTCGGCCGCGAAATGGACGAAGGACTCGACTCCAACGCTTGGAGGTAGCGCGGGTGATAGCGCGAGTGTGGAAGTGATGCTTGAAGGGCCATCCGCGAGCAAAGTGGCGGCCGTGCTCAGCGGCGGCAACTGGTCCTACACGCCCGGGAGCGCATTGCCTGACGGTACCTATACCGCGCGGGCCGTTGGCAAGGACTTGGCCGGCAACGTCGGCGAAAGCTCCGCGGTCACGTTCACGGTTGACACCGTGGCGCCGGCTGTGACGCTCGAATCTGTGGCCTCCCCGTCGAATGACACGACTCCCACGTTGAAAGGCAGCGCGGGGGTCGCGGCCGGTGATGACGCAAGTGTCGAGGTGGCAATCTACAGCGTGGCGTCGGGGACCGCGGTGAGCAAAGGCGCAGCCGTGCTCAGCGGCGCCAACTGGAGCTACAAGCCCGTAAGTGCTCTGTCCGAAGGCACCTACACCGCCCAGGCCGTGCAGGAAGACGAAGCGGGGAACGTCGGCCAGAGCACCATCACGTTCAGGGTCGTCACAGCCAAACCGGTGGTGACGATCCAATCGATCGCGTCTCCTACGAGGGCCACCGAGCCCGCGCTCAGCGGCAGCGCCGGCGACAGCGCGAGTGTTGAAGCGAGAGTCTTTGAGGGCTCATCCCCGTCAGGGACCGTGGCGAGCAGTGGCGCAGCCGTGCTCATCGGTGGCAGCTGGTCCTACACGCCCTCGAGTGCCTTGGCTGACGGCACCTACACCGCGCAGGCCTTTGGTCTGGACAAAATCGGCAACGAAGGTAAGAGCTCTGCCGTCACCTTCACCGTCGACACCACACCCCCGGCGCTCACGCTGACCTCGCCGACGAGCGGCGCGCTCCTGGAAGTGGCGCGACCTACCTTCAGCGGGCAGGCGGGAACCGCGACGGGGGATCGTGCCTCGGTGAGGCTGACGATCTACTCGGGAGCTTCGGCTTCGGGCAGCACGGTGCAAACGCTTGAAGTCGCGTCGAGCGGTTCTTCGTGGACTTCGGGTTCAAATGGTCCGACCCTTGCCAACGGCATCTACACGGTCGTGGCTGAACAGCTCGATGAAGCCGGCAACGTGAGCCGAGCATCGGCAACGTTCGCGGTGGCGGTTCCCACGCCTTCCCCGCCCTCGCCACCGACAGCGTCGTTCCAGTGGTTCCCGGCCGCGCCGCACGTCGGGGAAAAGGTCTCGCTCGTGTCCACTTCGAGCGATGCGGGCAGCCCGATCACAGGGTTCTCCTGGGCTCTGGCGCCGGGTCTGGCCCTGACGCCCGGCGAACACGTGCTCACGACCACATTCTCTACACCCGGCTCCCACGTGGTGCGTCTCCGGGTTCTCGATGCCAACGGCCTGGCGAGCGAAGCCGCCGAGACGATTCCCGTGTCGGCGCCTGAAGTTCCTCTGATGCAGCCGTTCCCCGTGGTTCGAATCGCCGGCTCGGCCAAGACCTCGAGCGTGAAGATCAGCCTCTTCACCGTATTGGCGCCCGTGGGGGCGAAGGTGAGCGTCAGCTGCCACGGGCACGGGTGTCCCACCAAGCGTCAGAGCTTCGTGGTGGCGGCGAGGAGGAGATCTCATGGGAGCACGATGCTCGTATCGCTGACCCGCTTCGAGCGCTCGCTCGACGTGGGCGCCGTGCTCGAAGTCAGGATCTCCAAAGCGGGCGAGATCGGCAAGTACACCCGCTTCACCGTGCGTCGAGGCAAGCTCCCGACGCGGCTCGACGGCTGCCTCAGCACGAGATCCACGCCGATGACGTGCCCCTCGACATGAACACGGTTCGAGCGGCACGGCGCTGGATCTACGTACGCAGGCGCTACGGGGATGTCGACCAGCGAGTGCTGATGGCCGTGGCGATCCTCTGCGTCGTGGTGTTCGCCGGTGCCTTCGCGCTCGGACGCGTCACGCGACCGGTCGGCGCCCCGCGCGAACTGGGATCCCAGGGAGCTCAGCTTGGATCCGCCAGCGCAGCGGTTCCCGCGAGCCTGCTGCCCGCGCCTGCGGTAGAACTGGCGCAAGTCGAGCGTGCGAGCGCGAGGAGGGCGAGTCGCACCAGCTCCCCGGCTTCGGTCGCGGTGGTCGGGGCAAGTGCGCCTGCCACGCGCACCTCCACGCAGAGCCTCCCGGCTGTCGCTCCCACGGTGGCTGCTGCGCCCACTCCCCAGCCTGCGCCGGGTGTCACGAGCTCGCCGTCGACGCCCGCTCGCAGCGGAGGGAGCGCCCCACAGCACACAGCGCCACAGTCCAGCTCGGGCACGCCGTTCGACACCTCGGGCTAGGCGTGTACCGCGTCTCGCACAGCATCCCCTTCGTGACGGTGCCGCTCTTGATCGCGTTCGCGGTTGCTGGCTACCTTGCCGGTAACCGTCATGCGTCGGCTAGCTCTGGTCCGGCGTTTGGCAAGAGCGCGCGCTTTGCCTCGGTGGGAACGACGCAGCTCGAATATCCCGCTGGCTGGCAGCAGCAAACGGCCACCACGGGAGTGCCGGGTCTTCCCCTCACATCCCCTCTGCTTCTGACTCCCGTCGAGGGCGCCTCACAGGCGGGGCTGCTCGTTGGAGAGCTCGCTGGTGGTGGCCCGAGCCCGCTGCCGTCGAGCTTCCTGTCGCTGCTGCACGAGGCTCCCCGCACCGAAGTGCTCGATGTCCCGGGTGGCCAGATCTACGCCTACAGCGGCCTGCATATCTCAGGCTTTGCCAAGACTCTCGAGGTCTTCGTGATCCCCAACTTGAGTGGGCAGCAGGACACGGCATTTGCCTGTTTCGCCGGGTCTACCGACTCACTGCTGAAGCAATGCGAGCAGATCGTCGCGAGCTTCTCGCTGATCGGCCAGCCACAGTACGACCTCAGCCCGGACGCAGGCTACGCACATACCCTCGGCACGTTGCTCGATGCGCTACAGCGTGAACGCTCAGCACTCAGAGCCCGGCTGGGGCAGCGGCTGATGCCTGCTGCTGCCGGCGTGCTCGCCTCGACGCTGGCCACTCACTTCCAAGCTGCGGCCAAGACGCTCCGTGACGTCGAAGCGCCGTCGCTGACGAGCGTCGCCGCGAGCGCGCTGGCCGGCGCGGAGGCCCATGCAGGCGACGCCTATTCCTCCCTCGCGCAGGCCATCAAGCTGGAAAGCGACTCGCGCTACGTGGCCGCCCTGGATGAAATCCAGCGCGCCGAGATGGGCGTGAACAGCGCGCTGGAGAGCTTTGCGCTGCTCGGATACAAACTCGGTTAGACAGCGCTGGCGTTATCGTGGCAGTGGTGTCACCGCCTGCACTGTCGCTGATCGAGTTCCCAGCCGATGAGCCCGAGCGGGCTCTGCGCTTCTGGAGAGGGCTGCTCGGGGTCGAGCTCACCGAGCGCGAGGACGCCCAGGGGTCGGGCTGGCAGACGCGCGAGAGCTCGCCGGCGCTCGGCGTGCACGTCCGTGGACGCGGGCCTGGAGACTCGTTCTCGCTGCCCTACTTCGCTGTCGAGGACATGCCCGCGGCGCTCGAGCAAGTGAGCTCGCTAGGTGGCAGCGTGGTGCACCCGGGGGAGAAGTGGTCGATCTGCAAGGACTCCGAGGGCAGCCCGTTCGCGTTGAGCGCCCAGCCCTAGACGAGAGGCGGCGGCGCTCAGGCTGCGCCGTTTGCTCCGTTGGACGGGGTGGGCGAGGGAACGGGTGCAGGCTCACGGCGCCCGGCCTCGATGACGAGGGTCGAGCCCGCCAGTCCCGCGAGGAGCGCGGCGATCGTCCAGCCGCTACCCGTGTCGTCTATGCCCAGCGCTCCGTCCAGCGAGAGCGCTCCGGGGCCGCCGTCGACGAGCGCGAGCAGCAGGGCGATAAGCGCGAGGTTGTACTCATATCCGCCGTTGGTGGCCCACGGGCCGTTCTTGAGGTGCACCGTGCGGACGGCCGTCACCATCGTGCCGATCAACGTGGCTGCCGCCAGCGGTGTGAATGCTCCCGCGGCGAGCATTGCGCCACCGATCGCCTCGGAGGCGCTGGCGGCGATGGCGTTGCGCCGGCCGGGGCGAAGCCCGAGCGACTCCATCATCCCGCTGGCCCCGTCCAGCCCAGGGCCGTCGAACCAGCCGAACCACTTCTGGGTGCCGTGACCGATGAACAGGCCTCCTACGGTTACACGGGCGAGCAGGCGTCCAACCTTCATTTTCGTCCTCCAGCTTCGGTTCGGCCGTTGTTGGCTTGCGCGTATCTACCCCGCATGGGCCGGGATAAGCAGGATTATCGCCTTCGAGCCCCTGCGTTAGCATCGCCCATGTGAGCGGTTCGAGCGAGCTCGACGGCCTTTCGATAGCGAGCGTGGTCGAGGCCGATCTCGCGGACCTGCTGGGCCTGATGCGCGCCTACTGCGACTTCTACCAAACCGCCCCGAGCGACGAGGCGCTGCTGGACCTGTCAAGGGCGCTGCTGCATGACCCCGATCTGGAGGGCCTGCAGCTGATAGCCCGGGATGGGGCCTCACAGCCTGTCGGCTTCGCGACGGTCATCTGGAGCTGGGACACCACCGAGGGAGGGCGGATCGGGGTCATGAACGACCTGTACGTGGCGCCGGCCGCGCGCGGATCGGGTGTGGCCGAGGGCCTGATCGAGGAGTGCGTGAATCGCTGCCGCAAGCGGGGCGCCGTTAGGCTCGAATGGCAGACGGCGCCTGACAACCTCAGGGCCCAGGCCGTGTATGACCGGGTCGGCGGCGTGCGTGAGCCCTGGGTCATCTACACGCTTGCCTGACTCAGGCCCGCGCGCTCGTCTGGGGATCGAGCCGCGACATGGTGACGGCCGCCTCGAGCTCTGATTTCGCTCCGCCCATGTAGAGCCCCTTGACGGGCGGCACGTCGGAGTAGAAGCGCCCGTGGCCGATCTTCACGTGCGTCTCGCCGGCGAGACGGCGGTTGGTGGGGTCGGCGCTCACCCACACCGGCTCGCCGTGCCCGTCGGTGCAGGGGAGCAGCGCCTCGAGCCAGGCGTGGGTGTCGAGCTCCATCGAGTCGGCGCCCTCGTCCTGTGGGGCAGCCCACAGATAGCCCGAGACGTAGCGGGCGGCGATGCCGCGGCGGCGCAGCAGCACCAGCGATAGGTGCACGAAGTCCTGGCAGACGCCGGCACCCATGTCGAGCAGATCGCTGACGGTCGAGCCCACGTAGGTGGCGCCCTTGCGGTATTCGAAGCGGTCGGGGATGAGCTCACAGAGCGTTTCGAGCGTCTCCAGGGGGCAGTCGGCGTGGAGCGCGTCGTGCAGGCTCTCGAGGCCTGGGATGGTGGGCTGGTCCTGCCAGGGCAGTGCGAACTCGCCGGCGGCATCGAAGTAGGCGGGGCTCAGCAGGCTCTCCCACGAGCCCTCGGGCGGCTCGGGCGGTGCGGAGGTGACGACTCGCGCGCGCATGTCGATCGTCAGGTGCTCATGGGCTGCGGGGATGCCGAACTCGATCACCTCGGTGCCGAAGTAGTCGAGGTGGCGGCTGACGCGGGCCTCGGGCTCGATGCGGGTGTGGAACTCGTCGCAGCGCTGCGTGGAGGTCGTGGCCGGACGCACCCTCAGCGCGTTCAGGTTGTCGGTGACGGGCGCGTCGTAGCGGTACTCGGTGAGAAAGCGGATCGCGAAGTGCACCAGGCGCCTACCTTCTCAGACCGGCCGAGGCGGCGCCGGCGAAGTAGCGCTCGGCCACATCCTGGTCGATGCGTGCGAGCTCCTGCTGGGTCTGTTCGCAGATGTCCGTCAGCTCGGCGCCGTCGGGCAGGGCACGGCGCTGGAAGTCGAGGTCGGCGGCCAGGCGGCTCACGCGCAGTACGGGCTTCGAGTTGCGCGGTCCCGCATCGGCCATCGTAAAGACCTCGTTGAGTGAGTCGACGCACGCAGCCACGCTGTCGGGGTAGGCGCGCTCGAACAGCAGGAAGCGCGCCACGGGATGCGCGTTGGGAGGTGAGGTGACAGCGCGCAGGTAGGCGTGAAAGCCGCCCACGGCCTGCAGCAGGATCAGCGCGTGCCCGTCACCGGGCGCGGCGTCGCCGGAGGGCATGGCGACGCGCAGCATGCGCAGCACCATGTCGGATATCTCGATCAGGCCGCCGGCGTCGAGGAAGCACTTGGCCTCGTCGCGCAGCATCGAGCGGTTGGCCACGCCCCAGATCAGGGCGGTGCGCTCCTTGACGTACTGCGAGGCGAGGTAGGGGCCGGCCGGTGCGGTCCAACCTGGCTGCCCGCCGCCGCGCAGGCCGAGGGCGGTGGTGTTGATCGCCTCCCACATCTCGGCGCTGATCACGTCGCGCACGGTGCGCGCGCCCTCGCGTGCACGCTCGATCGAGGCGAGCATCGAGCCCGGGCGCCCGGCGTCGAGCGTGAGCTGGCCGAGCGCCTGGCTGCTCTGCGGGCTCTCGTGGACGTCGCCGAACATCGCCAGCAGCCCACCTGAGCCGAAGCTCACGCCGGGGGCCGCGTCTGAGGTTCCTTGCAGCTCGGCCTGGAACACCGCCTCGACGGCGCGCGCGGTGAACTCGGCGCGCGCCAGGTTGCGCCCCAGCCAGTAGAGCTCGTGCGCGATCCGCGCGAGCATCAGCCGGCTTTCCCGTGCGCCTGGCCCTGCCCAGGCATCTGCCCGTGCTGTTGTTGCTGCTGCTGCTGGCCGGTCCACGCCCCGTAGCGCAGGTCGGGCAGGGCGGGGGGTTGGGTGTCGGCGATTGGCGGCCCGGCGCGGTCGGCGTCGTCGCCGTCCTCGAGCACCCATGTGTCCTTGGAGCCGCCGCCGCGCGAGGAGTTGACGATCAGCGAGCCGTCCTCGAGCGCCACGCGGGTGAGGCCACCGGGCACGATGTCGATGCGCTCGCCGAACACGGCGAACGGCCGCAGGTCCACGTGGCGTGGCGCGATGGTGCCGTTCTCTCCGACGGTGGGGACGGTGGACAGGCGCACCACGTCCTGGGCGATCCAGCGTTCGGGGTGGGCGCTTATGACCTCGCGCATCCGGGCGATTTCGCCCTCGTCGGCGTGTGGGCCGATCATCACGCCGCGACCGCCGGACTCGCCGGTGGGCTTGACCACGAGCTGATCGAGGCGTTCGAGCACGTGCTCGAGGACCTCGGGGTCGGACAGCAGGTAGGTCTTGACGTTCTCGAGGATCGGCTCCTCGCCGAGGTAGAAGCGGATCATGTCTGGGACGAAGCAGTAGATCGCCTTGTCGTCGGCGACGCCGGTGCCGAAGGCGTTGGCGATGGCGACGCTGCCGGCGCGGTAGGCGCGCAGCAGGCCGGGGACCCCGAGCAGCGAGTCGGGGCGGAACTCGAGCGGGTCGACGAAGTCGTCGTCGAGGCGCCGGTAGACGGCGTGGGCGCGCTCGAGGCCGCGGGTGGTGCGCATGTAGAGGACGTCGTCGCGGACGACCAGGTCGGAGGCCTCGACCAGCTCGACCCCCATCTGGCGGGCGAGGAAGGCGTGCTCGAAGTAGGCGGGGTTGGCCGGGCCGGGCGTCCACACGACGACGGTGGCCTCGCTCTCGGTCGAGGGCGCGACCGAGCGCAGGGCGCGCAGCAGCAGCTGGGGGTAGTGGTCGACGGGACGAACGCGGTAGGAGGCGAACAGCTCGGGCACGAGGCGCGCCATCGCGGCGCGGTTCTCGAGCACGTAGGAGATGCCCGAGGGGATGCGCACGTTGTCCTCGATCACCTTCCAGGACCCGTCGCTGTGGCGCACGAGATCGCATCCGGCGACGTGCGTGTACACGCCGCCCGGGGGGCGGATGCCGTGCACTGCGCGGGCGAAGTGCGAGCAGGAGACGACCAGGCGCCACGGCACGAGGCCCTCGCGGACGATCTCGCGGGCGTGGTAGACGTCGTCGACGAAGTGGTTGAGCGCGCGGATGCGCTGCGCGAGGCCACGCTTGATGTCGCGCCATTCCTGGCCGCTGAGCACGCGCGGCACGAGGTCCAGCGGGAAGGGACGTTCTTTGGAGCTGGCGCCCCCGCCGCTGGTCTCGAAGGTGATGCCCTGCTGCATGAAGACCGCGTCGCGGCGTCTGCCAGCCTCGATCAGCCCGGCGGGACCCAGCCGCTTGAGCTCTTCCACCAGAGGCCTGGCTGTCGGGCGAGGCGTCCCGTCGAGCTCGAACAGCTCGTCGAGGAACGGCGCCTGTGGACGATAGGAGTCGATCGGCGAACCCTCGGGAGGGGCGTCGAGCGGCGGTGTGGGGGCCCCCGAGCTCACCACGGGATTCTCGCGCGCACCGTGAGCCTTCACATTCGACGGTTGGAGAAACTCCGGGGCCTTGTGATGCTCACCTGTCACAGCTACCCGCCGGCTGCAATGGCGAATCGAGGCTGGCCGATCGCGGGCCGGCAGGCGGCGCTCGCGGCTCAGTCAGGCCAGCGGCCGTGCTGGGTGAAGTACTCGCGGGCGGCGTCTTCGCGCTCGCGTTCGCGGTCTCCGGCGGCGCCGATGCGAAACAGCCAGTTGACGAAGTAGATGGCGAGACCGGCGCTGAGGATCGAGGCGCCGCCCTCGAGATCGGTTTCGCTGCCCATGGCCATGATCACGAGGCCTGCGAGCACGACAGCGGCGGGCAGCACATAGCGAATCAGCACCAGCACCCAGCCGCTGGTTCCCTCCTCGGAGCTCTCGTCACTGCTCTCGGACTCGTCCTGCATATGCCCCAGAGCTTAGGACTCCGTTACGGTTTCCGAGATGCCCGCGCCGACGATCGACGAGATCACGCTCGCGGACGAGCCCGGCGCCTGGGAGGCGCTGGGCTTCGCTGTCACGGGCGACAGCTGCCGCCTGGGGGATGTGACGATCCGTCTCACGGGCAACGGCTCCGAGCGCGGCATCCTCTCGTGGTCGCTGCGCGATCTGCAGGACGTCGAACTGGACGGCCTGCCGACGAGCGTCTCGACGCGCCCACCGCAGCCGCCGGGAGCCGAGCACCCCAATGGCGTGCTCGGGATCGACCACGTGGTGGCGATGTCGCCCGACTTCGGGCGCAGCGTGGCGCGGATCCAGGAGGCGGGGCTGGACCTCAGGCGCGTGCGCGAAGTGCCCACTCCCGCCGGCGCTCCGCGTCAGGCTTTCTTCAGGCTCGGCCGGGAGATTCTCGAGCTGGTCGAGGAGCCGGAGGAGATAGTGGCTCGGGCCGGTGGCCCCGATCGCCCGGTGCGCTTCTGGGGATTGGCGCTCATCGCCGCCGACCTCGGTCGCACGGTGGCTACGCTCGGCGAGCATGTGAGCGAGATTCGCGAGGCGGTGCAGCCGGGCAGGCACATCGCGACTGTGCGCCGCTCGGCCGGCCTGGCGGTGGCGGTTGCGCTGATGAGCCCTGACGAGCGAGTGGAGGAACGATGAGCCAGCAGCTGTGGAGCGCGGTT
>DATARM010000175.1:0-14728 GCA_036264155.1 Solirubrobacteraceae bacterium
CGGCTCGGCCGCCCGCACGGCCTCGTCGAGCATCTGCATGTACAGCTCGAACCCGAGCGCAGCCACGTGCCCCGACTGCTCGTCCCCCAGCAGGTTGCCCGCGCCGCGGATCTCCAGGTCGCGCATCGCGATCTTGAAGCCGGCGCCCAGCTCCGTGTAGTCCGACAGCGCAGCCAGCCGCTGGGCCGCCTCGGGCGTGAGCGCGGCCGCCGAGTCGTAGAGCAGGTAGGCGTAGGCGCGCTCGCGGCTGCGACCCACACGGCCGCGGATCTGGTAGAGCTGGGCCAGGCCAAAGGCGTCGGCGTGCTCGACCATCAGGGTGTTGGCCTGGGGGATGTCGATGCCCGACTCGATGATCGACGTGCACACCAGCACGTCGGCCCCGCCGCGCAGGTAGTCCATCATCACCGTCTCCAGCTCGCCCTCGCCCATCTGGCCGTGGGCCACGGCAAAGCGCACCCCCGGGCACAGCGCCCGCAGGCGCTCGGCCGTCTCCTCGATCGACTCCACGCGGTTGTGCAGGAAGAACGCCTGCCCGCCGCGGGCGTGCTCGCGCTCGATCGCGCGCTTGACCAGCTCCTCCTCGTACTCGCCCACATACGTCTTGACCGGCCGCCGGCCCTCGGGCGGCGTCTCGATCACGGAGATGTCGCGCAGCCCCGCCAGCGACATCTGCAGCGTGCGCGGGATCGGCGTGGCCGACATCGAGATCACGTCCACCTTCAGCTTGAGCTGGCGCAAAAGCTCCTTCTGCTTGACCCCGAAGCGCTGCTCCTCATCGACGATCAGAAGGCCCAGGTCCTTGGCGCGCACGTCTTTGGAGAGCACCCGGTGGGTGCCCACGAGGATGTCCACACGACCCTCGGCAAAGCCCTTGACGGCCTCCTTCTGCTCGGCCGCCGTGCGAAAGCGCGAGACGTGCTCGATCGTGAACGGGTAATCGGCCAGGCGCTCTGAGAACGTACCGTAGTGCTGCTGGGCGAGGATCGTGGTGGGCACCAGCATCAGCACCTGCTTGCCGTCGCCCGCCGCCTTGAAGGCAGCGCGGAGCGCCACCTCGGTCTTGCCGTAGCCCACGTCGCCACAGATCAGCCTGTCCATCGGCCGTGGCGCTTCCATGTCGGCCTTCACCAGCTCAATGGCCTCGCGCTGATCGGGCGTCTCCGTGTAGGGGAAGCGCTCCTCGAACTCGCGCTGCCAGTCGGAGTCAGCCTCGAAGGCATGCCCGCTGCGCCGGCGGCGCTCGGCATAGAGGCTGAGCAGCTCGCCCGCGAGCTCCTGCGCGGCGCGCCGAGCGCGGGCCTTCATCGTGTCCCAGCGCGTGCCCCCCAGCTTCGACAGGGGCGGGTGCTCGCCGCCCGCGCCCACATACCTGGAGATCTTGGCCAGCTGGTCGGTGGGCACGAACACGCGGTCGTCGCCCTGATATTCCAGATACAGATAATCACGTGTGACATCTGCGACGGTGCGTGTCTCAAAGCCCGCGAAGCGCGCCACACCGTGGTCCTCGTGCACGACGATGTCGCCTGTTCTCAGCTCCGTGAACGAGCGCAGCGCACCGCGCCTCACGCCCCCCGGTCCACCGTGACGGGCCCCACCCTCGCCCGCGCGCTCGGCCCGGCGGCGGCGCAGCAGCCGATGCTCGGGGAAGACGGCCAGCTTCAGCTGTGGCGCCACGAAGCCCTCGCGCAGCGAGGCGGCGGCGAAGCGTAGGGACGGCTCGAGCACCTGGTGTCCCGCGTCCAGGCTCTCGCCCTCGGCCAGCCAGGTGGCTTTCAGACGACCGAGGTTGAAGGCCGCGCGCTCGCCCTCGCCGCGGCGGGGGAAGGCCACCACGGTGCGATAGCCCGAGCGCACCAGCTTCTCCAGTTCGGGCTCGGCTTCGTTCAGGGAGCGAGCAGCCGTGTCGGCCGACTGGGCTCGCAGCTCGATCTCCTGGCCGCTGGAGAGCGCAGAGAGCCAGATCCGGGCGCGCTGCTCGAGCGTCGAGTGGATGCTCTGTGGGTTGACATATAGGTGGTGGGCATCCTCGTCGCCGAAGGCAGCGCACACGTCGCTCCAGTGGTCGGTGAGAACGGGGTCGATCTCCTCCTCGGCCGCCACCACCAGCTCGGCCTCGCCCACCAGGTCCAGCAGCGCGCCGAAGCGCTCCACGGGCAGGAGCTCGGCGATGTCGGGGCGCTCCGCCTCTGCCGTGTTGGAGAAGGCACCGGTGGCGGCGGCGATCTCAGCCAGCTCCCGATGCTCCACAGCGAGCTCGGCCGCGGGCGCGATCTCGACCTCCTCGACCTCCCCCAGCGAACGCTGGGTGAACGTGGAGAACCAGCGCAGCGATTCGATCTCCACGTCGAACATGTCCACGCGCACCGCCCGCTCCTCGGTTGCAGGGAACACGTCCAGGAGTCCTCCGCGTAGCGCAAACTGGCCCCGCTCCTCGACCTGGTCCACGCGCTCATAGCCCGCGCCTACGAGCTCCGTGGCGCACTCCTCCAGGTCGAGCAGCTCGCCCACGCGCAACGTGAACGAGTGCGGACGCAGCCCCGGGTCGGGCACCTTCTCAGACAGGGCAACGGCGCTGACCACGACCACGGGCGCGCCCTGGGGGTCGCCGCCGTCCTCACCGGGGCCTGCGAGCAGCGCATCGAGCGCGGCCACACGCAGGCCCACCAGGTGTGCCGGCGGCGCAAGGTGCGACTCGTAGGCCACGCCGCGCGAGGGGTAGTAGCGAACGCGCCGCGGCGCCAGCCAGGCGCGCAGGTCGCCCGCGAGGTCGCGTGCCGCGCGGTCGTCGCCCACGACCACCAGCAGCGGGCGCTGGCGCGCCACCTCGTCGATCTCGGCCAGCGCAGCGATCGTGTAGGGGCGCAGCGCGCTCGACACGAACGCGTGCCCACCCTCGCGGGCGAGCTTCAGCGTCTGTCCGTCCTCCTCCACCAGGCCGAGGAGGCTGCGCAGCGCGCCTGCCTTGACCGCCATCTAGATGACCTCGCCCTCGGGTGAGGCGGACGGCGCAGGGGGCGCGAGCACCACGTCCTCGACATGCTGGCAGGCCCGCTCAACGAGCTGGCGTACCTCCGCGTCGCTCTCGCGGAAGCGGCCCAACACGTGCGCTGAGACGATCTCGGGATCGGTCGAGCTGGGGCGTCCCACACCGACGCGCACGCGCATGAACTCAGCGCCCCCGAGCTCCCGCTTGATCGACTTCAGGCCATTGTGGCCCGCGAGGCCTCCCCCCAGGCGCGTGCGCACCTCGCCAAAGGGAAGATCGATCTCGTCGTGCACCACCAGCACACGCTCCAGCGGCAACTTGAACGAGCCCCGCGCCGGGCCCACCGACCGCCCCGCGTCGTTCATGAACGTCTGCGGGCACAGCACGGCCACACGCGGCGCCGGCGGCGCGCCAAGCTGAGGCGAGCCGGATACCGCCCTGCCTTCTGCCAGACGCCCGCGGAAGCGGTCCTTGGCACGCCCGAGCCCCCAGCGCTCCACCAGCGCCCCGGCCACCATGAACCCCACGTTGTGCGGAGTGTGCGCGTACTCCCGGCCCGGGTTGCCCAGACCGACTATCAACCAGTCGACCGTAGCTCCACGTTTCAGCATGCTACGACGGACTCACGCCGCCCCCGGGGCGGTCGCAACACAGGCGATAGAGGACGCCGCATCGCGCAGCTCAGCGGCCGTCCCGGTCGCAGAGGGGGTTACTCCTCTGAGGAGGAGCCCTCTGAGTCGCCGCCGTCGCCCTCGCCCGCGGCGGACTCGCCCACGAGCTCTGTTTCAGACTCGATTTCCTCGGCCGTCTCGGCCTGCAGACGGGGAGCCGAGAGAGTCGCGATGACGGTCTCCTCGATGTCGTCCAGCAGCGTGACGTCATCGGGGGTGGCAAGCGCGGACAGCAGGATCGTGTCGCCGATCTCCATCTCGCCGATCTGGTGCACGATCGACTCGGGGATCGCCGTGGGCAGCGCTTCGACGTTCACCTCGCGGGTGATCTGCTCGAGCACGCCGCCCTGCTTGACGCCGGGAGCGTCGTCAACGCCCTCGAGTTCCACTGTCACGACCGCGTGGATCTTCTCGTCGAGGCGAACCCGCAGCAGATCCACGTGCGTAGTCTCTCCACGTACGGGGTCGCGCTGGGCCTCCTTGAGGACCACGGGGGTGGCTTTGGCGCCGTCCACGCTCAGGTCGAGCACCGCGCCACTGCCCGCCAGGGCGTGACGCAGCTCGCGGGCGTCGGCGTCGAAGCCGACGGGGTCCGAGCCACCGCCGTAGAGCACACCGGGTACGCGCCCGCTGCGGCGCAGGCGGCGCGCAGCACGCGAGCCCTCGGCGGCACGGCTGTTGACGTTGAGCTTGGTGGTGGTGTTGGCCATCGGAGGAGATGAGACTCTAGCAATCGCCGTTCATTGGGTTCCCGGTCGCGTCCCCAGTTCGACCGCGGTGGCTTCTTCTTCTTCCTTTTCCAGCGTGGTCTCCTTGCGGCATTTGCCTTCGCCGGAGATCGGCGCGCCGATCTCGAGCAGGTGCACGTGGATGCCCGACAGGAAGTTGCCCGTGCGGCTCACCTGCACGCACTGCACCACCGGCAGCGAGCCGATCACCGTCCAGGCCAGGCGCGTCTTGCCGGTGGCACCGAAGGGCGAGTAGGCGGTGGGGGCTTCGATCTGCAGGATCTTCACGGCACCCGAGCGGCGCAGGCGCAGGTTGCTCGCGTTGGTCTTGGCGAGGGCCAGGCACTTCGCGTCGTGGCTGCAGCCGTCGAGCTGCGCGAGCATGCCAGTCAGATCGCCCCTCACCTCGGCCTGCACCAGCGCCAGCTCGTCGCTGCGTTCAGCGTTCTCCACACTGAGGAAGCGAGCCAGCAGGGCGCTCACGACCAGGACCAGTACGACAGCGAGGCCGAGCACCACCTTCAGCAACCGCCGTCGCCGCGGGGGTATGCCCTGCCACCACTCGCGGGGACCGCGTGCGCCGGTGGCGGGGGTAAGGGGAGGGCTCGACACCACCGGGATCATGACGCGTAGGCCCGTGCGTCCCACGGAAGGGCTACGGGCGACGTAGGGTCATTCCGACTCGCCTCCGTGGTCAGAGCACGCACCCGAGATCCCGCCCGCATGGCTGTATGTGCCATCTGCGCATTCCACGACGGTTCCCCCCTCTGTGGTAAATCTCCCGATGCAGGTGTGTTCTTCGCAGAACTTCGTGTCGCCTGCGTGGCTGGCAGAGCCGAGTTCGTCTTCTTCTTCGCCACCACCGCTAGGCGACGAAGAGGAGCTCTCTTCCTGGGGTGCGGCTGCTTTTGAGGTAGAGGTTGTGGGACTTTCCCCTTCCGTCCCGTCTACCGGAAACGACACGACAGCGTCACCCGGTTGCGCATTCCGCTGTGTGCCGGTCGCCCAGCAGCACACAGCGCAGGTTGTACTCACGGTGAGACACCGGACTGAAGGCTTTGAGGACTCCGGGCGGATAGCCGGCTGCTGTCTGAAGATCTGCGAACTGCTGCGCCACCTTCTCCGCGAACTGACAGCTGGTGTGCGCGCCGGCTCGGATTTCGCGAGCACACGGGTCGCTGACCGAGAATTCGGCAGGCTTGGTTCGGCTGACAGATTGCGCTTCCGGCCCGGCGGAGTTGCCGGAGGTTGACCGTTCAGAGGAAGTGGTCGATGTCGTGGTGGGTACTTCCGCCGGGGCGCTCGTGGTAGTCAAGCCTGAGTTCGCACACCCAGCCATGGCGAGGATGACAACCAACCCCCCGCCTCCTGACAGCCAACCCCGCATCGGGCGACCCTACATCAGTTCAATCTGCTGAATTATTCCCGTGTGGACACCTCAAGGGGAGGGTGCCCGCTCAGAACAGCTGGTTCTCGCCGCCGAAGACCTCGCTCACGGAGTCGTCGACGAAGATCCGCCTGATCGAGTCGGTGAGCAACTCGGCGCAGGGCAGGATGCGCACGTTGGCGGGACGGCCGGGAGGCACGGGGATCGTGTCCGTGACCACGATCTCCTCGAAGCCGGCCTCCTCGAGGTTCTTGAAGGCGTCGCCCGAGAAGACGGCGTGGGTCGCGGCCGCGTACACCCGTGTGGCGCCTTCTTCCTTGACCGTCTTGGCGGCCGCCTTGAGCGTGCCGGCGGTGTCGATCATGTCGTCCACGATCACCGCCGTCTTGCCCTTCACGTCACCGATCACGTAGCCGATCTCAGCGACCTGCTGGGCGGGACGCTCCTTGTCGAGGATCGCCAGCTCAGCGCCGATCTTGGATGCGAACTTCTTGTTGAGCTTCACGCGACCGGCGTCCGGCGCCACGACCACGAGGTCCGGCAGGCCGAGGTCGCTGAAGTACTGGGTGAGCATGAACAGAGCGGTCATGTGGTCGACCGGTTTCTGGAAGAAGCCCTGGATCTGCCCGGCGTGCAAGTCCATCGTCAGCACGCGGTCGGCGCCGGCAGCCTCGAGCATGCGCGCAACCAGTCGTGCCGAGATCGGCTCACGGGGCGCGGACTTCTTGTCCTGGCGCGAGTAGCCGAACCACGGAGTGACAGCGATCACGCGGTGCGCGGAGGCGCCCACCGCGGCATCGATCATGAACAGCAGCTCCATCAGCGAGTCGTTGGCCGTCACGCCCGTCTGGACGTTGCCGCAGGTGGACTGCACGATGAACACGTCGGCGCCGCGGATCGAGTCCTCGTAGCGGCAGTAGACCTCCCCGTTGGAGAACGTCTTGAGCGTCACCGGCCCGAGGTCCACGCCGAGCTTGTCCGCGATGTCGATCGCCAGCTGCGGGTTGGCCCGCCCGCTGACGAGCATCAGGCGCTTGTTGTAGTCGATCGGCAGGCTGGCCGCCCGCGAGGACCGGCTGCGCGTATCCATCGCGCTCATCTGCTGTGAGAGTGTAAAGGTCCCGGTCGAATCGGTCATCGCGCCTAGTCCTCGCGCTCAGCGTAGCCGTCGACGTTGCGTTGGCGCTCGCGCGCGATCCCCAGCGCACCGTCGGGCACGTCTTCGGTGATCACCGAGCCGGCCCCCGTCCAAGCGCCCTCGCCGAGGGTCACGGGCGCGACGAGCGTCGTGTCGACACCCGTGCGCACTCCGCTGCCGATCGTGGTGCGGTGCTTGGCGCGCCCGTCGTAGTTGGCCGTGATCGTGGCTGCACCGAGGTTCGAGCGCTCGCCCACGTCGGCGTCTCCGATGTAGGAGAGGTGGGGCACTTTGGAGCCCGGACCGATGTCAGAGTTCTTGACCTCCACGAACGTCCCCACCTTCGAGCCGGCCCGCAGCACGGTGCCGGGACGCAGGTAGCCGAAGGGCCCCACGCTCACCCCGTCCTCGAGCACGCAGTCGACAAGATAGGAGTGGCGCACAGTGCAGCCGCTGCCTATCCGCGTACTCCCGCGGATCGTGGTGAACGGCTCGATCACCGTGTCCGGTCCGATCTCGACGCCGACGTCTATCACCGTGGCGGCGGGATCGACGATCCCCACCCCCGCCTCCATGTGACGCTCGTGGATCGCCGCCTGCGCCAGAGCCCGCACACGCGCAAGGCCCGCGCGATCGTTGACCCCGAGCACGAGTCGTTCGTCCTCGACCAGGTGCGCCTGCACCTGCCCACCATCCGCTCTGAGCAAGTCGAGCACCTGCGGCAGGTAGCGCTCGCCCTGCGCGTTCTCGGTGTCCAGACGTGGAAGCGCCCCGCTCAGCGCGCGTGCCGTGAACACGAAGATCCCCGTGTTCACCTCGCGTATCTCGCGCTCGGCCTGGGTGGAGTCGCCGTGGCTCTTGGTCTCCACCACCCGCAACACCGCCCCGCTGCCGTCGCGGAGCACCCGGCCATAGCCCGTGGGGTCATCGAGCACAGTGCTCGCCATGGTGGCCGCTACGCCGGCGGCGTTGTGCGCGTCCACCAGCTCGGCGATCGTCTCCGCCCTCACCAGCGGCACATCGCCACTGAGCACTACAACGGGAGCCGCGGGGTCAACGCTCGAGCCGAGCTGCGCCATTGCCGCCGCTGCCGCCCCGCCCGTGCCATCGGGGCGCTCCTGGACCGCGATCTCGACCCCCTCGGGAAGGATCGACTCGAGCGCACGACGCGGCGAGTCCACGACCACGACCCTGCCGGCCCCGGCGGCCAGAGCCGCGCTGAGCGGCCACAGCACCATCGGACGACCGCACAGCTCGTGCAGCACCTTCGGGGTGGCAGAGCGCATGCGGGTCCCCTGTCCGGCCGCCAGGATCAGAACGATGGGAGCGCTCAAGAGACAGATGCTATTGGCTGATCGCAGATCCGCATCGCAAGTTGGGGGGCAGGGACTCGAACCCCGATTCTCAGGACCAAAACCTGATGTCCTGCCATTGGACGACCCCCCAGGGCACCTCCAAGGATAGATCCTGGATCCCTCCCGCGAGCGATCCGGCATCGGCCTCCCACCGCGAGTCGCCCTCTACCGCATACGGACGGGGCCACGTTTGAAACCGCCGGGACAGCGGTTACAACTTGATGACGCAGTGGTCTCCTTTGCCTGCAACCATTCCTGCACTCTGTTGGGGGGAAGGCCGAAAAAGGGCACTGGGATCGGGACGGCATGGTCGGCAGGCCTACTCGCCCTCGTCCTCGTGCTCTTCGTCGGCTTGCCCTCCACGCTCGCGCAAGCCCGCGCCGCGGGCTGTCGGGGCGCCGGCGTGCGCCCCAGCGCCGCCAACGCGGCCGTCGTCGACGCAGCCACGCTGTGCCTGATCGACCAGATTCGCGCTGCCCACGGGCTGCGTCCGCTGCACGCCAACGCGGAACTCGGGGCCGTGGCCGCAAGTCAGGTCACGAGCATGGTGCGCTCCAACTACTTCGCCGACGTACGACCCACGGGACAGACACCGATGTCGCTCGTCGGGAGCACCCGCTACCGCGCACACGCAGCCCGGATCGCAGTCGGGCAGAACATCGCCTGGGGCACCGGTCGCTACTCCACCCCGGAACACATCGTGGCCGAATGGATGGCCTCGCCACCCCACCGGGAAATCATCCTCGACGGCGAATTCCACGACGCGGGGACCGGTGTGACCCCCGCGCTGCCGAGCGTGCTCGGCGCTGGGCACTACGGCGCGCTGTATGCAATCGAGCTGGGCGTGCGCAACTAGGCGCGTCGTCCCGTGCGGCGCGGCACACGCCCACCTTCGGCGCCTGCCTCGAGTGCCGGCCCTGCCGCCGAGGCGATTCCCAGCACGCGCATCGACTTAAGGCCCAGGCTGAGCTTCTCCCGGCCGTCGCTGGAGCTCACGTCCAGCCCTGACAGCTCACGCACGCGCTCCAGGCGGTAGTAGATCGTGTGGCGGTGTGTGAACAGGCGCTGCGCCGTACCCGCCACGTTTCCATCGGCCTCGAGGAACGTCTCGAGCGTGCGCACGAGATCGGTCTCGTACTGCTCGTCATAGGCCACCAGCGGCTCCACGGTCTCGGCGTAGAAGCGCTGCAGCTCGGTCGGGTTCTCGCTCATCGCGCTCAGCAGCAGCCTGTAGGCGCCGGTCTGCTCGAAGGCCAAGGCGGAGGACTCGCGCGAGCCCTGGGCCACGTTGGCCGCGAGCAGCGCCTCGCTGGCCGCTCGGGGCAGCTCGGCGGGGTCCTCCGTGACGCGGCTGCGCCCCAGCGCGAACACGTAGCCGCCGAGACCCGACTCCATCTCGTGCAGAACCGCCTCGGCGGCACGGGCAGCGGTGGCGTCCTCGCCCCCGGGCACGAGCAGCAGCACCTCCGCCCCGCCGATCCCGTCCCGATCTGAGAGCGCCGCGATCGAGCGGCTCGCAACTGCGCGCTCGCCACGCTCGGCCACTGCGCGCACACGTCCGCGCCAGCCCTCGTCCGTCGGCGCCTGCGGATGGGCGCGCGCCACGATCATGCAGGCGCCCTCCTCGATGTCCAGCGAGAGCTCTTTGGCCCGTGCCAAGATCTCCTCACGCCCCGTCAGCTCGCGTTGCAGCACCGCGCGCAGGAAATCGCCGGAGGCCGTTTCCGATACCCGCTCGGGCGCCCTCACACGCTCGACCTCGGAGGCAATCATCGTCAACAGCAGCCTGCGCATCGAGTCGCTCGGATCCGTCTTGGCGCGCATGTGCAGGCTGCCAACGACCGTATCCGCCACGCGCAGCGGCGAGCTGCTCACCCCCTCGCCCTGCGAGAGGAGCGCCCGCTCCTCAGCGGGCGAACGCGCGGCCACGGCCAGCGTCGCTCCCCACGCGTCGGTCACCGCCAGGCTGGCCTCGAGCGCCCGCGCGGCAGCTCTGACGACCTCGGGCAATCCCGCTCCCGACTCGACCGCCTCGGTGATCGCGTCGAGCGCTGCAAGGTCTGACATGCCTCAGCCCCAGAAGTAGACGGCTGCCAGAGCGCCCGCCACCCCGGCTCCCACGAGCACCGCGAGCACGTACAACGACAGGACCGTCGCGGCCAGCCGCTCCCACAGGCGCGCATATGAGGTCCATGCCGGCCGCAGGATCAGCCCGGCGTACACACCCAGGCCGACGATGCCGGCGCCGCCCGCAACAAGCTCGTTGATCGTCGCTCTGCTCATAGCTGAAGCTGGGATTGTGACGCACGCGGGTGTCGTCCGCCGGCCAGGAGTCGGCGTACGGGCGCTCGCCGCCGGCACGCTATGCCGAGCGGCCCAGGTCGCTGACCTCGCCGAAGGCCGCCCCCACCGGCGTAGCGCTGCTTGGCGTCGGGACCGCGCCCGTGAGCGCGCCGGCCGCCTGCTCGGCGCGCTCGGCGTGGTCGAACAGCCCAAGCACGGTCGGTCCCGAGCCGCTGAGGAGCACCAGATCGGCGCCTGTGGCGCGCGCCCCCCGCAGCGCGGCGGCGATCGGCGGGCGCAGCGAGGCGGCGGCGCGCTGGAGGTCGTTGTGCAGCAGCTCGCGCGCCGCCGGTAGCGACTCGCCGTGAGCGAGGGCAGCGTTCAGCTCGACGTGGCGCACCCCCAGCTCCTCCGCCGTGCGCGCTAGCTGCAGGCGATCGGCCTCGGCGTAGACCGCTGCAGTTGACAGCGCTTCAGTGGAAGGCAGAACCAGCACGCCAAAGGGAACACGGGGGTCTGGCAGAGCCTGCAGCAGCTCCCCCGCCCCGCTCGCCAGCCAACGACCCGGGGAGATCTGCGCGGGTACGTCCGCCCCGAGCTCGCCACCCAGCTCGAGCAGCAAGCGCTCGTCTCCCAGACCCGAAGCGTGACGGGCCAGGCGCAGGGCGGCGGCCGCATCGGCAGAGCCACCGCCCAGACCGGCGGCCACGGGAATCCGCTTGACGATGCTCAGTCGCAGCGGCGGCGCGTCCCAGCCGGTGCGCGCTCGAAACGCGCGTAGGGCGCCCGCCGCGAGGTTCTCCCGTGCCGGCCCCTCCACACCTGGGCACAGCACCTCGTCCTCGCTCGCATCCGACGGGGCCGCCTCGAGCGTGAGCTCGTCCGCCAGCGAGATCGACTGCATCACGCTAACCAGCTCGTGGCGAGTGTCCTCATCGCGGACCGGGCCGAGGAACAGGCCAAGGTTGATCTTTGCCGGCGCCAACGCACGCAGACGGTTCATAGCTCCAGCAGGCCCGCCAGCGCCCTGAAGTCCTCCGGCGAGAGGCGCTCGGCGCGCACGTCCACCGGATGTCCCAGCTGGGTCAGCGCCGCGCGCACCTGCTCGCGCGAGCGCCCAGGCGCCCCGCCGGAGATGCCCAGCGACCCCGCGAGCTGCTTGCGGCGGTGGGCAAAGCCCCCACTGACGAGCGCACGCAGCGTCGGCGTGGTGGACTCACCCATCGTGCCGGCTGCGCGCCTGCGCATGCCGATGAGCACCGAATCGACGTTGGGAACGGGAAAGAAGACCGTGCGCGGGATCGCCCGCAGCACCTCGACCTCGCACTCCAGCTGGGCGAGCACCGAGGGCGTGCCATAGGCGCCGCTGCCGGGCGCGGCGGCCAGACGCTCGCCCACCTCGCGCTGCACCATTGCCACCCAGACTTCCACGCTGGGCAACTCGGCCACCGTACGCAACAGCACCCCCGCGGCGATGCCATAGGGGAGGTTGGCAATGACCTTCTGTGGCTGCGGCTCGAACGCGGCCACCTCGATGCTCATCGCATCGCCCCAGTGCAAGGTCACGTTCGAGTGGGGATCAGTGGCGTCCTGCAGCGCCTCGCGTAGGCGCTCGTCGATCTCGATCACGTGCACGTGGGCCGCACGCTCGGCCAGATGCTCGGAGAGCACCCCGAGGCCGCCACCGATCTCCAGCACCACATCCTGCGGTTCGAGCTCGGCGGCGCGCTCGATCACGCCGAGGATGTTCGAGTCGATCAGGAAGTTCTGCCCCAGATCGCGGTCGGGCCGCACGCCGAAGCGACGCATGCGCCGCAGGCTGGGCTGGAGAGGGGTGTCCGACACCGCGCTCACTTGTGCCCGGTCATGGGTGTGCCCAGCCGAAGACACGGGCTGCGTTTTGCGTCACGAGCTCCCCCAGGTCATCCACCTCCATGCCGCGCAGCTCGGCGATGAAGCCCAGGGTGTGCATCACGAAGGCCGGCTGGTTGCGCTCCTTTCGCACCGCCTGGGGTGTGAGGTAGGGGGCGTCGGTCTCCACCAGCAGCCGCTCCGCGGGCACCAGGCGGGCGGCCTCGGCCAAGTCGGGAGCGCTTTTGTAGGTGACGTTGCCGGCGAACGAGATGGCATAGCCCCGCCGCACGCACTCCTCCAGGTGGCCGGGCATCGAGAAGCAGTGCATCACCACGCTCACCCCGTCCGCTTCGGCTGCGAGCTGAGCGAGCGTCTGCTCGTCGGCGGCGCGTGAGTGGATCACGAGCGGCTTGTCCGTCTCGCGCGCGAGGGCGATCTGCGCGGCGAAGGCGCGCTGCTGGTCAGCGGCAGGCGCGGTGTCGCGATAGAAGTCGAGGCCCGTCTCGCCAATCGCCATGCAGCGCTCGTGTTCGGCCAGCCCCCTGAGCTCGGCCAAGTCGGCGTCATCGAAGCCCCGGGCAGCGTTGGGATGCCGACCGACCGCCGCGTAGACCTGCGGGAAGTCCTCGGCGCTGGCCAGCGCTGCACGACAGGACGCGCCGTCGATTCCCACGGTGAGCATGCGCGTCACACCCACCGCGTCGGCCGCCGCCACGAGCTCGGCGTCCGGGGGATCGCACAGGTGCAGGTGGGTGTGGGAGTCGATCACCGCGCGCCCCGAGAGTCGATCGCTACAGATCCTTGGGGAACAGCGACTCGAGCGCCTCGACCCGCTCGATCGCCCCGGCGCCCAGCTCGGCGCTCGCCAGCGAGAGCTCCTTCGTGCCAAGCGCCGCCAGCAGCCGCTCTGCGCTCATGGGCAGATAGGGCCACAGCAGAACAGTGACCGAGCGCAAGCCCTCGACCAGGCTGCGCAGCACACGATCGAGCTCCCCGGCGCGCTCCAAGTCTTTGGCCAGCACCCACGGCGCCTGTTCCTCCACATAGCGGTTCAGGCGCCTGACCCGCTGCCAGATCTCCTGGAGCGCAAGCGTCAGCTCGGCGCGGTCCACGTGTGCCGCCACGCGCCCCGGCAGTCCCTCGAAGTCCTCGACCAGCGCGGGGTCGAGCTCGCCCGAGGCGACGCTGCCGTCGCGGTAGCGCATCAACATGCCGATCGTGCGGCTGGCGAGGTTGCCGAGCTCGTTGGCCAGCTCGCTCTCGTAGCGCAGCTCGAACGCGGCCGTGGAGACCGAGCCGTCCTGCCCGAACTGCACGTCGCGAAACAGATAAAAGCGCAGCGCATCGGCGCCGAAGCGCTCGATCACGGCAAACGGGTCGAGCACGTTGCCCAGCGACTTGCTCATCTTCTCCCCGTCCATCAGCAGGAATCCGTGGACGAACACGTGCTGTGGCAGCTCGATCTCGGCCGCCATCAGCAGCGCCGGCCAGTACACGGTGTGAAAACGCAGGATGTCCTTGCCGATGAGGTGATAGCTAGCCGGCCACAGGCGCGGTGTCAGATCCTCGCCCTCGCGGGCATAGGAGAGCGCCGAGTAGTAGTTCAGCAGCGCGTCGAACCACACGTAGAAGACGTGGTCGGGGTCCCACGGGACCTTGACCCCCCAGGTGAGCTTGTGCCGGGTCAGCGGCACGTCGCGCAGGCCCGAGCGGATGAACGAGAGCGCCTCGTTGTAACGGGTGCGCGGACACACGAAATCCTCGTGCTCCGCATACAGCGCCTCGAGGCGCTCCTGGAAGGCAGAGAGCTTGAAGAAGTAGTTGTCCTCCTGCTCGCGCGTCAGCTCGATGTGGTGAATCGGACAGCGGTTGCCCTCGTCGACTTCGTTGTCGGCCTTGAAGTCGGCGCAGCGCGGGCAGTACCAGCCCTCGTATGTGCCCATGTAGACGAAGCCGTTGTCGCGCACCCGGCTCAGCACCTGTTGGACGACCGCTTCGTGCTGAGGGTCGGTGGTGCGGATGAAGAAGTCGTTGCTCGCGTTCAGCTGTGGCGCGAGCGCCTTGAAGCGCTCGGCGTTGCGGTCGGCCAGCTCCTGCGGCTCGATGCCCAGGGCGTGCGCCGCGTCGGCCACCGGCTCGCCATGCTCGTCGGTGCCGGTCAGGAAGAACACGTCCTCGCCGCGCTGGCGGTGGTGCCGGGCCAGCGCGTCCGCGGCCACGGTCGTGTACGCGTGGCCGACGTGGGGGTCGGAGTTGACGTAGTAGATGGGTGTGGTGACAGAGAAAGCCATTATTGACAACGCAGCTGGCAAACCGGGCTTGG
>DATARM010000055.1:0-7683 GCA_036264155.1 Solirubrobacteraceae bacterium
GATCTGGTTCATCTCGCACACGACCCGGTGACGCACGACCGTGACCGAATCGCCGACATCGGCGTAACCGAGACCTGGGTGGCCGGCAAACCCACCAATCCGAGGTCGCCGGCCACCTCGTCGCTCAGGCGGCAGGCTTGAGGAGGACCTTGGTCCACCCCTGGTCACGGTCGTCGAAGTGCCTGTACGCGTCGGGGGCCTCCGCGAGCGGGAGCTCATGGGAGACCAGGAACGACGGCTCCGCCTTGCCCGAGGCAATCAGTTCACGCAGGTTGCGGTTGTACGCCTTCACGTTGCACTGCCCTGTGGCGATGCGCTGACCCTTGAACCAGAATTCGCCGAAGTCGAAGGCGAGCTTGCCTTCCTGCTCGAGCTCATCCTCCGCTCCTGGATCTTCCGGGATGAAGACGCCCACCACGCCGATGCTGCCCGTTGCCTTGACGGAGGCGACGAGGTTGTTCATCGTCAGGTTCGGCACCTCATGTCCCTCATGGTCGTGGGCCTGGTAGCCGACGCACTCGCATCCACGGTCGGCCAGCTTCAGCCGGTCTGGGTGACGCTCGACGAGCAGCACCTTCCCCGCGCAGCGAGCATCACGTAGTCGCTTTCCTTCTCCTTGGCGTCCGGCGGCAGCAGCAGGCAGTTGAAGTCGGCCCACGGCACGCGCAGATACTCAGCCTGGCCGCCTTCGTAGGGACCCATCGCCGCGAACCCGTACGCGGCGCCGGCCGTCCCGGGGTTGGCCGCCAGGCAGTACCCGGTGAGACCGCGCTCGCAGTTCTTGCATGAGCCGCAGCCGATGTTGAACGGCAGGCACACCAGATCGCCCTTCTTCACCCGCTGTACGGCGTCGCCCACCTCGATGACCTCGCCCAGGTTCTCATGACCGAGGACCCGACCTTGCTCCATTTCGGTTCGTCCTCGTACATGTGCAGATCCGAGCCACAGATGTTCGTCGTGGTCAGCTTGATGACCACGTCGGTGGGGCTCTCGATGATCGGGCGAGATCCTGCGCGGACACAACGACGAGATCGCCCGGCGCGGCCTGCGTCTGGAAAGCAAGCTGCAGCCCACGCCCCTCGCCAGCGACAGGCGGCTGATCGAGCGGCTCATCGCCAACCTGCTCGACAACGCCATTCGCCACAACAACCACGACGGCTGGGTGACGGTGGCAAGCGCGATCGAGAATGGTGACGCGGTCCTCACGGTCGCCAACAGCGGACCTGTGATCGCTCCCGGGCAGCTCGCATCGCTGGTGCGGCCCTTCCAGCGGCTGGGCAGCGAGCGCACCAGCCACGACCGGGGGCATGGTCTGGGTCTGTCGATTGTCGATGCAATCGCAACCGCACACGGGGCCAAGCTCACCGTTCACGCGCAGCCTGCAGGGGGGCTGCGGATCGAGGTCAGGTTCCCGAAACCTGGCACTTCACTCGCCGGGCAGACCGCTTGATTAGTGGCCGTGGGACCATCTATCTGTATTTGCAGGTAGATGCCACTGAATCGCAGCGCCCACGCCTGACCTCGAGTGCGGACCAGCCGCCGCTACGCTCGCATCGTGACGCCGGAGGACCTCGCCAACCTCGCCCATCTGCGCCGGGCTCGCGATCTGATGGACCGCGAGTATGCGCGCCCGCTCGATGTCGCCGCGCTCGCTCGGGCGGCGCTGATGTCAACGGCGCACTTCTCGCGGCAGTTCCGCGCGACGTACGGGGAGACGCCCTACTCCTATCTGATGACGCGGAGGATCGAGCGGGCGAAGGCGCTCTTGCGCAGCGGCGAGCTGTCGGTCACCGAGGTCTGCATGGAGGTGGGCTGTACCTCGCTCGGCTCGTTCAGCGCACGCTTCACCCAGCTGGTAGGCGAGACGCCGACGGCCTACAGGGCGCGTGACCACAGCGCGCTCTTGGGGGTGCCAGGGTGCATCGCCAAGGACCTCACCCGCCCAAGTCGCAAGCCGAGCAGGATCGGAGAAGCCACTGGCGCGCTGGCTCACTAGCGTAGGGCGCATGAACCTCACACTTTCCACATGCTTCGTACTAGTCCATGACCCTGAGGCCGCGCTGTCCTTCTACCGGGACACGCTCGGCCTAGAGATGCGCAACGACGTCGCCCGCGGCGACTTCCGCTGGATCACCGTTGGCGCCACCTCCCAGCCCGATGTCGCGATCGTGCTCACCAACTACCTGAACGGCAGTCCCGCCGACAGCGACGCACTCGCCGCGCTCGTAGCCAAGGGCGCTCTCAACGGCGTCCACTTCCACACCGACGATCTCGACGCCAGCTTCGAGCAGCTGAGCGCCTCGGGCGCCGAGATCGTGCAGGAGCCGACCGATCAGCCGTGGGGCACGCGGGACTGTGCCGTGCGTGACCCCTCCGGCAACATGGTGCGCATCGACCAGCCGCCTGCCGGGTGACAGCGGATCAGCCGCGCACGCGCTTGGCGTGCGCGGCTGACCGAAGCCGATCGCTGGTTGCGCGACCACTGCTGCAGAGTCCACAGGTTGCCGTCGGGGTCGCTGAACCACGCGTAGAGGACGCCGCCCAAACACGACCGCGCAGCCCGAGCCGGGCGGTGTCAGCTGCACGACTCGCATCTCGTCGGTGGCCTGAATGTCAGCGACCCTCGAGCACCTTGATGTGCTTGGAGGTCGTGGCCAGCGACACCGTGAACGCGTCTGCCAGCGCCGTCACGCGGGCGTCGCCCTGGCGAAGGATCTCTCCAGCAGACGACGCCGTGCCGGGTGAGCGAGCGCTCCGTACATTGCTACGGGGCGAGACGGAACGGCGGATAGCGATCGGTCACCAGCACATGGGCGTAGGCGATCACGCGGTTGGTCCAGCGCCCGACGCCGACGAGGAAGTCGAACATCGCGCGGGGAAAGCGACCAGTGAACAGGATCGTGAACCACGCGGCGATCACCACGAAGAACGCGGCAATAAATAGGAAGAACAGCACCACGTAGTGCGGAATGGCCAGCAGCCACTTGACCAGCGGCAGCCATCGGTTGAGGTCGTTGCGGGCGTCGGGGTAGGGAAACTCGAGATGCACCGACTGGTGCTCGTCCGTGGAGGGTTAGCGGTCGTCCATCAACGACAGATACACGCCCACCCGGGCAGAGAAGCGCATCAGCTCGAGGTTCCAATCGAACCACCAGCGCGGGTACTTCTGGCGGAACAGGATCAGCAGCAGCGTGGGCAACACGACCAGGCCTACAGCGCTGGCCGTCCCGCCGGCCCTTCCCCCGTAGGCGGAGACGCCGCCCTCGATGAGGGCGAGAACGATCCCGATCGGGATAACCATGAACAGGCGGAAGAACGTAGTGAGGCGGTTGAGCGGGCGGTCCGGGTAGTCGACCGAGTACTGGACGGGATAGGGCGCGTCGGGGTTCATGCAATGCCTTCCTGTGTGGTGTACGGCGTACACTCGTGTAGGGGACTATAGGTGTACGCTGTACACTTGTCAAGGCCGATGACCAAGCAGACGACCAAGACCCGGGAAACCCTGAGCAGTACTCGTGTGCTGCAGGCCGCCGTTGCCCTCGCCGACGAAGCCGGGCTCGAGGCGTTCAGCATGCGTGGGCTCGCACAGGACCTCGGCGTGGTGCCGATGGCGCTCTACAAGCACGTCGCCAACAAGGACGAGCTCCTCGACGGCATGGTCGACATCGTCTTCAGCGAGATCGAGCTCCCCTCCGAGAACCTCGAGTGGACGACCGCGATGCGCCGCCGGGCGACCTCAGCGCGCGAGGCCCTCCAGCGTCACAGCTGGGCGATCGGGATGATGGAGTCGCGTCGCCCCGGTCCGGCGAACCTGCGAAATCACAACGCGGTGATGGGCTGCTTGCGCAAGGCCGGCTTCCCGTTCGAGATGGCGATCCATGCCTACTCGCTGCAGGACGCCTACATCTATGGCTTCGCCCTGCAGGAAAGGGATCTGGGGTTCGAGACCTCCGAGAGCGCGGGAGAGGCCGCCCAGCGGAGGGCACAGACGATTGGCGCGCTCGAGGATTACCCCCACCTCGTTGAGATCGCCACAAAGCTCCCCGAGTCCGGGTACGACAACGCCGTCGAGTTCGCCTGGGGGCTCGATCTCATCCTCGACGGCCTCGACCGTCTACTCCATCCGGGCGGCTAAGCCTGAAAGTGAACTGGTTGGACCAGCTGCTAAGCTGCCGCCCGTGGCACTGAGCGCGGTCAACAGGCAGTCCCTACCCGACAGGGTCTTCGAGCAGCTGACCACCGAGATCGTCGGCGGCGAGTACCCGGTCGGCTCGGCCATCCCCTCCGAGCGAGAGCTCAGTGAGATGCTCGGGGTCAACCGCCACGTCGTGCGCGAGGCGGTCAAGCGCTTGGAGCAGGTCGGGCTCGTCAGGGGCATGCACGGCGGGCGCACAACCGTGCTCGACTACAAGCTCACCGCCGGCCTGGACGTGCTGGCGCTGCTCGCCGAGCACGCTCGCGAGCTGGAGCCGCTGCTGCCCCTGCTCCTGGCCGCTCTGGAGATGCGAGCCGGGATCGGAGCGGACCTCGCACGACTATGCGCCGAACGGGGCGCGCCCGAGCTCCGGGCCAAGCTGCCCGGGATAGCGGAGCAGATTCGTCTGACGGGCTCGGGCGAGGAGCTACTCGAACTCGATGAGTCCTTCTGGCGGGTCATACTCGACGGCGCCGGCAACCTCGCCTACCAGCTCGCCTTCACCAGCCTCATCCGCGCTGTGCACGCCCGTGTCGAGATCAGTCTTCCCTGGCTTGAAGAGGAGCTGCGCAAAAGCAAGCATCGGGGCCCAATCGCGGCAGCCATCGCCACAGGCGACCCCAAGGGGTCGGAGCGGGCCGCGCGCCAGGCCCTGCAGCCGCCGAGCGAGCTCGCATCGCTGCTCGCCGGAGGGAACGGGCGCGGATGAGCGCCGAGCCGATACCAGTCGAGTATCACCACGAGCTGACGTCCAAGCGTGCGGACCTCACACGCCTAGGGGCGTGCTGGCGGGAGTTCATGGGCCACCTCTCCCCCCGCGTCGTGGGCGCGGCCATCCTGGTGGTGCTGGCCGCGCGGATCTATGTCGGCCAGTGGTCTTGGCGAGATGTGACTCCCCCACTCGTGCTGCTTGCTGCCCAGCCCTTCGTGGAGTGGGTCATCCACAAATACCTCCTGCATCTGAAGCCATTCTCGATCAAAGGCAAGCGCATCGAGCTATACGGCTCGATCCAGCACCGCCGCCACCACCACTCCCCCTCCGACCTCGACAGAGTGCTGCTGAAGCCCATCGAGGCCGCCGGATTCCTCATCCAGATCGCAATCGTGATCGGGGTGCTGGCGGTGGTCATCGACGGTCTGCTGGGCTGGTCCGTGCTGGCGCAGGCTCTCACCGGGATCCTGTTCGCCTACCTCGGGCTGTTCCGCTACGAGTGGTCGCACTTCCTGATCCACACCCCCTACGTTCCGCGAAGCCGCTGGTACAAGACGATCTGGCGCAACCACCGTCTGCACCACTTCAAGCACGAGGACTACTGGATGGGGGTCAGCTCGAACCTCGGCGACCGTTTGCTCGGGACCAATCCCGACCAGAAGGCCGTGCCTCGCTCGCCGACTGCGCGAACGCTGGGGGTTGAAACGGAGTAGGACCAAACACCGCGCCAGGACGGCCAGACTCCCACGATTACGCCGTGCCCCGAGTGCTGAGGCAAGGGAAAGGAGATCCATTACCCCTTTCCATTACCAATGTATACCCGACTGGGGGGCTTGTTTCAAGCCCGAACCGTGCCCCATAATCGCCGGCCGACGCCAGAGCCTACGGAAATGGGAGTTGTGAAAATGGGTATGAGCAAACATGCAGTGGTAGTCGCCGGAGGGGGTCCAACGGGGATGATGCTGGCGGCTGAGTTGGCGTTGGCGAAGGTCGACGTGGCGGTCGTAGAGCGACGCCTCGATCACATGCTCGCCGGCTCACGGGCCGGTGGATTTCACTCGCGCACGATCGAGGTGCTGGACCAGCGTGGGGTCGCCGATCGCTTCCTCGCGGAGGGTCAGGTGGCTCAGGCCTCGATGATCGGCACGACCGTGTTGGACATGAGCGACTTCCCGACGCGTCATCCGTACTCGCTCGGAATCTGGCAGAGCCGGATCGAGAAGATCATGGCCACGTGGATCGCCGAGTTGCCCGTGCGGACCTACTACGGAAGCGAGGTGACGAGCTTCGAGCAGGACGACACCGGCGTCAGCGTCGAGCTGGCCGACGGTGAGTGGCTGCGGTCACAGTACCTCGTCGGGTGCGACGGGGGACGCAGCGTGATCCGTAAAGCAGCCGGGATTGAGTTCCCGGGATGGGATCCGACCAAAAGCAACCTCATCGCCGAGGCCGAGATGACCGAGGAGCCGGAGCTGGGCATCCGACGCGATGCCGTCGGCATCCACGGTATCGGCCGACTGGAGTACGAGATCCGTGACGGCGAGGTCGTCTACGGCGAGGAAGGGCCGGTGCGGGTGATGGTGAGCGAGCGGCAAATCGGGGGCAGCAGCGAGCCCACGCTGCAGGAACTCAGTGAGGCGCTGATCAGCGTCTACGGCACTGACTTCGGCATCCACAACGCTACGTCGATCTCCAGATTCACCGACATGACACGACAGGCAGCTTCATACCGCGCGGGACGAGTCCTGCTCGCTGGCGACTCAGCGCACGTGCACTATCCCGCCGGTGGGCAAGGCCTCAGCCTCGGCGTGCAGGACGCGGTGAACCTGGGCTGGAAGCTGGCCCAGGTGGTCAATGGGATCTCCCCGGAGAGCCTCCTGGATACCTATCACGACGAGCGCCATCCACTCGCTGCCCGCGCGCTCCGGCACACGATGGCCCAGACCGCGCTCCAGCGCCAGGACGAGCGCACGAAGGCCCTGGCCGACGTGGTGTCGGAGCTTGCGATCATGGACGAGCCTCGCAAACGACTTGCCGGAATCGTCTCCGGGCTGGACATCCACTATGACCTCGGCGAGGGCCACCCCTTGCTCGGACGCCGCATGCCCGACCTGGATCTCGTGACCGCCGACGGCCCGCTTCGGGTCTTCGAGTTGCTGCACGACGCCAGGCCTGTGCTGCTCAACCTCGGCGAGCCCGACAGGTTTGACCTCACTCCATGGGCCGACCGGGTCCAGCTGATCGATGCGGAATATGAGGGTGGGTGGGAGCTTCCGGTGCTTGGCGCGGTCGCCGCGACCTCTGCCGCGTTGATCCGGCCCGATGGATACGTGGCCTGGGTGGGTGAGCCATCTGACGACCCTGGGCTCGCTGAAGCACTCAGCACTTGGTTCGGAGCGCCTACTGCTGCTTAGGCCGACTGATAGCTACTTGCGCCAGAGCACCGGCAGCCAGTCGCCGGTAGCGGCGTTCCAGGTCAGCTGTGTCACTCAGCCCAACGCCCCCTGCCGGGTGAGGCTAGAGAAGGCACCTCATCCGGCCTCTACGCGACCGTCGGCACCGAGCACAAATCCCGCTAGGGCGAAACGCTCGGCCAAGAGCTCCGGGATGGCTTCGCGCGGCGCCTTGGAGACCTGGGTGTCGCCCGGCCTCTGCAGCCTCAGCTGGAGCGGTCCACTCCAGTCGCTGATCGACTCGCGGCTGCCGTCGGGGTGGTGGACGGCAGCGATCAGCCCGAACACAAACGGCGACTGCGGATTGGTGGACGTCCACCAGT
>DATARM010000068.1:0-2140 GCA_036264155.1 Solirubrobacteraceae bacterium
ACCCGGTGACCATTACGGAGAGCATCACCCAACCGCTCCAACACCACCAGCCCCATCCCCTCCGAGAACCCCACACCATCAGCCCCCACACCAAACGACCGGCACCGCCCATCCACAGACAAACCACGCTGACGCGAAAACGCCAGGAACGGTCCGGGAGTCGAGAGCACCGTCACCCCGCCTGCGAGTGCCAGTGTGCATTCGCCTGCGCGTAGTGCCTGGCTCGCGAGGTGGATCGCCACCAGCGAGGAGGAGCACGCCGTATCCACACTGATCGCCGGACCCTCAAACCCAAACGCATACGCAACCCTGCCCGAGACGACGCTGCCGAGTGCGCTGACGCTCAGGTAGTCCTCGACCCCCGCGGGCAGCGAGTGCCTGTCGAGGCCGTGTTCGAGGGCGCTGATCCCGGCGAAGACACCCGTCCGGCTGCCGGCGAGCGAGCCCGGGTCGATCCCGGCGCCTTCGAGCGCCTCCCAGGCGCCTTCCAGCAGCAACCGCTGTTGAGGATCCATGGCGAGCGCCTCACCTGGGCCGATTCCGAAGAACCCCGCATCGAAGCCTGCGGCCTCGGGAACGAAGCCGCCGCTGCGGGTGTAGCTCGTGCCGGCGCGGTCGGGATCGGGGTCGTAGAGGTTGGCGACGTCCCACCCACGGTCGTCGGGGAACTCGCCGATCGCATCTACCTCGTCCTCGAGCAGATCCCACAGGGCCTCGGGCGATGAGGCACCGCCCGGATAGCGGCAGCTCATCCCCACGATCGCGATCGGCTCCTCCGAGCGCGATGCCAGCTGCTCGTTCACCCTGCGCACGTCCTCCAGCTCGATCAGCGCGCTGCGCAGCGCCTCGACGATCTGCTCGTTGTCCGTCGTCATCAGCTGCTCACCTTCTCTCTCCTGCTCGTTGCTCCACCGGCCAGAGCCCTCGCCACGAGGTGCTCGACGTCCATGCCCGCGATCGCGCTTGCCTCATCGCCGGCGGGGCGCTCGTCGCCGCGCCCGCTCAGCTCGAGCAGGGGGTCGAGCAGGCCCGCGCTGCGCAACCGCCACAGCGGGATCGAGGCGATCGCCCGTTGCAGCTCGAGCTCCCGTTCCTCGCTCTCGCTGCGTGCTCCAGCGAGCGAGTAGCGCTCGAGCAGGTGCGCGCTCACGGCCGTTGCGCTCGGGTAGTCGAAGGCCAGCGTGGCGGGCAGCCGCAGACCGGTCTCCGCCGCCAGACGGTTCCTGAACTCGAGCGCGCTGAGGGAGTCGAAGCCGACCTCCTGGAAGGCACGGCCGGGCTCGATCTCCCGGGGCGAGCCGTATCCGAGCACGGCGGCGGCGTGCGCGCGGACGAGCTCGAGCACGAACGCCTCCAGCTCCCCCGCGGGGGTTTCGAGCAGCCGCTTGGCAAACGAGCCACGCTGCTCACGACGACGTTTGGCGGGCCGCTGGACGCCGTCCAGCGGTGCGGCCAGCACGAACGGCTGGGCTGTGGAGCAGGCTTGGTCGAACAGGCTCAAGCCCTCGTTCGAGGAGAGGGTCAAGGCACCCAGGCGTGCCCGCTCGGCGTCGGTGAGCTCGCCCGTCATCTCGCTGTGCGCCGCCCACAGCCCCCACGCGATCGACTGCGCGGGCAGCCCTTCGGCGCGCCGTCGAGCGGCGAGCGCGTCGAGGAAGGCGTTGGCGGCGCTGTAGCTGCCCTGGCCGGGCGAGCCGAGGGTGGCAGCCGCCGAGGAATACATGACGAAGGCGGAGAGGTCTGCCTCGCGCGTGAGCTCGTGCAGATGCACGGCCCCGTCGAGCTTGGAGACGAAGGCACGTTCGAAGTCATCGGGCTCGAGCGAGCTGATCACCCCGTCCTCGCGCGCTCCGGCCAGGTGGATAACCGCTCCAAGCGGATGCTCTGGGGGGATCGTCTGGAGCAGCGCACCCAGCGCCTCGCGGTTGGAGATGTCGCAGGCGAGGACGCGTGTGCTCGCACCGAGCTCCTCGAGCTGTTCGACCAACTGCTCGGCGCCGGGCGCCGAGGGACAGCGGCGACTCGTTAGCAGGAGGTGCCTGGCGCCGTGGACATCGGCCAGGTGGCGGGCCAGCAGCGTACCCAGGGCGCCGGTGCCGCCCGTGATCAGCACCGTGCGGTGGGGGTCTAGCGCTGGTGT
>DATARM010000103.1:0-5589 GCA_036264155.1 Solirubrobacteraceae bacterium
CTTTCTCGGCGATCGGCTGCTGCAGGTCGAGGTTCAGGTGGCACAGGGGGCAGGGCGTGACGAGGCAGTCGGCCTCAGCGTCTACGGCGTCGCCGAGGTGGCGGCCGGCCTGCTTCAGCGAGGCCTCCTTGTTCATGGTGATGATCGGGAAGCCGCAGCACTTGCGCATGCCGGCGTACTCGATCACGGTCCCGCCGAGGGCCTCGATCACCTGGTGGAGGTAGTGGTCGCGCGGGCGCTCGGCGTCGATGCCGAGGCGGTTGCGCGGGCGCACGATGTAGCAGCCGTAGAAGGGCCCGACCTTGAGGTTGGTCAGCGGCCGCTGCACGCGTGAGCGCAGCTCGTCCAAGCCGATTTCCTCGACGAGCAGCCACAGGAAGTTCTTGTTGGTTAGGCCCTTCTCGTAGCTGAGGCCCTCGGAGGCCAGCGTGGTGTTTACGTGGTCGCGGTACTCGGTGTTGGCGTCGAGACGCTCCTGGCACTCGCTCTGGGCGCCCTGGCAGGTGGAGCAGATGTTCATCATCATCTACGCCCCCTCGACCTGCTGCGCGAGGGCGAAGGTGCGCGCGTTGAGGGTGTCGGCGAGCTCCTGGTTGTGCTCGGCGATGACGCCCGCGCCGGTGCAGCAGGCACGGTCGAGCTCGACCAGCTCGATGTCGAGCAGCGGAGCCACCTGGGCCATCGAGCCGTGCAGCTCGGGGGTGAAGCCGCGGCTCACGCAGCCGGGCCAGTAGGCGACCTTCATTGGTTGCTCCCTTCCTCGGGCGTGCCGTCCTCGGCGTAGCTCTCTCCGTGCTCCGGATCCTCGCCGCCGGGGCCGACCTGGGGGCTCTCGCCCTCGGGACCGACCGACGACGGCGGCCCGGGGTCGGGCGGTGGGGGCGTGGTGGAGGTGGGGTTCTCGCCGGCCGGCGCAACGGCCTCGGCGCCCGTGCCCACGAGCACCGGCGCCTCGTCCTCGCCGGCTATGTACAGGTTCAGCTCGTAGCGCTCGGGACGGCCCTCGATGCGCTCGTAGATCGCCTTCACCGCGTTGAGGTCGCTCTTGGGGATCTTGTGCGGTTTGAGGATCTTCATGATCGTCATCTTGCCGCGCAGCAGGCCTCTGATGGCGGTCGGGAGCGAAGCCACGAGCTCCTTGCCGGCGTTGGGGGCGAATTTCCCGAACCACGAGTTGCCGCCGTAGGAGCGGGGGATCAGCTCTGCCTCCCACAAGATGCCGTTGTTCTCGATCAGGGACGCGAACGCGGCCTCGTGGCGCTCGCCGTTGTTCTGGTCGACTATGTGGTGATCGTTCGTGGCGATGCGGCGCAGGCGCATGATCTGGCCCATGGGGTTGACGTCCTTGGGGCAGGCCTCGACGCACTTGAAGCAGTGGGTGCAGTCGAAGATCCCCTGGGGGTCCTGGGCGAGGTCGTTGAGACGCTCGAACTGCTCGTCGTCGCGGGGGTCGCCGACGAAGCGGTAGGACTTGGCGAGGGCGGCCGGTCCGATGAAGCCGGGGTCTACCTCCATTGCCAGGCAGTCCGACACGCAGGCTCCGCACTGGATGCAGGCCATCGACTGGGTGACGTCGACCATGGAGTCTTTGGAGACGATGTACTCGCGCTCGGGCACAGGCTGCTTGGCCAGGAGCCAGGGCGTGACGCGGCGGATCTTCTTCCAGTGCACTGCGTCCATGTCCACGATGAGGTCCTTGAGCACGGGCATGTTGCCCATGGGCTCGATCTCGATCACGCCGTCCTTGGCGCCGGCCTTGGCAGCGTCGAGGTGGGTGTGGCAGGCGAGGGCGGGTTCGCCGTTGACGCGGATTCCGCAGGAGCCGCAGATCGCCTGGCGGCAGGAGCAGCGGATGCCGATGGAGCCGTCGAAGCGGTCTTTGGCCTGGAGCACAGCCTCGAGCACTGAGCGGTGGGGCTCGAGCTCGATGGTGTGCTCGTCCCAGTAGGGCGCCTCGCCGGACTCGGGGTCGTAGCGACGCATCCGCAGCTTGAACTGCTCGGGCGGGTGGTGGACTTCGGCCATCAGCGGCGCTCCTTTGATTTGGCGGCGACCATCAGTATTTCCGCTCCTCGGGCTGCCACTGGGTGATGGTGACGGGCGAGTAGGAGACTCGAGGCCCGCCCCCGGGACCGTCCTCGAGCGTGATGTCGATGTGCTTGAGCCACTCCTCGTCGTTGCGCTCGGGGTAGTCGGTGCGGAACTGGGCGCCGCGCGACTCCTTGCGCTCGATCGCCCCCACGACGGTGGCCTCGGCGCAGTCGACCATGTAGCCGAGCTCGATGGCGCCCAGGACGTCCTGGTTGAAGACGGTGCCGCGATCGTCGATCCAGGCTTTGCCCGCCTCCTCTTTGAGGCGGGCGATCTCCTCGAGGGCGCCCTTCAGGCCCTGCTCGTCACGGAAGACGGCGGCGTGTTTGTTCATGAGCTCGCCGAGCTCGTTCTTGATCTCGGAGACCCGTCGACCGTCATGTGGCCGGGCGATGATGGAGTCGATCCGCTCGGCGTCCTCGCGCAGCTGGCCCTTGGTGTCGATGCTGGGCATGCCCATGGTGGCGGCGCGGGCGGCGGCGTGTTCGCCCGAGCGGCGGCCGAAGATGAGGGTGTCGAGCAGCGAGTTGGCGCCGAGGCGGTTGCCGCCGTGAACTGAGACGCAGGCCACCTCGCCGGCGGCGTAGAGGCCCTCGATGGGGGTGCGCCCGTCGACGTCGGTCTTGACGCCGCCCATGATGTAGTGCTGACCGGGGCGGATCATGATTGGTTCTTTGGTGATGTCCACGCCGGCGAAGTCGCGGCCGAGGTTGACGATCTCGCGCAGCGCCTCGAGGGTGCGCTTGCGAGGGACGACGGTGACATCGAGGTAGATCCCCGAGCCGCCCGGCCCCACGCCGCGGCCCTCGTTGATCTCGATCTGCTCGGCGCGGGAGACGACGTCGCGGGAGGCGAGCTCCATCTTGTTGGGAGCGGATTTCTCCATGAAGCGTTCGCCGCTCGAGTTGAGCAGGTGCGCGCCCTCGCCGCGGGCGCCCTCGGTGATGAGGATGCCGGTCTCGACGAGGCAGGTGGGGTGGTACTGAACCATCTCCATGTCCATCAGCGGCGCGCCGGCCCGGTAGGCCATGGCGATGCCGTCGCCGGTGACGATCAGCCCGTTGGTGGTGGGCTTGTAGGCCTGGCCGGCCCCGCCGCAGGCGAGGATGACGTTCTTGGCGGTGAACGCCTCCATGCGCCCGCTTCGCACGTCGCGGGCGATCACCCCGCAGCAGCGCCCGGAGTCGTCCTTGAGCAGCGACGTGGTGAACCACTCCTCGTAGCGCTCGACCGTCTCGTGGTGCTTCATGAGCTGCTCGTAGAGCACGTGCAGGAGCGCCTGGCCGGTGATGTCGGCAACGTAGGCGGTGCGCTTCATGGAGGCGCCGCCGAAGGCGCGCAGGTCCATCTCGCCCTTGTCGTTGCGGTGGAAGGTCACGCCCATGTGCTCGAGGTGCATGACCTCGCCGGGGGCCTCGGAGCACATGACCTCGATGGCGTCCTGGTCGCCGAGGAAGTCTGAGCCCTTGACGGTGTCGTAGGCGTGCGAGCGCCAGTCGTCGTCGACGCTGATCGCTGCGTTGATCCCACCGGCGGCGGCCACTGAGTGCGAGCGGACGGGGTGGACCTTGCTCATGATGGCCACGCTTGCGCCCTTCTCGGCGGCAGCCAGCGCTGCGCGCTGGCCCGCGAGACCGGCCCCGATGATCAATACGTCGTGTGCTGGCATGGCTCCCTGAGGTCGATGGGGGAAAAGGCGATTGTGCCGCCGGGGACTCTATAACGCGCGCGCTCGCGGCCCCCGCGTGACCACATTCCACTCACGGTGGAGCTCTCAGGTGGCTTGGCGTGCAGGGCGCAGCGCCTGGCGTACTTGGCCGAGCGTGACAACGCCCTGTAGGACGCCTTCGCTGTCCACGGCCACCATTGCCCCAAGCCGTCCCAGCCCTTCGGAGCCCAGCAGCGCTTCGAGCGGGGCCTCTTGGCCGATCCGCACGGGCATGTCGGCCTCGAGCGCGTCGATGACGCTCAGGGCAGGCCTGCCGGCTGCGATCTCGCCCTCGACTCGCTGCTGGCGCACCACGCCGAGGAAATGGCGGGCCGGGTCGACGACGGCGAACCAGGGCCAGCGGTAGCGCAGGAAGAACTGCTCCTGGGCGTCGAGCAGGGTGGTGGCGGCCGGGATGGTGACGGGCTCGCGGTCCATGATGTCGCCCACGGTCACATGCTGGATGCGCCTGCCGAGCGCCCCCTGTACGACTGCGGCGCCGGCGGCCTGGTAGAGGAAGAAGGCGAGCATCAGGGTGAGCAGGGCAAAGAACGATCCGCTGCTGGCGAAGTCGACGACGCCGAGGGCGCCCACGACCAGGGCGAACAGCTGCCCCATGCGTCCGGTCACCAATGTGGCGCGATTGCGCTCGCCGGTGCGCCACCAGATCACGGCGCGGGCGATCCGGCCTCCATCCAGGGGGAAGGCGGGGATGATGTTGAACAGGAAGAGCAGCGCGTTGATGAAGCCGAGCCAGCCGACGAGGGCGAGGGCAGGTGTGGTGGTGAAGCCCTCTTTGGTGAGCGCCACATCGGTGAACTGCCCACTGGAGGCGAGCAGAGTGCCCACGCCAAGACAGATGGCGAACAGCAGCAGCGTCACGGCCGGCCCGGCCGCGGCGACCCGCAGCTCCTCGCCGGCCGACTGGGGCTCGCGGCGCATCTGTGAGAGGCCGCCGAAGAACCACAGGTCGATGCCTGCGATTGGGATGCCCAGCCTCCGTGCGGCGAGCGCGTGCCCGAGCTCGTGCAGCACCAGCGAGGCGAAGTATCCGAGGGCCGCTGCCACGGCAACCAGGTAGGCGGTGCTCTGCGAGCCCCCGAGCACTTCGTGGAAGTACTGGGAGAGGTAGTAGATGAGGAAGAAGAGGACGATGAACCAGCTGTAGCTGACCCCGATACGGATGCCGAAGATGCGGGCCAGCTGGAGGTTCGAGCGCGTGGGCATCGGATCAATGGTAGGCCCATGAAGGGCTTTCGATGGCGACCTCGCGACGTTGCCCTGACCGGCAGGGTTGGAGCGAGCGTTGGTCTGCTGTGTCGCCCGTGCGTCAGAGCGTGGGGCGTGACCGCGCGATGATGCTCTCGAAGTCGACGCCCGCGGGCAGGGTGCCGTACTCGAGGCCGCCATCGCCGCCAAGGCGTGAGGCGCAGAAGGCGTCGGCGACGGCGGGTGCGCCGTGGCGCACGAGCAGCGAGCCCTGCAGGCACAGCGCCATCGATTCGACCACGCGCCGGGCGCGGCTCTCGAGGGTGGTCGGATCGGAGAACTGCTGCTTGAGCTTTGTCACGGCGCCGTCGAGACGGGCGTCGGTGCCCTGGGCCTGCTCGACCTCGGCCACGAACACCTCGAGCGAGCGCGGGGAGCGCGTGAGGGCACGGAGCACGTCGAGGCTCATGACGTTGCCCGAGCCCTCCCAGATCGAGGCCAGCGGGGCCTCGCGATACAGGCGCGGCATACCCGACTCCTCCACGTAGCCGACGCCGCCAAAGCACTCGAGCGACTCGAAG
>DATARM010000164.1:0-35651 GCA_036264155.1 Solirubrobacteraceae bacterium
GGGGCTGCTGCCCTACTCCAACTGCGTGCACTACGACGCCGAGCCGGCCCGCCGCGCCGAGTACCACCGGGCGGTCGCCGAGGGCATGTGCGGGGGCTTCGCTGCCGACGACGGAGTGGCGCTGCACTTCCAGGGCACAGAACTCGAGCGGGTCCTCAGCTCGCGCGCCGACGGCTGCGCCTACAGCGTGGCGCTCGCGGGCAGGAAGGTGCGTGAGCGGCGCCTCGATGTCACATACTTGGGCGCGGCGACCGGACGCTCCAAGCGCCCTAAGCTCGCACGTTCCCCCAGCGCCGCCAAGTCGGCCATGGTGACCGTCGCACCCGTGGCCGTATGAGCGCTGAGGGATCTGTCGCGCTCGAGGAGCGTACCATCTTCGCCATGGGCGGAGGCGGCTTCACCATGGAGCCGAACAACCCGCTGCTCGACGACTACGTGCTCTCGCTCGCTCGCGCCACAGAGCCGAAGATCCTGTTCCTGCCTACCGCTTCGGGTGACACCACCCACCAGATCAACTCCTTCAAAGCCCGCTTTGCCCATCGCACCTGTGTGCACGAGCACGTGTCGCTGTTTCGCATGCACGAGCTGACCAGGCCGCTGCGCGAGCTCGTGCTCGAGCAGGACGTCGTCTACGTGGGCGGCGGCTCGATGCGCAACCTGCTGGCCATCTGGCGCGCCCACCGCCTCGACGATCTGCTTGTCGAGGCGTGGCAGCGAGGGATCGTGCTCGCGGGCCTGAGCGCCGGCGCCATGTGTTGGTTCGAGGGCGGCGTCACGCGCTCCAGCGGACCACCTGAAGTGCTCGCCGGGCTCGGTTTGCTGGATGGCTCGCTCACCGTCCACACCGACGGCGAGCCCGAGCGCCTGCCCGTGTGGCTGACCGCCGTCAGGGATGGCGAGCTGCCCGGCGGCTGGGCGCTCGACGACGGCGTGGGGCTGCTGTTCCGCGGCAAGCGGATGGAGCGCGCTGTCAGCTCGCGCCCAGGCGCGGGAGCGCAGCGCGTGGATGCCATCGCTGGTGAGCTAGTCCGCCACCGCCTCGAGCCTGAGCTGCTGCTCGGCGAGGGTCCATCCAAGGCGCTCGGCGGTCTCGACGAGGCCGTGGAGGAGCTCAGGCGGGTGCATCGCATGCGCCGTGGCATGGGCCGCGGACGGGGCTGATCTCCACTCGCGCTCAGCACGAGTGGTAGAAGTCGACGATGTCCGACGCAGCTCCCCGGCAGGGCGTTTCGCACGCGCGTGTGCGCTTTCTTCATCTTCGAGGGCGAGCTGATCGTGCGTGAGCGCGTGTACTTCGACCAGGTGAGCATCCTGCGCCAGCTCGGCGTCGCCCGCGACCCCAGCTCGCTCGCCGGCCGCGTCTCGATGCTCGTCAACCAACCACTGACCCTCGCTCGCGCGTTGCTCAAAGACGGTCTCGCCCGCGCGGGGCGCACCGGCTCCTGAGACTTCCCACAAGTTCGGGGTCTGTTTACTGCCCGGTTACCGGAGCTTGAGCTGGGCCCGTCACAGTCGTTTGTGCCCCCACTTCTCCAACGGAGGCCCAAGCATGCATCGAGACGAGCAGCTGACGATCAGGCAGACCCGCACCGGCTACTGGAGCGTGCAGCGCGGCAGCGTGCACCTGGTCGGTGCCATGACCCGTAAAGGCGCTGAATCCGAGCGCGAGCTGTTGCGCCGCCTCGGCAAGCGGCGAGTGCGGCGCACGGCGCGTCCGCCCCGACCGCTTGGCGCCTGACGCCTGACTCATGCCCGCGGCGGCAGTCGGCGTGCGATGGCCCCTCTGATCAGCGCCACCGCACGGTCGTCGCCGAGCAGGCGCAGGTAGGTGTTGGCGCCCAGGCCCAGCGAGTAGATCTCGAAGGCGAGCTCGGCCGCATCCTCGATGCCGGCGATCGCGGCCTGGTTCTCGAGCTCCCCCGTCCATGCCCTCACTCCCGCGCTGATGGCGTCGCGGACGGGACCTGGACGGTCGTCGAACTCGCTGCCAACCGCGGCCCAGAAGCACCCGCCGGCGAACACGCCGCGCTCGAGGTAATCGAGGTAGCGCTCGCAGTAGGCGAGCAGGCGGGCATAGCCCTCCGGCTCCTCCTGTGCCGGCGCCACCACCTCCTCGAAGAAGCGGCCCGCGGCGGCCTGGAGGGTGGCCAGTTGGAGCTCCTCCTTGGAGCCGAAGTGAGCGAACAGGCCGCTCTTGCTCATGTCGAGCTCGCGCGCGAGCCTGCCGATCGTCAGCCCCTCGAGTCCCTCTACCGAGGCCACGTCCACCGCCCGCTCGAGGATCGCCTGCCGCGTAGTGGCCGCCTTTGTCTGCATGCAGTCAAGTCTATAGCACGAACGTTCGTGCTATTAATTTGGGCCCGAAGCTTACAAACATCTAGGAGATCGCTATGCCGGACTTCACCATCAAGCCCATCGACACCATGGAGGGAGCTGTGTTCGGCTCCTTCAAGCGAGCCCGCGCCGAGCTCGGCGTGGCCTCGTTCGGGATGCAAGTCATCGACCTCCCGCCCAACGCCCACCAGTACCCCGAGCACGACCACTCGGAGAGCGGCCAGGAGGAGGTCTTCGTCGTGATGAAGGGCTCAGGCGAGATGGAGATCGACGGCGAGCGCCACACAATGGACCCCGACACGATCATCCGCGTCGGGCCCACGCCCAAGCGCAAGATCTGGCCGGGCGATCAGGGCATGCGCGTGCTCGCCCTCGGCGGCTGCCCCGGCCGAGCCTACGAGGCGCCCGCGGTCACAGAGCTCGGCGGTCCCGAGCCCGGTCTGCCCGAAGCCCCCGCCGTAGCCTGAGCTCGAGTACCCGCGCCCCGTCAGGGCGCGACGTCGGAGACGGTGAGCACCCGCTGGTCGATCGAGACCCCGGCCAGCGCGGTGCGCGCCGCGACCCGATCCGGATCGGCCATGTAGGCCTCATAGCCCGCCTCGCCGGTGAACGAGACGAGGTGGATCTCCGTGGTGCCGTCCTCCGAGCGCACCCGCCGCTCGAGCGCGCCGCCGTGACGCCCCAACAGCGCGAGCACACGATCCTCATATGCACGGAAGGCCTCAATCCCCGTGGGGTCGATGTCGGCGATCATGGCCAGCAGCATGAGGCGAGGCTAGCCGCTGGATCCAGTGCTGGGCACTGGATCGCGACCGAGCGCCACGCTCATGACCGCCACCCAGGTCTCGACAAGCGCCTCGTCCTCGACCGGGGACGGAATGCCCAGCACGTCGCGCAGCAGGCGGGAGGAGAGCAGCGATCCGAGCCCGACCGCAGCGATCGACTCCGCCTCCTCGGCCCCAATCGCACGCTCCGCACGCTCTTCTATCCAGGTGGCAAAACCGGCGAACGTCGAGCTCACGAGCTGCTCGACGGCGGCGCTCAGCAAGTGCGGACGGCCACGTACGTCGGAGGCGAGGATGCGAAGCAACTCCGACTCGCTATCGAGCTCCGCGAGGACGTAGCGGGCAGTCAGCGTCAGTTCGGCTTTGAGGTCTCCAAGAGGACCCAGGATCTGTCGAATCTCGCGCAGTGCAGCGAGCCGCGCGAGATGTCGATCTATGCCGGCGGAGAGCACTGATTCCTTGCTTGGGAAGTGGTGGTAGATGCCACCCGCTCCAGGGGTGAGCCCAGCCGCCGCCTCGATCTTGGCAATGCTGGTAGCGGCATATCCGTGCTGACTGAAGAGGAGCATCGCCTCATCGATGATGCGCTCGCGAGTCGTGCTTGACATGGACCGGCCTAAGTATACACTTAGTTGAGGCAAGTGGTAGAAGAGGGAGACACTCGGGTGCCCAAGGCGGACTTATCACGCATACAGACGATGAGCGAGGAAGGTATTGGCGGCGGGCGCATACGACGCGCCCTCCCCCTGGCCGCACTCAGCGCGCGCACGGCCGGGGAGGCGGTCGTGGTGGGATTGCAGAGCAGGCTCACGGACGCCGACCCAACCGAGTTTCACATCCGCACCGCGGAGCGCTATGCCGAGCTGTTGGGTCGCTCCCGAGGGGCGCTGATGAAGGCCGGGCAGATGCTCTCGTTCACCCCAGCCAACCCGATGGTTCCGGCAGAGTTCCAGTCGATCTACCGGGACGCACTGGCGCGACTGCGCAATGAAGCGCCGCCCATGGCCCCCGAGCTCGCTCGTGCTGTGCTCGAGCGTGAGCTCGGCAGGCGAACAGAGAGCGCATTCGCGGACTTCGACTGGACACCGCTGGCAGCCGCCTCGATTGGCCAGGTTCACGCCGCGCAACTCCACGACGGGCGCGCCGTAGCAGTGAAGATCCAGTACCCGGGGGTGGCAGCCGCCATCGAAGCCGACCTGAAGAACAACGAGCTGCTCGCCACCTTCCTCGGGTTGATATTTGGTCTCGCCGCGAAGAAGCTGAGCTTTGAGATGAGCGCTCGCATTAGCGAGGAGCTCGACTACCGGCTCGAGGCCGCGAATCAGCTGGGCTTCGCCAAGGCCTATCGCGGGCACCCGTTCATCCACGTCCCGGATGTGATCGACGAGCTGTGCACCGCTCGGGTGCTGACCCAGGAGCTCGTCCAGGGCAAATCCTGGAACGAAGCCCTTGCCGCCAAGCAGGAGCTGCGCGACAGCTGGGCGGAGGCGATCTACCGCTTCATCTATGCCTCGAACTACCGCTTTCGCCTGTTCCACGCCGACCCCAATCCCGGCAACTACATCTTTCACGACGATGGCAGCGTGAGCTTTCTGGACTTCGGCTGCATCAAGCGCTTTCCGATCGAGCACGCCGACGCGATGCACGCAATCGGGCGTGCATGCCTGCGCAACGACGTGCGTGGGACCTGGCATGCAAGCGTGGAGGGAGGATTCTGGCGATCCTCCGATCCCGTCACCCCCGAGGAAGTGTTCGCGTATTGGCGGGGACCCTGGCAACTGTGGTGGGCGCCGCAGCCATTCACGGTCACACCCGAGCATGTGGCCAGGTGCATGGAGCGCAGGCTCTCGCCGACCGGGCCTTCGGCCAACGCGCTGCGGTACTGCACCGCGTCGCCGGAGTACACGGTCATGGGCCGCATCGAGATGGGCCAAGCGTTTCTCGTCTCTCAGCTGCGTGCTAGCAACTACTGGGGATCGATGGCAGCCGAGTACTTCGAGGGCGCGGCGCCGGTGACAGCGATGGGCAAGCTCGAACATGACTTCCTCGCCAGGAATCGCCCGTGAGAGCTCCGGGGAGATCTTCTGGGCAAATCGCGGGGCGGCTGAGCCACCGTGTTGAGTCCCACATCTTCATGGCACTCCTACTATGTGCCTGGCTGACCGTTAGTGCAGCCCAGGCTCAGGCGAGCCAAACATTGGCTGTGCGTGCGAGCTTCAGCCCCGACAGGCTAAATGCGCCCACGAACCTCTCGCTCACCGCGAGCTTCCTCTCGAGCACAGGGCTGCCGCCGTCACCGGTCACCAAGTTCGTGCTCGATGCACCGGCGGGGATCTCGATCGATACTCGCGGCGCCGGCACGTGTTCGGCGACAGTGCTTCAGCAGGCTGGCCCCACAGGCTGCCCGGAGAACTCCCGCGCTGGGTTCGGTGGCGGCGTGGGAGCGCTCGAGCTTCCCTTGGAAACCATCCACGAGCCCTACACGCTCGACTTCTTCTTCGCCTCGGGTGAGCCGGGACATCTGCAGTTGCTCGTCTACGCCCAAGCCGTCGCGCCAGTGAGCGTCGAGCTCGTCGTCATTGCGAAGCAGGTCCCCGCGCCCAAGCCCTTCGGACTCGCCTTCAGTGTGGAAGTGCCGCCGATCTCCGCGCTGCCCGGGGCGCCCAACGCCTCGATCGAAAGCGCCTTCGTGACGCTGGGCGCCCCCAACGTCGCCTACTACGAGTCCGTGCACGGCAAGCGGAAGCTGGTGCACGTGCGGGGCATCGTCGCTCCCAAGCGGTGTCCCCCCGGCGGATTTCCCACCGAGGGAACGGTCGACTTCGCCGACGGCACCACGCTCACCGTCAACCCGACCATCCCATGTCCGCACCGTTGAGCAAGCACCGATCGCTGGCCTGTGCAGCGGCCACCCTGATCGCACTGACAATCTCCGCGGATCTGTGCGCCCTCGCGCAAGCCCAGGGCACGGCCGCCATCACACCGCTGCTCTCGCCCAACCGCTTGGGCGCCAGGGGCACGTTCACGCTCGGGCTTCAGACAAGTGGCGAATTCGGCCTGCAGTCCCCCATGCGCAAGGCGATCGTGAAGCTACCTCCGGGACTGAACCTGTACATCCCTTCGCTGCAAAGCTGCAACGTGGCGCGCCTACGAGCCCGTGGGCCCAGCGGCTGTCCGACACGGTCAAGGCTTGGATCGGGCCATGGGCTGGTGGAGTCCCGGGCTGGATCGCAGCTGGTGAGCGAGCAAATCGACCTGTCGGTGTTCATCGGTCCACCGCAGAACCTCGCCCCCACCTTCGAGGTGCTCGGCGAAGGCTTCACGCCGCTGCAGGAGCGAATCGTGCTCAGCGGGTCGGTAGCCGCCAGCCATGCTCCCTACGGGGAAGAGCTGGTGATGAACATCCCACCGATTGCCACGCTGCCGCTGGAGCCCGATGCCACATTGGTCAGCCTGACCCTCACGGTCGGCGCCACCACACATCCCCTGGCACACAATGCGAACGCGGTGGTGATGCCGTCACGCTGCCCCGCGGGGGGCTTTCCATTCGCGGCCGAATTCACCTTTGCCGACGGCTCGAGCACTGGCGCCACGGCCCCGGCCCACTGTCCAGCAACCAAATCAACCGACTGAAAGCGGGTATCGCCATGCAACCTATCTATCGTCGGGCTTCCAGGCTGGCCTGCATCTCGACCATGACCCTCGGTGCGCTTGGGGCGGCAGCTGCTCCGCTTTACGCCGACGGCACCAGACCCGTGGCGAAATCCGCGAGGACGATCTCGCTCGCGGAGCACGGAGCGCTTCACCTCGTCACCAAACACGGCTTCACCCTCAACGAGCAGGGCAGCGCCTCGGGCTCGATCAAAGGCACGATCTCGGTGCAGCTGAAGATCGTCTCCACCAGTCGGGTGACCCTCGAAGTCACCATCTTCCCGAGCGGTGGCTCGATCACCGGCTACGGCACGGCGAGCTACCACAAGGGGGAAGCTACGGCCAGCTTCGCCGGCTCGATGGCGATCAAGCGCGGGTCTGGGACCTACAGCCGGGCCCAGGGCTCGGGACTCAGCTTCAGCGGCACGATCGCCCGGTCCAATGACGCCATCACCGTTCAGGTGAACGGCAGGCTGTCGGACTGAGGCAGGCAGATGCTCGAGCTGCGCGAGCTCGTGAAGCACTATCCGGCGATCGGGGGCGAGGCGGTGCGCGCCGTCGACGGCGTATCGCTGGAGGTCGCCGCCGGCGAGATGGTGGCCCTGTACGGGCCGAGCGGCTCGGGCAAGACGACGTTGTTGTTGATGATCGCGACGCTGCTCGAACCGACCTCGGGAGCGATCATGATCGGCGGGCGAGACACAGCCTCGCTCTCCGAGCGGGAGGCCTCCCACTTCAGGCTCTCCACCCTCGGCTTCATCCGCCAGAGCTTCGACCTGCTGCCGGGAGTCAGTGCAATTGACAACTCGGTGCTCAAGCTGTTGAAGACCATGCGCTGGCGCGATGCTCAGCGGGAGGTCACGCCCCTGCTCGAGCGCCTGGGCTTGGGCGAGCGCCTGCAGCATCGGGCTGAGACCCTTTCGATGGGTGAGCGCCAGCGGGTGATGATCGCGCGAGCGCTCTCCACCAGGCCACAGCTGCTGCTCGCCGATGAGCCGACGGGGAGCCTCGACACCACTCGCGGACGCGAGGTTCTCGAGCTGCTCCACGAGCTCGCGCGCGAGCACAGCGTGGCGGTGGTGCTGGTCAGCCACGATCCACTGGCGGCGCACTACGCCGATCGCGCATTTCGACTGTGCGACGGGAAGCTCTCGAGCTATGAGACGGAGCCGTCCTACGCGCAGCTGAGCTCAGGAAGCATCAGATAGAGGGCTGGATGGTTGATTCCACAGTGTGCCGTTTTTCGGGGGTGCGGATGGTCAAGCTGGCCGCGGACGCAGGCCGAAGGCCTTGGGGGTGGGAAGGGCGAGGCCGAGGACAAAGGCCAGCGCAGGCCAAGCGTGCCAGCCGGCGGTGCACGACCGTGGAATCAACCATCCAACGATGAAGCCCGCCAACGCCCTGCGCCTCTACCGCGTGCGGTTGCGTGCCCGTCTCGTCCAGGAGTGCCTTGCGATCGCGGGGATCGCCGCCGGAGTGGCGTTGCTGTTCGCCTCTCAGGTTGCGAGCACGAGCCTGCAAAGCTCGGCCACCCAGCTCACGCACGGGGTGGTGGGTAACGCGACGCTCGAGCTCGTGGCGCGCGACCCACATGGCCTGCCCGAAAGCACGCTCGCGCGCGTGCGCCACATCCGCGGCGTGCGCGCGGCGGCGCCGATCCTGGAAGCGGGCGCCCAGGCGAGCGGACCGAAGGGCAGCGAGTCGATCGAGCTGATCGGGGCCGACTCCAGCATCGCCCAGCTTGGCGGCACGCTCACTCGTCGCACCGACCTCTCCCCCTTTGGCGGGGTCGGCGCTGTGGTGCTGCCCGCACCCCTGGCCCAGCGTCTGGGTGTGAGGAAATTCGGGCAGGAAGTGAAGGTTCAGGCGGCTGGCCGCATCGAATACGCGCCTCTCTACGCGCTGCTCGACAAGCGGCAGATCGGCGCCCTGATCGCGAGCCCGATCGCGCTCGCGCCGCTGTCCTACGTGCAGGAAATGACAGGACTGACCGCCCGCGTGAGCCGCATCCTCGTGGCGCCCGCGCCCGGCTCGCAAGCCCGTGTGACAGCGGCACTGAGCACCCTGGCAGCTAGTCACCTGAACGTCGAGCGCACCGACCATGACGAGCGGCTGTTCGCTCAGTCAGCAGCAGCCAGCAATCGTTCGACGGAGCTGTTTGCGGTGGTCAGCGCGCTGGTCGGGTTCCTGTTCGCCTTCAATGCAACGCTGCTGACCGTCCCGCAGCGGCGGCGGCTGATAGCCGAGTTGCGTCGTGACGGCTACACCCCGGGAACGGTCATAGCCGTGATGCTGATCGACGGACTGGTGCTTGGTCTGAGCGCATGCGTGCTCGGGTTGGCTCTGGGCGAGGAGCTGTCGATCCACCTGTTTCGCTCCGAACCTGCATTCTTCGCCCTGGCCTTCACGGTTGGCACGCAGCGCGTGGTCGCCGCGCAGAGCATTGCGATCGCCGCCGGCGGCGGGATGCTCGCCGCGCTCGTCGCGGTGCTGAGCCCCCTGCGTGACATCATCGCCCGTGATCCGCTGGCGGCCGTGGCTGATGTGCGTCCGCGCCATGGAGCTCGTACTGCGGCACGCCTGTCGCTCGCGGGCATGGTGGCCGTGGTGGCGGCCACTGCGCTCCTGCTCGAGGCACCTAGTGCGGCGATTGCCGGCATGGTCCTGCTGGTCGCAGCCCTGCTGCTGATGTTGCCAATTGCCCTCACGGGCGCGCTGTGGCTCGTGGGACGACTCGCCCGCCTGATCGTGAGCCCCGTTCCGCACATTGCGACCATGGAGCTGAGCGCCGCCCGCGCGCGAGCGCTTGCGATTGCGGCCACGGGCGCGATTGCAGTCTTTGGCAGCGTGGCCATCCGGGGCGCGCATGACGATCTGCTCGCAGGCCTCGAACACGCCGCCAGCGACACCAACGTGTCCACCGACGTGTGGGTTGCGCCCACGGGCACCTACAACCTCCTGCATACGGCTCCCTTCGCGCCCGTGCAGCAGGGCAGGCTCGCACGCCTCGCCGGCGTGCGAGCAGTGCACCTCTACCGCGGTGGGCTGTTGGACATCGGCGAGCGGAGGACGCTGGTGATGGCTCCCGCGCGCAGCTCGAGCCCACTGCTCCCGGCCGATCAGCTGACGACAGGGGAACCCCGCCAAGCCGAAACGCGGGTTCGTGCGGGAGGATGGCTCGTGCTCTCGCAGGCGCTCGCCTCCGAACTGCATTTGCACATCGGTCAGGCGTTCACGCTGCCCTCCCCCGACCCGAGCGTGTTCCGCGTGGCAGCCCTGTCAACCAACGTCGGCTGGGGGCCGGGCACGATGATCATGAACGCAGATGACTACGCACGCGCGTGGGGCAGCACGGATGCGAGCGCCTACAGCATCGTCCTCGCCCGCAGCGTCTCACCCACGGCGGCTGCTCACGAGATCGAGCGCGCACTGGGTCCGAGCTCGGGCCTGGCGGTCCAAACCTCGGCCCAGCATGTCGCCCAGCAGCAGCGTCTGGACCGCGAAGCGCTTTCGCACCTGGGCGAGATGGCGGCTCTGATTCCCATCATTGCGGTGCTCGCAATGGCCGCAGCAATGGGAGCGATGGTCTGGCAGCGGCGGCCCCGCCTGGCCAAGCTCAAGCTCGAGGGTCTGTCACGAGGCGAACTGTGGCAGACGATCCTGCTGGAGAACCTCCTGCTGCTGGGCGTGGGATGCCTGAGCGGAGCGATCTTCGGCGTCTACGGACAGCAGCTTGCCGATCGCGCACTGGCCAAGGTGATCAACTTCCCCATTGTGTACTCCGCTGCACCATCGTCGGCGCTCGTGAGCCTGGCGCTCGTCATCGCCGCAGCTCTGGGGATCCTCGCGATCCCCGGCTACCTCGCCGCCTCGGTGCCTGCAGCGCTTGCGCTACAAGAGTGACGTGCACCCGGTAATCAGTCCTCGGGGAGCGCTGCAAAATCGCGCTTGGCCTTCCGGTACCACCCCATGCCCGAAAGGGGATGCTTCCACCTGCCCTTCATCTCCTTCAAGGCGCTCTCGTGCGTTGCATCGCCTTGGGCAACCACATCGTTGAGATGCTTGTCCTGTGCCTTTATGACCTCATTTGCAGTATTCCCGTGGTGGGGAAGATCACACGGTCCACCCAGCTGTCTACATGTCATTGTCTTCATTGAATCTGACTTCCTTTCGGGGCCTGCGTCGATCGGCCAATGTCGCCTCGCGGCGCAACCCACACGCTGGGAAACGACAGCGAAGTGTGCTCCGCGATGATGTCGTAGTCGTGGTCGTAGTGCAGCACCCCAAGCTCCTCGGTGGCAGCGATTGAGGCGATCAGCAGGTCGACAGGCTTCACGCGATGTGAGATTCCTGGCGTCGCTGCAAGCTCCGCCTGAGCGGTGAGTGCAGTTGCCGCAGCCTCCCCGGTAAGAGGCGCGTGAGGAAGCGCATCGAGCCGCTTGGCCGTAATGGCGAATCCATCGCTGTCGCGAGCGCTGTAGCGCATCTCCAGCAGCGTGGGTGGACAACTCCACAGTTCGTTCGCCACGAGCGCCATCTCGAATGCCTCACGCTGAGGGCCGGCGAGACGCCCGTCGAGCAGTCGGGCCCAAACCGAGTTATCGAAGAGCAGCGGCTTGCCGTAGCTGCTGCTCAATGCATCCAGCCATGCTCGCCCACCTCGTAAGCAGCGTCCGCGTCGAGACCGTCCCCGGTACGCAACTGCTCGAGCAACTCGCGTCGAAGCTCGGTCTTTTCATCCTCTTCTCGTTGCCCGACTTCAAGCTCTTTCAGCCGATCACGAGCGCCACGGATCACCAGGTCGTCGAGCTTCACACGCTCCCCCCGGCGGCGAAGGGAATCCAGGGCCTCACGCACGGAGGGGGTCTCGGTGATCGAATGGCGCGGATGACGAGTGGGCACGCCAGCGAGTGTAGCACCCGGTACAGCACCGTCTCCAACACGTTCAACGGTCGCGGTCGCGAGGATTTCCTGGGCAGCCGCGACTTCGGCGACATGATCTCTTGATTGACGGTCGCGAAGAGCTCGTTGTCGAAGCCCAGCAATCCGAGCCGGATTTGCGCGCCTACCTCGTCAGCGAACTCAGTCGTCTGCGCGAGCATCCACGCTTCCGCGAAGGGATCTCTGGAGCGCTACGAGCCGACTTCGCCAGCCAGGCGCGAGCCGAGGCGGTCGTACTTTCGCGTCTTGAGCAGATCGTCTCGTTTACAACGCCGTAAACAAACGGAGGGGGAGAGATTCGAACTCTCGGTACGCCAATCAGGCGCACAACGGTTTTCGAGACCGCCGCATTCAACCGCTCTGCCACCCCTCCAGGGCGATGGCCCTCAAGGCTAGATGATCCGAGCTAGCGTCGCGATGCGAAGAAGTCGCTGATCATCCCGCCGCACTCCTCCTCGAGCAGCCCCCCGGCCACGGCGGGCCGGTGGTTCAGGCGCTCCTCGCCGAGCACGTCGAGCACGCTTCCGCACGCTCCCGCCTTGGGATCGCGGGCGCCGAAGACCACCCTTGGCACCCGCGCGAGCACGATCGCCCCGGCGCACATCGCGCAGGGCTCGAGCGTGACGTAGAGCACGGTGTCGAGCACCCGCCAGCTCCCCACCGCTCGCGCCGCCTCGCGCACGGCGATCATCTCGGCGTGCGCAGAGGGGTCCTGGCGCAGCTCGCGCTCGTTGTGGCCGCTGCCGATCACCTCCCCGTCGAACACCACCACCGCGCCGATTGGGACGTCTTCGTGTTCCAACGCACGCTCGGCCTCGCGGATCGCCAGGCGCATGAAGTAGTCGTCGCGTGGGAAGAAGTGCTCGCTCATCTCTCTATCGCCCGCCGCTTCTGCCACAGTGCCTCCGGCCTCAGCTTCGGCACTTCATCATTACCCATAGCAATGCCAGCTCTCTCGTCCCGACACCAGCTCTCCCGCCGAATCTGGCTTGCGCTCGTCCTCTTGATGCTCGCTGGGGGCGTCCTGCACCCGGGCTTTGCCCCGGCCGCGGCCGACCCCGACGGATATGTGCCCACCGAGGTGGTCGTCCGCTACGTGCCCATCGCTACTGCGCCTCGCGCGTTTGGCGCCCGGATGGCACGGAGCGCCCCTCGACCTGTGCTCGCGGCGCACACCACGCTCGTCCATCTCGCGCATGGGGAGAGCCTGGCGGCGGCGCTTCGACACCTGCGCGCCGAGCGCGACGTGCAGTGGGCCGTTCCCGACTACGTGGCCCACGCCACCGAAGTCACGTCGCCCACCCAGCCGAGAGGGCTGATCCCGAACGACGTTGGCACCGGGACGGAACCTGGCGGGTGGCAGAAGCTGCAGTGGAACTTCGTGGGGCCGTTTAGCGTCAACGCACCCGAAGCCTGGGCCAACGTGGCAGCCGACGGCGCTCCCGGCGGCAAGGGAGTGACCGTGGCCGTGCTCGATACCGGTGTCGCCTATGCCAACCGCGGCCCCTTCCGCCGCTCGCCCGACTTCAGCCGCTACACGTTCGTCGCCGGCTATGACTTCGTGGGCAGGAACCCCTACCCCAACGATCGCAACGGCCACGGCACGTTCGTCGCAGCGACGATCGCCGAGGCCACCGACAACCGCTATGGGCTGACCGGCCTGGCCTTCGCCGCCCACATCATGCCGGTCCGCGTGCTCGACACACAGGGCGAAGGCGAAGCCTCGACGATCGCCGAAGGCGTCATGTTCGCGGTCCGCCACGGAGCCCAGGTGATCAACCTCAGCCTCGAGTTCTCCCCCGGCGTGACCGCCGCCGACATACCCGAGCTGATCGAAGCCATCCGCTATGCCCGACGGCATCGCGTGCTCGTAGTGGCTGCCGCCGGCAACGAGGGCCACGCCGCGATCGCCTACCCGGCGAAGGCCCCTGATGTCATCGCCGTGGGTGCCACGACCGAACATGGCTGCCTGGCCTCCTACTCCAACGACGGCAGCGGGCTCACGCTCGTGGCACCCGGTGGCGGCGCCGACGCCGACCTCCCGGGCGACCCCAACTGCCATCCCGAACTTCCGCCCGGGCGCGACGTCTACCAGATCACCTTCACGGGTAGCTCGCCGCGGCGCTTTGGCCTGCCCACTGGCTATGAAGGCACCTCGATGGCCACGCCCCACGTGGCGGCCACCGCCGCGCTGATCATGGCCAGCGGCGTGCTGGGCCGCCACCCCGCTCCTGCTCAAATCACGGAGCGCCTGCGGGCGACCGCCACCAAGCTCGGCGGTGGCGGCGATGAACGTCTGTATGGCGCGGGCCTCGTCAACGCGGCCGCCGCCACCGCTCCAGGCGGACCCGGCGCGGTCGTGGGGTGAGCCGATCGCACCCAGCGAGCCCACCGCCCTGGCCGCCCCGCCCGAGCGATGCGATCTCGCGGTGGTTGGCGGTGGGATCGTGGGACTGGCCGTTGCCCGCGAGCTGACAGCGCGCAGGCCCGGGGCGTCGGTATGTGTGCTCGAGCGCGAGCCGCAGGTGGGCGCTCATCAGAGCTCTCACAACTCGGGTGTCATTCACGCCGGGCTCTACTACGCTCCCGGCTCGCTGAAGGCGCAGCTGAGCGTCGAGGGAGCACGCGCGCTGTATGACTACTGCGAGCGCCGTGGGATCCCCACCAGGCGCTGTGGGAAGCTGATCATCGCCACCCACACCGGTGAGCTCGGGCGACTCGAGGAGCTCGAGCGCCGCGGTCACGCAAACGGCGTGAGCGACTTGCGGCGAATTACAGCCGCCGAGATCGAGGAGATCGAGCCACATGCACGCGGCCTCGCCGGGCTGCACTCGCCGAGCACCGGCGTGGTCGACTTCGCCGCCGTGACGCACGCTTACGCCGAGGACGTGCGTGCAGCGGGCGGGGCTGTGGCGTGTGGGTGCGAGGTGTCCGACGTGCAGACGCGGGGGCGCGCGCTACGCATCAACCACACGCGCGGGATCACCGAGGCCCGCAATGCGATCTTCTGCGCCGGTGCGTGGGCCGATCGCGTGGCCGTGGCCGCGGGCGCCGACCCCGACCCCCGTATCGTCCCCTTCCGAGGCGCCTACCTGCGCCTTTCACCTTCGCGCAGACACCTGGTCAGATCGCTGATCTACCCCGTGCCCGACCCTTCTCTGCCCTTCCTCGGGGTGCACCTGACGCGGCGCCTCGACGGCGAGGTGCTGATCGGCCCCACTGCCCTGATCGCCGGCGCACGTGACGCGTATCGCATCGGCACCGTGCGCTGGCGCGATCTCCTCGACACCGTGAGCTGGCCCGGAACCTGGCGGCTGCTTGTGCGCTGGTGGAGGACTGGGATCGAGGAGCTGCGCCACGCCGCGCTGCCGTCCACGCTCGTGCAGGCTGCCGCCCGCTACGTGCCCGAGCTGCAGGGCGACGATGTCGAGCCTGCCTTTGCCGGGATCAGAGCCCAAGCGCTTGCCCGTGACGGGCGTCTGCTCGACGACTTCGCCTTCTCGCACACCGAGCGAGCACTGCACGTGCGCAACGCCCCCTCGCCCGCGGCCACCTACTCGCTGGCCATCGCCCGCTATGTGACCGAGGAGGCAGAGCGAGCGCTCGGGCTCGACTAGCCCGTACCCAGTCGCGCCACCGTGTCGGCGATCCCCGCCTGCGCGGTCGCGAAGGCGGGTCGCCACCCGAGCTCTGCCTTTATCTTGGCGTTCGTGGAGCGCGCCGAGCGGGTCACCGCGTCGACCGCATTGGCGCCCGCCACCAGTCGTGCCAAAGCGACCGGTATCCGCCGTGGCGGCCCCACGCCCAGCGCCCGCGCCGTGGTGGCCATGAAGTCGTAGAAGGTGATCGGCTCATCGTCCACCACGTGGTAGGTCGAGGCGGCGGGCGCGCTCTGCACGGCCAGCACGAGCGCCGCGATCACGTCGTCGACGTGCACCACGTCCCACAGGTTGGCGCCGCTGCCGATCACAGCGAAGCGTCCCGGCTGGCGCAGGCGCGGGATCAGCTCCTCGGCATACCAGCCGCCCGGTCCGTATACGTGCGACGGGCGCACGATCACCGCGGGTAGCCCCGAGGCGAGGATCATCTGCTCCCCCTCCTGCTTGGAGCGCCCGTAGGGGGTGCTCACGGGCAGTGGCGTTTGCTCGTCGATCAGCGCGCCTTTGGCGTCGCCTGTGACCACCGTCGAGGAGAACACGATCCGCGGGCCACCTTGCGGATCGCCGCCGGCGAGCGCCAGGCAGGCATCGAGCAGCCGGCGTGTGCCCTGCACGTTGACCTCGCGCACCTTGCGCTCGCTGCGCTGTGAGGCGATCTCGGCGGCGAGGTGCACCACGCAGTCGGGCCGCACATCGACCAGCGCTCGGCGCAACTGCTCGTCGTCGAGCAGGTCCCCACGAACAGGGCTGGTGTCCGCGGGCTCGGATCCCGGCCGGCGCACGAGCGCGCTCAGCTCATGGCCCTGACGGCGAAGCTCCCCGCAGAGCTGGGTGCCGATGAAGCCACTGGCGCCGGTGACGAGTACGCGCATGCGGCTCCGGCTACATCTCAAACGCGGTGCGCCCGCCGCAGTCGATGAGATCCTGCAGCTGCGCGCGAGCATCGTCGATCACCGGGCCGCCGTGCGCCAGCAGCAGGTGGTCGAAGTCGACCTCGGCGAGCAGGTTCGAGCAGACATCGAGTAGCGCCTGCTTGGTCGCCGGCGGGTCGTCCATCAGCGAGTCGGGCACGAACCCGAGCTTTCCCTTCTGACCGTGGGGCCCACCCAGCACCACGCCGTCGGCGAGGATGACAGCGCGAGCGAAGCCAACGACCAGCGCCGTGTCATCGGGACAGATGGCACCGAACTCAAAGGCCATCACGCCGCCCGGCAGCTCCTCGCCGATGTCGAACCCCTCCACCTCGCGCCCGTCTGAGAGCTCGTGCAGACCTCTGCTGTTGCACAGCACCGGGCAGTTGAAGCGCTCGGCGAAGCGGTGCGAGTCGCGGGAGTGGTGGCGGTTGGAGAGCAGTACAGCATTCGGTGCCTCAGGGCGCCCGGCGAACCACTCCAGGCCCTCCTCTGGCGGCACCAGCGGGTCGATCAGCACACCAGGGCCGTCCAGCCAGTAGGAGGAGACCTCGCTGTGGATGTTGGGATGGATGGCCGTCCAGTGAAAGACGCCCGGAAGGACCTCGCGCATGGCCCAACACTACCCTTTGGCGGCCTCATCGATGACCGCTGCGAGCTCCGTGCGAAAGCGCTCCTCGCCGAAGCGCCGTGCGTTCTCACGCACCTCCTGCTCGTCGAGTGCGAGCTCCTCGAAGCGCTCGATCGCGCCCGCCAGCGACGCCGCGCTCTGCTCACCGAAGAGAACGCCCGTATGCCCGTCGATGACCGACTCCACGGCCCCGCCCACGCCGTAGGCGATCACGGGAGCACCGGCCGCCTGTGTCTCCACGGGCACGATGCCGAAGTCCTCCTCGCCTGGGAACAGCAGCGCGCGGGCGCCTGCCAGCAGCTCGTCGCGCTCGCTGTCGGTGACCTTGCCAAGCAGCTCGATCCCGACACCGGCGGACGCTCGGATGGCGTCCAGCCCCCGCCCCGCGCCTGCCACCTTGAGCGGGCGAGAGAGGCGTTCGCAGGCGGCCACGGCGAGATCGACCCGCTTGTAGGGGACCACGCGGCCGAACACCAGGTAGTAGTCGGATGGCGAGCGCTCGACGGAGAGGAAGTGCTCGACGTCGATCGGGGGGTGCACCACCTCCGCGCTGCGGCCGTAATAGCGAGCGATGCGCTCGGCCACGTGGCGCGAGTTGGCGACGAACACATCCGGCCCGGCGGCGCCGGCGAGATCCTGTCGGCGCAGCCGGCTGAGCAGCGGCGGGAGCATCAGGCGCATCCCGCGTCCGACCTGCTCGCCCTCCAGGAAGCCCTCCTCCCAGGCGTAGCGCATGGGCGTGTGGCAGTAGCAGACGTGCAGCGTGCTCGGCCGGGTGCGCACGTTCTTGGCGCAGGCATGGCTGCTCGAGAGCACCAGGTCGAAGCTCGAGAGGTCGAACGAGCGAAACGCGCTGTTCATCAGCGGCAGTAGCTTTGGGTAGTGGCGCGTGGCTCCCGGCAGGCGGCTCAGGTATGAGGCGTGCACGGGACGTCCTTTGATCTGCTCGGGCCACGGCTCGGGGTCGTAGATCGTGGTGAACAGCTCGGCCTGGGGGAACATCGCGAGCAACTGCAGGAGCACCTGCTCAGAGCCACCGGGAATTGTGAGCCAGTCGTGGACCACGGCAACGCGGGGAAAGCGCCCACGCAGCTCTTCCAGCAAGGGCTCGCTCATCCGCCCGCACCCGTGGCGGCCTGGAGCCCGCCTGCACCCTCATGCGTCGCCAGCGGGGCACGGCTGCGCTGCACCGCAGCGGTGAGCTCCTCCCAGTCAGCTGCATACGGTGCGATCAACGCGGCCAGCCGCTCGAGCTCGGAGAACCCATCCTCAGCCTCCCAGCCCCAGTGCAATACCACCGCCACCCACAGCCCGCCGCCGTGCTCGATCATCCGCTGTACCGCGGGGCGAACCTCGCTGCAGTGCCCGTAGAGGGGAGCGTAGGAGGGCAGGTAGACAGCCTCGCCACGCCACTGGGGGGTGCTGTGGAAGCCCATCGTGCCGATCGACTCGGGACCGCCGCAGATGACCGCGAAGCGGCTGGCGAGCGCCGCGTACTGCTCGGCGTCGAAGCGGTTGTACGGCGGCACGAAGACCTGGGGATGGATCCCGCTCGTGGCGAGCTCGCTCAGCCCCTGCTCGAGCAGCGCGTCGAGCTGCTCGGCGCTCAGGCCGCACAGCTCCGAGTGCCGGCGCGGCGAATCGAACCGCGTGCGGTGGTCGAGGCCGTGCATGGCGAGAGCGACGTGCTCGCGCGAGATCCGGCCCAGCACCTCGCCCTCCTCGTCGCTGAGTCCGCGTGAGCCCTTGTTCGTGGGCGAGAGCGGCTCATGGCTGACCCGCGGCAGGACTGCGATCAGGTAGGGAGCTCCGGCGGCGCTCATGATCGCGTGAAAGCGCTCGAAGTGCTCCGTGGCAAAGTGCTCCGGACGATCGTCTGCCATGTAGTGGGGGAACTCGTCCACGCGGATGAGAAATCGCGGTGGTGCCTCGCTCGCCGCTCCGAGAGCCTCGCGGCGTGCCTGCAGCAGCGGCTCCGCCACGGCCTGCTCGTAATCGAGCCTCCCCAGCTTGTAGCGGATCTGCTGCGCCAGGCGAACGGGACGCGGAGCCACAGGGCGGACGGCCGTGGCATTCCTGACCGCCTTGCTGGCCAGGGCCTCGTTGTCGATCGTGGCGCTCTGAAGCTCTGCATCGAACAGGAGGCGGGCGGTGCGCTCCTGCTCCAGCTGGCGCCTGGTGCGGCGATGGGTCGTGTTCGGGGTCTCGGAATCCACGGTCGTCGAGGGTATCCAGTTCGGCGTCCCCAGCCGCATGCCTGCGCCGCAACGGAGGCCCGCGGGGCGAATCGACGTAAGGGCCGATCGGCCTGGGATCATGGCCGCGATGAGCGACCGACCACGCCTCGAGGGCCGCGACATCGTCTGTGTCGGGTTCGCCGACTGGGACACCGAGCTCCAGACCAACCAGCACCATCTGATGAAGCGCCTAGCGCGCACCAACCGGGTGCTGTTCGTCGAGTCGCTCGGCCTGCGCCGCCCGCAGATCGCGGGCCGGGACCTGCGCAGGATCGCCGCCAGGCTGCACAAGGGACTGCGCGGTCCACGCGCCGGCGACGGGCTGCGCGTGCTCTCGCCACTGGTGCTCCCGCTGCACTCCAATGCCGCCGTCCGGGCGATCAACCGCCGCCTGCTGCCCCTGCTCGTGCGCCGTGCCGCACGCAAACTTGGCATGCATGAGCCGATCCTGTGGGCCTATGTGCCCCAGGCCGAGTCGCTGCTGGATGCCCTCGCGCCGGAGCTCGTTATCTACCATTGCGTCGATGACATCGCCGCACAGCCGGGCATCGACGCGGCGAGCTTCCGAGCCGCTGAGACGCGCTTTGCGCGGCGGGCCGATCTGGTCCTTGCGAGCGCTCCCGGACTGGCCGAGCGGATGCGCGAGCTCGCGAGCAACGTCCTCTACGTCCCCAATGTCGCCGACACAGAGCTGTTTGCTCGAGCGCTACGCGAGGGCCCGGTCGATCCGGCGCTCGCCGCGCTCCCTGGCCCGCGGATCGTGTTCGTAGGGGCGGTGGTCTCGACCAAGCTCGACATGCAGCTGCTCGTCGCTCTTGCCCGCGCACGGCCAGAGTGGACGTTTGCGCTCGTCGGCCCCGTGGGGCCGGGCGATCCGAGCACGGACGTGTCGATGCTCGAGGCCGAGCCCAACATCCACCTGCTCGGCCGCCGCGCCTACGAGCAGCTCCCGGGCTTGCTGCGCGGAGCAGACGCGGGCCTGATCCCGTATGCCCGCAACGAGCTCACCAACAGCATCTTCCCGATGAAGGTCTACGAGTACCTGGCGGCAGGGCTGCCTGTTCTCGCCACGCCGCTGCCCTCGCTCGCGGGCGTGACGGGCATCGAGACTGCCCCGGACGCCGAGAGCATGGTGCGGCTGCTCGACGAGGCGATTGCCGCCGACACGCCTCAACTCAGGGTGCAGCGATCGCAGCTGGCCGAGAGCCACTCGTGGGAGCGGCGCCTGGAGGAGATCGCGGTCGCGATCGAGGCGCTGTGAAGGACCTGCTCGTCACCGTGCACACGCCCGTGCTTCGCTCCGGCCACGTCATGCGCACGTATGGCATCGCCCGCGCGCTGGCCGCGCAGGGCGGACTGACGCTGCTCTATGTGAACTTCGACGCGCCCGAACCCGATCGGGCCTTTCAGGAGATCCCCGGCATCGAGCTGCAGGGTGTGACCCCCTCGCGTGGCGCTGGGCGCCTTCGCGCCTATGCTCGGGCGCGAATCACAGGCATCCCCGACTCGCTCGCACGCGGCGTATCCAGCGAGCTGGCGAGCGCTGCCCTGCGCCTGGCAGGCGCGCCCGATCGGGGCCGCGTGATCGCCGATGGACCGATCGCCGCAGCGACGCTGATGGGCGTGATGGGCAAGCGCCCGCTCGTCTACAACGCCCACAATCTCGAGTCGGGCTTTCGCCACCAGATCGACGAGCGCGTGGTCCGCCGTCCCGATGCCCTGCGCCGCTTCGAGCGCAAGCTGCTGGCGGGCGCGGCAGAGTCGTGGATGGTGAGCGAGGCCGACATGGCGGGCGCGCTCGAGCTGTGCCCGGAGGCTCGGCTGCGCTATGTGCCAAACGTGATCGACCTGGGCCGCGTCACCCCTGTCTCGCTACCCCAGCCCGAGCGTCGCGTGATCTTCGTGGCGAGCTTCTTCTACGCGCCCAACCGCAACGGTCTCAGCTTCCTCCTCGATGAGGTCTTCCCGAGGGTGTGGGCGGAGCTGCCCGACACCCGCCTCACGCTCGTCGGTACGGGCCTTCCTGAGCTGCCAAACGCCGATGAGCGCGTGGAGCAGCTGGGCTTCGTGGAGGATCTCGGCGCGGCCTACGCAAGCGCGTCGTGTGCCGTCGTCCCGCTGCTGCAGGGCGGCGGGACGCCGTTGAAGTTCATCGAGGCGCTCGCCTATGGCCTGCCCGTGGTGGCCACACCGCGTGCCGCCGCCGGCCTTGACGTCAGCGACGGCGAGGACTGCCTGATTGCCGAGCACGCTGAGCCTTTTGCCCAGGCGCTGATCGAGGTCCTACGTGGCGGTGGTCTCGAGCTCGGTCACCGCGGACGTGAGCTGGTTCGTGAGCGCTACTCGATCGAGGCGCTCGGCAAGCTGCTGGCGGTAGAGGCTCCTGCCGACAGCTAGACGCGCCGGGCGCCCAGATGCGAGGGGGTGACCCACTTCAGCGTGAAGCCCCGCTCGCTGAGGAAGTCGCGGATCTCGCTGGGGGCGTGCTTGCGTCCGCGTGACTCGAGCAGTGCGAAGTGGACCTCGCAGAGGACCTCGCGGCAGGCGCTGTCGCGCAGCGTCTCATCGAGGCCCTGCAATACCTCCGGCTCGAAGCCCTCGACGTCGATCTTCAGGACGTTGGGACTCGGCAGGCCCCGGTCGCGGCGAAGCGCATCGCCGGGGTAGACCTCGAGCTCCACAGTCCGCGGTGTGTCCTCGCGCGTGGGCAGGAACGTGTGGATCGTGCCCTGTGGGTCCTCCCCCAGGTGCATCGGCAGCCGTGCTTCGACGTCGCCGAGGCCGACATCCAAGATCTGCACGTTGGCCCGATCTTCGGTTTTCTCCCGCAGGGCCTCGAAGCACGAGGGCACCGGCTCGAAGGCCACCACGTGACCCTGCGGGCCGACCTGGTCGCTGAACTGGCGTGCGAACTGACCGACGTTGGCGCCGATGTCCCACACGGTGTCGCCCTCGCGGACGGCCTCCTGCAGGAACGCCATCACCTTCGGCTCATAGCCGGCGTCACCCTGGCGCCGGGCCTGGAGCTGGTGGATCACCTTGGTGAGACCTGCGCGGCGCGCAAGCGATCGCGCCTCGGTCTTTGCCGTCATCCATGCGCTCACTGGACTCAATCCTACACGGGCCCCAGCGCCAGCCATCCGTCCATGCCGTAACCGCCGGCTCACACACGATGTCGCAAAGTCCGACAGATGACGTGCATACATCAAGTAGGACGAGCAGACGACAACGAAGTTGCAGCTGAGGTCGCATGCTCGCCTCGCCCACCGATAAAGGCACACCCGTCGCGAGGCGGGCTCGCAAAGCCAGGGATCTCACGCAGACCGCCCGGCCACCGAAGGAGCTTGAAGCATGTCGAGACACCTCCCCTCACGGAGTCAGAAGTTCCGTCTGCTCGCCGTCGCCTGTCTGACCGTGCCGATCGGCACGCTCGCGATCGCACAGCCCCTCACAGCAGACGCACGCAGCAACTTCCATGGACCGGTTGCCAAGGCTTCGCGCGCCGTACCGCGCTCGCTGAGCCTGGCCGCCAACCGCAGCACCCGCACCGACAGGGCGCTCGTCGCCGACGCCAAGGCGCTGAAGCGGTGCCTGATCAGGCACCCGCAGCAGTGTGGCGCTCAGCGCCGTGCAGTCCAGCGCGCCGGCGTCCGGTTCGCCGCAGCCAAGCGAGCGCTGGCGTCCGCAGCCCGCCTGACCGCCGGCTCGCCGCGCACAGCGCGTGCGAGTCGCAACGCCGCGCTACATGCGCCCGAGCTGGGCATCTCCGGGCGAGCGCTGAAGTGGACGCGCATCGCCGGTGTCTACGCCTACGTGGTCGAAGGCCGCATCGCCGGCCAAGCTCCCCTATATGCAGTAGTCAGGGGCGACTCGGCGACGCCGCCGCCGATGCCGGGCGCGACCGTCTACTACAGGGTCCGCACCGCGCTCAACGGCTCGAGCTGGTCAGCGGCCGTATCGATCGCATTCCCCCTCCCCACCAAATCACCCGGCTCGACGCCTGGCGCAACGACGCCCCCAGTCGACCCCACTCCACCGAGCGAACCAACCAAAACACCTGTGACAACGCCGACCAAACCGACCCCGCCCGTGAAGGGCGTCGGCACGCCGGGCGAAAAAGTCGACACCCAGGCCGCACCGGTCCTGAGCGTGTCCGGTAAGTCGCTGAGCTGGAACCAGGTTGGCGGCGTCAGCACCTACGTGCTGATGCAGCGGGTCAGCGGCCAGGCCGAACAGTTCTCGGTCGTCGGCGGGAGCTCGTTCACGCCGACGCCGGTGCCAGGCAAGACCGTGTACTACAGCGTCCGCACGGCCGTCAACGGCAGCCTCTGGGCGGCTGAAGTCTCGATCACGTTCGCCGAAGAAACCAAAACGACGCCCCCGAGCAACCCGCCCGAAGAAAGCACGGGCACGGGCTCGACCTTCACGGAACCGTTCGTGAAGGGCTTCAGCGGCATCGACATCGATGGCTGGGGCGAACCCGCCGTCGCCCAGATCGGCGAAGAGGTCCGCGGCGCGAACGCCGGCTGGCTGCGCGCCGAAGTGAACTGGAAGGAAATTCAGCCCACGCCCACCAGCCCCTACAACTGGGCCAGGTTCGACAAGTACGTCCACGATGCGATGGCTCAGCACCTGCAGATCCTGCCGATCCTGACCGAAGCGCCGTCCTGGACCTCGCCGACGAACGCTGCCGCCTACGCCGCCTTCACGGCCGCCGCGGTCGCACGTTACGGCCCGGGCACAACAGCCAACATGCAGTGGTTCGAGTTCTGGAACGAGCCGTACTTCCCGCAGTCCTGGTCGGGCAAAGCGCCCGAACCGGAAGCGTATGCCCTCGATGTGCGCGCAGCGGCCCTGGCGGCCAAAGCGGTCTCGCCGTCAGTCAAGCTGCTCGTCGCAGCCGACTACTCGGGCCAGGCGCAGATCGGCGGTCTGCCCGAGACCCACTGGGTTTCCGACATGTTCAACGCGGTACCCGAGCTCGGCAGCCTGATCAACGGCGTGGCGGTACACCCCTACGGCGATGACCCGTCGCTCCCGATCGCATATCCGGGCGGCTGGGAAGACGCACAGAACAACTGGGCCTTCCAGCGCATCGACTCTGTACGTGCGCAGTTCCTGGCCCACGGCGTCAACGTGCCCTTCTGGATCACCGAGGAGGGTTGGTCGACCTACGAAATGAGTGAAGCTCAGCAGGCGCACAACTACGGTGACCTGATCACCCAGGTTGCGGCCCGGCCGTGGATCAGAGCACTGTTCTCCTTCGACATCCGCGAAAACGAAGGACACGCGACCAACAACCAGGCTGAATTCGGTCTGCTGAAGTACGGCACATGGCAGCCAAAGCTCGCCTATGAAGTGCTCAAAAGCGGGTTCGCGACCCTCAACTGACATACGGCGCTTACGTGAGAGGCCCCCGGCATGCACTGCGGGGGCCTCTGCCGTGCCCGCCTGAGCGGTCGCTAGCATTTACTCAGCGATGATCGCCCTCAACCGCCGCCACCTGATCGTTGGCGTGGCAGCCCTGTTGGGACTGATCGCCGGGCTGCTCGTGGTGCGCAAGGAGAGCGACGCGGTCCTGCTCTGTGTCGTGGTGGTGGGGATCCTCGGGCTGGCGATGCTGGGAGAGCGAGCGTTTCCCTGGGCGATCGTGATCGTCTCGGTCGCCCCCTGGTATCCGTTAATCTCCGAGAAAGCCGAAGCTCCGATCCTGCGCCAGAAGGTCCTGTGCGCAGCCTTCGCCGCCGCTCCGCTCGTGCCGTGGCTGTGGTCGCTGGCGCTGGGCGGCCGCAGGACGCGCCCCAGCCGCGGCGCGCTGCTGATGGGGGTCCTCTACGCGGGGCTCGCGCTGCTGATCTACGAGACCCTCTCGAGCTTCACCGAACTGATCGAAACCACGGTCGTGGGGTTCCTCTTCCTCGGAGTCACCTTCCTGTGTGCGCGCCGCTTCGGCGATGACCGTCGCTGGCTCGCCGCGGCGTTTGGCGGACTGCTGGTGCTGGCGGTGTTCGGTCTGGGCGCCTACGCCAAGGCTCCCGCCAACAGGGTCGGCTACTTCGTCGGCTACCCGATCACCTACGGCGCGCTCGTCGTCGGGCTGCTCCCCCCCGCCCTGCTGTTCGCCTATCAGCGCTCGCGGCTGCTGGCCGGCGTGATGGCGGGCGTGGGCGCGGCGCTCTTGATCTTCAGCGAATCGCGCAGCTCGTGGGTGGCCGCCCTCGTCGTGGTCATCCTCGCGGCGCTGCTGCAGGCGCGAGCCGGCAACGTCCGCGGCCTCGGCGCGATCGTTGCCGTGCTCGTCGTGGCCGTCGGCCTGGTCCTGGGCACCGGATCGCTGCACAACATCGTGGAAAAGCGCCTCGCCTCCAACGTCTCCAGCAGCGACTCGGTCACCCACCGCGAATGGAGCGTGGGCTATGCGCTCGAAACGATCGGCGAAAAACCCATCTTCGGAGCGGGCGCGCCGGGCTTCTCGGGGCGCGAAGCCGCCAACAAGACGAGCATCGGGGCGATCGACAACGGCTACCTGTCGATCTCCGTCGACATGGGCCTCGTTGGGCTGCTGGCCGCGTTGATCCCAATCGGAGTGGCGCTAAGAGTCCTCGGTCGCTGCCTGCGCCTCGGCGTCACGCCGCGCTATGAGCTCTCACTGGCGCTGGGGATCGTCGGTATGGCCGTCGTGACCCTCTTCTACGACAGCTTCTATTGGGCCCAGATCGATCTGCTGCTGGCGGCGATGGGAGGCATGCTCTCGACCCGGATCACCAGCATCGCCAAGCCTGCTGCGGGAGCTAGGACCATGCGCCGCAGGCTGCCCCAGCGCCTGCGGATGCCCGCGGCTCGCCTGGCGCGTTAGGAGCGGTTGGCGCCGGAAACGCCGCTCAGCGGGCGATCGCCGCTGGAGCGGGGGCGCGAGGGCTGCTTGCCGCGTGTGGACTCGTCGTAGTAGTAGCCGCTGGAGATCGTCAGCTTGACATCTGTGACAACCAGTCCAAAGACCCGGCAGCCACTCTGGGCGAGCACTTCTTTGGCCGCTCGTACACGGTCGCGGCGGCTGTAGCCCGCGCGACCGACCATGATCGCGCCGTCGATCTCGGGCAGCCTCAAGAGCACGCGCGTGTCGGCGACCGGCAGCAGCGGCGGCGAGTCGATGACCACGATGTCAGCGAGTTCGGAGGCGGCCGCGACCACCTCTCCCATCCGTCCCATGCTCAGCAGGTCGGCCGAGTTGGGCGGGATCGTGCCGCTGGGAAGCACCGCGAGGCCGGGCTCGCCGTCGATTGGCACGAGCAGATCGGTGAGCTCGGCGTCTGAGATGAGCAGGTCGGACAGTCCCTTGGTGCCGCCGCGGATCCCGAGCTGGGTGGCGGCGGTGGGGCGGCGCATATCGGCCTCGATCAGGATCACGCGGCGATCGACGGCCGCGAGCGCGGTCGCGAGGTTGACAGCGACGGTGCTCTTGCCCTCGCTTTCGTCGGCGCTCGTGACCAGGAAGCAGCGGGCCAGCCCGCCGGCATCGACGAAGCGCAGGCCCTCGCGCAGCATGCGGTAGGACTCGCCTACGGGACCGGCGAGGTGCTGCTCGTTGGTCAGGGCCGAGGAGATGTGAGGGACGGCCGTCAGCAGCGTGTAGTCCGGGCAGGCCCGTTCGAAGTCCTCGAGCGTCTTCAGTCGGCGGTCGAGGAAGTCGACCAGCAGGGCGAGCGCCGTGCCGAGCAGCAGCCCCACGACCAACCCCAGCAGCGCATCGCGTTTGGGCTTGGGTGAGACCGGCGTGGGGTCCGGCTGGGCGCGATCGATCACCTCGGCGTCGCCTGTTTGCAGCGAGCGCAGAACCCCGAGCTGGCGCTGGCTTTCGGCGAGCTTGGCGGCCTCGGCCGGTGAGGCCGTGGTGATCGACTGATTGACCAGTTCTTCGGCCTGTGCCACGGTCGCACGGTCTGTCTTGCGGCGATAGATTATGTAGCCTTCGGCGAAGGCGTTGGCCAGCAGGGCCGCTTCGCGCGGGTTCGGCCGGGTGGCCTTGATCACCGCGATGTCAGCGTCAGCGCTCGGCGTCACAGAGATCGATCCGAGCAGCGAATCGACCGGTTGCTTGGTGTTGAGCAGGCTGGCTGCCTCGGCGGCGACGTTCAGCGAGGTGACCACGTCGATGCTCGTCTGGGTCGTGCGCTGCGGTTCCTGCTGGCCGGTGGCGAACAGGTTGTTGCCGAACAGCGCCTGGGCGAAGCCGGGGTCGCGGAAGAGGAGCTCAGCCGAGGAGGAGTACTGCTTGGTCGAGCGCAGCGACATGGCTGTGGAGACGACGACGCTGAGCACGACCACGACGACCACGAGCAGCTTGCGCCGCCAGAGGACGGACAGCAGCTCGAACGGCGAGACGGTCGGGGCGCTGGGGGTGTCGGGTGCGGGCTCGGGATCAGGCAGTGCTATGTCACCTCGCTCGATGATACCCACCTATCGGCAGCACCAGCACCGGCCATTAGAGTCAGAGCGACGGTCCGGCACTGGAGCGAGAAGTCCCTTCACGAGCTCCCAGCAGGGCCGCGTGGGCGTCGATGACGAAGCGCTCCTGGGCGTCGAGGTAGGGGCCGATCCTGAACTGCTGGGCGCGCTCGTGGGCACGACCGACGCGGGCGGCGGTTTGCTCACCTTCGCGCAGCGTGCGAGCCAGCGCAGCCGCTGCCGCATCGGGGTTGCCGGGCTCGAACAGCAGCGCGTGCTCCTCGTCGTGCATGCCCTCTCCGATCCCACCAACGTCAGAGGCCACCAGCGGAACACGTGCCAGGGCGCCCTCGATCGTCACCAGCGGAAACGGCTCGCGCCAGGTCGAGGGCACGATCATCGCGCTCGCGCTCGCCAACAGCTCCGCGGCCTGCTCTGGCGCGGTCGGACCGTGCCAGCGCACGGCATCTCCCACGCCCAGGCGACTGGCCTTCTCGCGCATCTCGCTCGTGTGATCCTCGTCGCCCGGCCCGAGCACGTGCAGGAGTGCGTGGATGTCGTAGTCCTCGCGCAGCAGCGCCAGCGCCTCGATCGCCACTCTGACCCCCTTGTATGGCGTGACCCGGCCGAGGAAGACGATCTCCGGCTGTGGCGGCCCGGGGCCACGGATGACCCCGGCATAGAGGTCGCCGAAGCGCGGGACCGAGTGGTCTACCCGCTCGAGCACGGGCTCGATGAACGGGGGCGTCTCGACCATCTGGCGTATCGCCTCGGAGTTCCACGAGATCGCTGCACGAAATGGCGCAGTCGCCTGCAGACGCATGGACGGCAACGAGTCGATGGCACGACAGCTCGCCGCCCAGGCGGCGCGCAGCGGGTCGCGTTGGGCGGGGATCAGCTCGCGCAGGAACTGGTCGCGTACGAAGATGCGCCCGAACCAGTGCTCGCATACGCGGAAGGCGAACGGGACGTCGCTGTCGGCCAGCACGCGCAGGGCCGCCTGCGGGATGGAGGACCCGTTCCAGCAGTAGATCAAGTCGGGCTCCCATGCGAGCGCTCTCCGCGCCGTGGACACGGCGCGGAGGGAGGCCAGCGGAGCTCGCAGAGCTCCCTTGGCGTCCGGTGTGAGACCGACCAGCTCCCGTCGCACCCCGATCTCGTCGGCTCCCGCGCCCTTCACCTCGCTCGTCAGCACGAGCACCTCGTGCTGCTCGCGCAGGCGCTCCACCACACCGGAGCACTCGACCTCATAGCCGCCAAAGGCCACGGGGGGATAGAGAGTTGAGACGACGAGGATGCGCACGTGGCCCCTCACCGTAGCTTCCTCGTCGGCCCTTCCGCCGACGTTTATCGTGATATTCGTCGAGCGCTACTCAAGTCCAGAGGCTCAATCCGCGATGAACAACGGGAGATGACCACGCAGACGAGCCCCGAGCTGAGCGAGCTGCTGGCCGCCGCCAGGCGGCCTCCGCAACGCCCTGCCTCGGCCGTCATAGGTCTGCGAGCGAAGCTGTTCGGCCGACCGTGGCTTCGCGGGCTCGTGCCGGTCGCCGTCGCCGTGCGGCGCGCCGAAGCTCGCGGGCGCAGGGCCTGGGAGCGCCAGCCCGAGAGGCGCACGCAAGCGTTGGCAACGATGGAAGCGGTGCTGGCGGGCACGGCGCGCGCCGGTGAGCTCGAGTCGCTCGCGCGCCGGCATGTGATCGAGGCCGAGGTCTGCGAGACGATGTTCTGGCGGCCGTGGCGAGGCTCCTCGATGGATGCGGCCTCTGACGAGCGCCTACGGGCGGCGCTGGCCGACGAGCGCGGCGTGCTGATCAGCACGGCCCATCTGCAGCCGTTCATCTTCGTCATGGGGCACGTCGTTGAGCGCGGAGGGATGCCGTTCTCCGTCTCGGCTCCGTGGCTGTTTGCGAAACCAGAGCCCGGCGAGTGGGCCCAGCGACTCGATCGCTGGTGGCAGGGCATCATCGCCCGTAAGCGTGAGCGTCTCGTCTACTCGGTGGGCTCGTTCCCCGTCCTGCGTGCCCTGCTCGAGCAGGGCGAGACGGTCTACCTCTTCTACGACATGCCGGGAAGCCGCGAGACGCAGTTCCTCGGAAAGCCCGTGATGCTCGCCTCCGGCAGCGCCCGACTCGCCTTTGAAACCGGCGCACCGATCCTGCCCACTCGCACCTGGCGTGAGGGAAGCCGTTTCCACACCGAGGTGGGGGAGCCGCTCGAGCCTCACGACTTCGCCTCGGTCGAGGAGCTGCACGATGCCCTGGCCGCGTTGCACGAGCGCTGGATCCTCCTGACGCCCGAGGCGCTCGAGGACCCGCGGCGCCTGGGCGCCTGGGAACAGGGCGCCACCGCCACGGGCTGGACGCGACCTCAGTCCCGCTCAGCCGCGTCCTAGTCGGATGCCGACGCGGGTACGGTGACGCTCGTGCGCGTCCTGTTCTTCAACGAGGGAAACCTCGGCAGCCAGATCATGGGACAGGGCCAGCTCGAAGCGGCCTTGCGCGCGGGACTGCCTGGACTACCCGATGTGAATGCCCGCTTCGCCGGCCTCACGCCGATGGGGAGACTGGCCCGGACGGCAACGCGGCCGCTGCCGGTGCTCACAAAGCACAACCTCGACTTCGACGCCCCACGTTGGCACCTGGTCCAGTCGTTGCGTGCCCGCGCCGCCCTGCAGCGAGAGCTACAGGAGTGGCCGGCGGAGGTGGTGCACGTGCACAGCCACTCGGTCGCTTTCGCGATGGGCGCGACGATGGCCAGGCTCCCGGTCGTGCTGTCGCTCGACACGACCGTGCGCGACTGGTGGGCGATGCCCGCCTGGCGCCCACCACAGCGCCACGCGGCGGCGGCGATTGCCATCAGCGCGGCGATGGAGCGGCGTGCTCTGAGCAAAGCCGCCCTGGTGATCGCTTGGACGGGGTGGGCGCGGAGGGCCGTGGAGGCGGCCGCGCCGCAAGCGCAGGTGGCCGAGCACCACCCTGGACTGGATCTCGAGCGCTACCGCCCCGCCCCGCGCAGCGAGCGCTCGCTCCCGCGAGTCCTGTTCGTCGGGGGCGCGTTCGCCCGCAAGGGCGGCAAGGACCTGCTCGAAGCGCTCGGAGACGATCTCGGCTCGACGGTCGAGCTCGACCTGGTGACGCCGGAGAAGGTGCCCGAGCGTCCCGGCATGCGCGTCCATCGACTCGGGCCCTCCGACCCGCAGCTGCTGCGTCTGCAGCAGCAGGCGGACGTGTTCTGCCTGCCGACCCACGGCGATGCCGCACCATGGGCGGTGCTCGAGGCGATGGCGTGCGCCACGCCCGTGCTCTCCACTCGCATCGGCGGGATCCCCGACCTCCTCGACGAGGGCCGTGCGGGGATGCTCGTCGAGCACCGCGACGGCCGCGCTCTGGCCGAGGGACTGCGCACGCTGCTCAGCGATGCATCGCTGCGGGCCGAGCTCGCGGCCAACGCTCGAGCGCGCTGCGAGGCGCGCTACGACGCCCGTGTGCAGACGCCGCGGCTGATCGAGCTGCTGCGGGAGAGCCGGATATGAGTCTTGCTAGCGTGCCGCCGGTGGCGCAGGCCCCTCCCGTGACGCTGCAGATCAACGTGGCTCCCACCGATCTGCCCCACGCGGTCAGCGTGCTGCCACACCAGTTGCGCCAGTGGGGCGGGCAGGTCCAGGAGATCCTGTTCACGCTCGACCTGCACCGCACGAACCACGGAGGCCGCTTCGGCGAGGCGTGGGAGGAGCGACGGGGGCCCATGGAGGAGCTCCTGGCCGACCTCTGCAGCCGTCACCCCCATGCGCGCGTGGACACAGTCGACTACGGGGAGCCGGCGCTCCGCGCTGTCGCCGAGTACTTCCTCGATGCACCGACAATGCCCGCCAAGGACACCAAGGGTGCACCGATCTACCCGTATTTCTACGGCCTGCACGCCGCGCGCAACGACCTCGTGCTGCACCTGGACTCCGATCTGATGTTCGGCGGCGGCAGCCAGAGCTGGACCGCGGAAGCCGCCGGCTTGCTGGCAGCCCACGCCGAGGTGCTGGCGTGCAGCCCGCTGCCCGGTCCGCCGCTTACGTCCCGGACGCTGCGCACACAGTCCGCCTCCCGCTTCGAGCACGACTCGCTCGCCTTCAGCTTCCCCACCCTCAGCACACGACTTTTCCTGATCGACCGGGCACGCCTGCGCGAGCGGCTCCTGCCCCTGCGACTGCAGGGGCCGATTCGTCTGATCAGCCTGGTGAAGGCGCGCCTGCACGGCAACCCCCCCTACCGGGCGGCCGAGATCGTGATCAGCGCCGCGATGGCCGCCGCGGGGCTCTCGCGCGTGGACTTCCTCGGAGCCGATCCGGGCATGTGGTCACTGCATCCGCCGTTTCGCTCCCCGGAGCTCTACCGGGAGCTGTCGAGGTTGATCGAGCGCATCGAGGCGGGCGACGTCCCGGAGGCCCAACGCGGCGACTACGACCTCAACGACAGCATGATCGACATGTCTGCGGCTAGACGCCGGGCGCGGCTGCGGAGAATCTGGACTTAGAACGGCCTTAGGCGAGCTTGGTGCGCCTGAGCACGACTTCCACGTCCTGGCGTCCCAGCGCCCCAAGTCCCAACAGCAGCGCCGGGTAGAGCACGCACGCGGCGAGCACCAGCATGGCCAGCGACCCACCGAGCGCGTTGACGCCACTGAGAGCGCCAAACAGCAGGGCAGCAGCCAACACGGTGCGGGTCATTCGCCCCGGCCTCGGCCACGAGCGTTCGAGCTTCTGCACGATCGTCGACAGGCACATGCCGCACACGAGCACCTCGGTCGCGAGCGTCATCCATGCAGCTCCCATGAAGCCGGTGAGCGGCACGAGGATCACGTTGCCGATCAGGTTGAAGGCGAGCGCCACCAGGCTGATCCGCAGGAACCGTCCCTGCAGGCCGAGCGTCACGAGCAGGTTGCCGTTGAGATAGCCGAAGCAGATGAACACGAACGCGGCGCCGAGCACGGGCAGCGCAGGCGCGGCAGCTGTGAATTCCGAGCCAAAGAACAGGCGCACGAGCGGCTTGGCCGCCACAGAGGCGAACGACAACGCGCCGAGCGAGGTGATCGCCATCAGCTCGGCTGTGAGCCGCGCGGCGCGCAGCATGCGCGCGGGGTCAGCCGGCCACGCCGCCGCCATGATCGGCGCCAGCGTGACGAGCACCGATATGGGCACGAAGTGCGAGCGGTCGAGCACGCTGTACACCGCCCCGTAGAGGCCGGCGGCCCGGCTGCCGGCCGACTGCAGGATGATCACTTGGTCGATGCGCCCGTAGCCGATGACGAGCATCCCCGTGAGCCCAAGCGGCAGGCTCTGGCGGAACAGCTCGCCCAAGCGCGCACGCGACGGCCGCGGCCAGTGCTCGAGCAGGCGTAGCGCTGTGACCGTCTGCACGATCGAGCCGACCAAGTTGGTGCTGACGAGCGCGATCGCCATTACGACCAGGCCGCCGCCGCGCTCGTAGATGACGAACACGGCGATCGCCCACAGGACGCTGCGCAGCGTGAGCACGACCATCGGGATGCGGTTGTTGACGCGCAGCTGGAAGACGAGCTGCAGCGCGCCCACGCCGTCGAAGGGCATGAACACGACGAGGATCAGGCCCGCCAGCAGCATCGCCTGGCTCTGGTGGACCAGGGCGATCACACCCAGTGAGATCAGCATGACCGGCCCGAGGGCGATCAGCCTCATCGCCACCATCGCGCCGAGCCACTCGTGTTCTGACTCCGGGTTGCGAGCCGCCTCGCGCACGACGATGCCTTCCGCGCCGAAGCTCATGAAGTAGCCCGTCAGGCTGAGGACAGCGAAGATCGTCGACCACTGCCCGTAGCCGGCACTCCGCAGCGTGCGCGCAAGCAGCGCGGTGACGACCACGCCTAGCGCCAGGTTCATGACGCGCACCACGACCTGCATCAGGACATCGTGGGCGGCGCGTTGCCGGGTGGCAGTGCGAGCTGGAGTCGACATTTGTGCGGCGCCCGCGAGCGGGCGAGCCACAGTATCCCTGGAACGTCCCGGTACCGCGGAGTGCAGGGCTCCAGCCGAGCCTGCGACCCGTTGGGACACCGGAATAGACTGCTCCGGTGCGCGGCCTGCTGATCGTCAACGCCGATGACTTCGGCGGCAACCGGCTGGCGACGGACAGGATCGCCGAGTGCTTCGCCGCAGGCGCCATCACGAGCACCACCGCGATGGTCTACATGGACGACTCGCCGCGAGCGGCTGAGATCGCCCGCGAGCAACAGCTGCCCGTCGGCCTGCATCTCAACGTCACGCAGGAGCTCGAGGACCCGGATACACCGGCGCTCGTGCGCGAGCGCCAGAGCCGCCTCGTGAGCTACTTCGCGGGTCGGCGTCTGCGGCGCTTCACGTTCAACCCGACGATCAACGCGCTCGCCCGACGCTGCATCGAGGACCAGCTCGAGTGCTTTTGCGAGCTATTCGGCCACGAGCCCATCCACATCGACGGGCACAACCACGGTCACCTGAGCCCCAGCGTGCTGCTGGCGCTGCCCAGGGGCGTCCACGTTCGCCCGGGCCAGTCAGGACCTGATGCCAGAAGTGGCAGCGTTGCCCGGAGGGTCCGCCGGGCGCTCATCGCCCACAGGCAGGGGACGACCGACTACTTCCTTCCAATCGACCGGCTCGGCGCCTCTCCCAGCGAGCACGACATCGAGGAGCTGCTCGCCGTGGCCGATCGGGCCAGTCTCGAGGTGATGGTGCACCCGGACCGCGACAACGACTTCACCACTTTGATGTCAGATGCCTGGAAGCGTGCTCTGCAAAGGCGAAACCTGGGTACCTATGAGCAGCTTTGAGTAGGTAGGAGCTGTGCTGCTCAGCTTCTCATGAGAATCTGTGGCTCAGCTGGACGTACGTACTAGCTGGCTGTATAGTGGCCTCGACATGCATCTTCGTCGGTCACGGAGGCCCGACTGATGTTCGACAAGGAAAGTGCGGGGCTATGAAGCGCAGAGCATGCACTGCCGTCGCAGTTCTCATCTTGGCCGCGGCGTCGCTGTGCGCGTCGGCTGCGGTCGCGTCAGCGGGCACTGGTTTGCTTTCGGCGTTGTCGCCTGCGTGGGTGGAAGCGGGTAGTGGTGTTGCGCGGATCGTGGTGAGCCCTGATGGCAAGAGCGCGTATGCGGCGAACAGGTTCACGACGACGATCTCGCAGTACTCGCGCAACCCTGAAACGGGAGCGCTGAGCGCGCTCTCACCGGCCACTGTCGAAGCTGGCTACTCGCCCGAGGGCATCGTGGTCAGCCCCGACGGCAAGGACGTGTACGTCTCGAACAGGTACTCCAACACGGTGTCTGAGCTCTCGCGCAACACCACCACAGGCGCGCTCACGGCGCTCTCGCCGGCATCCGTCGCGGCAGGCGAAGGGCCGATCGGCCTGAGCATCAGCGCCGACGGCAAAAGCGTGTACGCCGCGAACTCAACCTCGGCGAGCGTCTCTGAGTACTCGCGCAACACCACCACAGGGGTGCTCACAGCGCTCTCGCCGGCCACGATCGCAGCCGGATCGAACGCCCACGGCATCGTCCTCAGCGCCGACGGCAAAAGCGTCTACGCCACCAACTACAACTCGAGCACCCTCGCTCAATACTCGCGCAACACCGAAACAGGCAAACTCACAGCGCTGAGCCCCGCCACGGTCGCAGCCGGAGTGAACCCCCACGACCTCGCGATCAGCCCCGACGGCAAAAGCGTCTACGTCGCCAACAGCACCTCCCCCGGAAAAGTCACGCTCTTCACCCGCAACACCAGCACCGGCGCGCTCACCTCAACCGCCACGATCGCAGCCGGCGAATACACCGAATGCGTCCTCGTGAGCCCCGACGGAGCCAACGTCTACGCCACCAACGAGACCACCAACACCATCAGCCAATACACACGCAACACCGAAACAGGCGCACTCACAGCCCTCACCCCCGCCACCATCGCAACCCAAGCAGACCCCGAAGGCATCGCCATCAGCCCCGAAGGCACCAGCATCTACACAACCAACAACGGCGCCAACACCATCAGCCAATAC
>DATARM010000177.1:0-10006 GCA_036264155.1 Solirubrobacteraceae bacterium
GCTCGCTCGCGCCGCTGATCACCACCACGCCCTCGCCGCCGAACTCCGCTGGCGGCTCGGGGTCCTCCTCGCGGTAGCGGACCTTCCCAGTGTCGTCGCTCGTGTACGTGTAGTAGCCGCGGCCGCTCTTACGTCCGTGCAGGCCGGCCGCCACATAGCGGGCCGCGATCGGCGAGGGCCGCCAGCGCGGCTCGCCGAAGCTCTGCGCGTAGAAGCTCTTTGAGATCTCCAGGCCCGTGTCCACGCCCACGAGGTCCATCAGCTCGAACGGCCCCATGCGAAAGCCGCCCTCCATCCGGCAGATGCGGTCGATCGTCTCGACGTCGGAGATCCGCTCCGCCAGCAGGCGCAGCGCCTCCAGGCCAAAGGGGCGGTTGCAGCGGTTGACCAGGAAGCCGGGTCCGTCTGTGGCGCGGATGACCGTCTTGCCCATCGCCTCGCCCGTGGCGTGTGCGACCTCGAGCGCCCGCTCTGAGGACTGCTCGCCCGCGACGACCTCGAGCAGCTTCATCAGCGGCGCGGGGTTGAAGAAGTGCATGCCGACCACGCGCTCTGGATGTGTGGCGGCCGCTGCGATCGCCGTCACGAGCAGTGAGGAGGTGTTGCTGGCGAGCACGCACTCCCCGCTCACGATCTCCGACAGGCGGGCGTAGAGCTCGTGCTTGAGCTCCAGGCGCTCGGGCACGGCCTCGATCACGAGGTCGCACGGGGCGAAGTCATCGAGCCCGTCCACGGCCTGCAGGCGATCGGAGGCCGCGCCTGCCTCCTCGGCGCTCAGACGGCCCTTCTCGGCTTCCTTTGCCAGTCCCGCGCGGAGCTTCTCCACCCCCCTGGCAAGCGCCTCGGGGATCGGATCGTGCAGCAGCGTGCGCGCACCCGAGCGACAGGCGAGCTGCGCGATACCCGCTCCCATCGTCCCCGCACCGAGCACGCCGATGGTTCGCGCCGCGAACGCCTCCCGGCCGGCATCGCCGGCCCTCTCGTCATCCTTGACCAGCTCCGGCTCGGCCATCGACGCTCAGGCTGGCACGAGCGCGCCGATGCCCGTCATCTCGCGCCCGATGATCAGTTTCTGGATCTGCGAGGTTCCCTCGTACAGGGTCGTCACGCGCGCGTCGCGGAAGTAGCGCTCGACAGGGTGATCGTCGACGTAGCCCGCGCCGCCGTGGACCTGGATGGCGAGGTTCGCGCACTCCAGCGACGCCTCCGTGGCGTGGAGCTTGGCCACAGAGGTCTCCAGCGTGTTCGGCCGCCCCTTGTCCTTGAGAAAGCCCGCCCGCCACACAAGCATCCGCGAGGCATCCGTCTTCAGGACCATGTCCGCGATCATCGCCTGGACCAGCTGGAAGCTCGCAATCGGGCGCCCGAACTGCCGGCGCTCCGTGGCGTACTTCACCGACTCCTCCACGCAGCCCTGGCAGATGCCCACGCAGCCCGCCGCCACCGAGTAGCGCCCAGAGTCCAGGGCACCCATCGCCACTTTGAAGCCATCGCCGATCGTGCCCAGCATCTGATCGTCTGAGACCTCCACGTCTTCCAGCGCGATCGAGGCCGTGTCCGAAGCGTGCAACCCCATCTTGTGCTCGATCGTCGACGGTTTGTAGCCGGGCTGGTCGGTGTCCACGAGGAAGCAGGCAAGGCCCTTGTAGCCGAGCTCGGGATCGGTCTGGGCGAAGATCAGCGCCACCTTGGCGTAGTTGCCCATCGAGATCCACATCTTCGCCCCGTTGATCACCCAGCCCGAGTCCGTCTTCTTCGCGCGCGTGCGCTGGTTGGCGGCGTCGGAGCCCGTGTCCGGCTCGGTCAGCCCGAAGCACCCCAGCCACTCGCCCGAGCAGAGCTTCGGCAGGTAGTGCTGCTTCTGCTCCTCCGTGCCCCACTTGAGGATCGCCGAGCACACCAGCGAGGTTTGCACCGAGATCACCGTACGGATCGCCGAATCACCGCGGCCGATCTCCTCCACGATCAGCCCGTAGCTGAGGTAGTCGAGGCCCGCCCCGCCGTACTCCTGGGGGACGATCGCCCCGAGATAGCCCTGGGCTGCGATCTTCTGGACCAGATCGACGTCGAAGTGGTGGTTGCGAGCGTTTTCCCTGGTCCGCTCGATCAGCTCGTTGTCGGTGAACTCACGTGCCGTCTGCTTGATCAGGCGCTGCTCGTCGGTCAGGTCGAAGTCCATCCCTCTCCTATCTCAACTTCGGTGTGGTCCACGGCGCGCTCACGCGCCGCTCGATCTCCTCGGCGATGCCCTCGATCGGCACGCGCTCCTGCGCGAGCGAGTCGCGGTCGCGCAGCGTGACCGTGCGGTCCTCCACGCTCTGGTGGTCGATCGTCAGGCAGAACGGCGTGCCGATCTCGTCCTGACGGCGGTAGCGCTTGCCGATGGCGCCGCCGTCGTCGTACTCCGCCTGCACGCGCGCGCGCAGCATGTGGTGGACCTCGTGCGCGAGCTCGGGCTGGCCGTCCTTGTTGACGAGCGGCAGCACCGCCGCCTTCACCGGCGCCAGGCGCGGGTGCAGACGCAGGACCGTGCGGGTCTCACCCGCGCCCGTGCCCTCCCGCTCGACGACTTCCTCGTCATAGGAGTCCACCAGGAAGGCCAGTGTCGCCCGGTCTGCGCCCGCGGCCGGCTCGATCACGTGCGGCACGTAGCGCTCGCCCGTGGCCTGGTCGAAGTACTCGAGCTTCTGGCCCGAGAACTCGGCGTGGCGGGAGAGGTCGAAGTCGCCTCGGTTGGCGATCCCCTCGAGCTCCGACCAGCCGATGGGGAACAGGTATTCGACGTCGCTCGTGCCCGACGAGTAGTGCGAGAGCTCATCCGCGTCGTGGGCGCGTAGGCGCAGGTGGTCGGGGCGGATGCCGAGCTCCGTGTACCACTGCTCGCGCTCTTTCAGCCAGTGCTCGAACCAGCTCTGTGCGTCGGCGGGAGGCACGAAGAACTCCATCTCCATCTGCTCGAACTCGCGGGTGCGGAAGATGAAGTTGCCCGGGGTGATCTCGTTGCGGAAGGACTTGCCCACCTGGGCGATCCCAAACGGCGGCTTCTTGCGCGAGAACTGCAGCACGTTCTTGAAGTTGATGAAGATGCCCTGGGCCGTCTCCGGGCGCAGGTAGGCCGTCGAGCCGGACTCCTTGACGGGGCCGATCGTCGTCTCGAACATCAGGTTGAAGTCGCGCGCCTCAGTCAGGTCGCACTCGTCTGTTTCCCCCGGGTGCTTGGACGGTTTGCGCCCGCACTCGAGATCCTGGAGGTGATCGGCGCGGTAGCGCTTGCCGCACGCCTTGCAGTCCACAAGCGGGTCCGTGAAGCCCTCCAGGTGGCCCGAGGCCTCCCACACCCGCGGGTGCTGGAGGATCGCCGAGTCGATCGCCACGATGTCGTCGCGCTCCTGCAGCATCGCCCGCCACCACTCGTTCTTGACGTTCGTCTTGAGCAGCACCCCGTAGTGGCCGTAGTCATAGGTCGAGCCCACGCCGCCGTATATCTCGGAGGAGGGGAAGACGAAGCCGCGCCGCTTGCACAACGCGACGATCTTCTCCATCGTGACGGGGGATTGCTCGCTCATGGCCGGCTGCGGATGGTAGTCGAGGGATTGGCCCGGCGTGAGGCGCGGCCCCTCGGCGCATAGGATGCGTGGCAGTGGCGCGCGTGATGATCGTCGGTGGGGGCTGTCGGGGCCGCCAGTTTGCCACGCGGCTGGTGGCCTACGGGCACGCCGTTCGCCTCACCACCCGCTCCGAGAACGGGCGGGCGGCGATCGAGCAGGCGGGAGCCGAGTGCTGGATCGGCACTCCCGACCGCCTCGCCACGCTCAGGGGCGCGCTCGACAGCGTCACGATCCTGTGCTGGATGCTCGGCTCGGCAGTTGGCTCCGAGGAGGAGCTGCGCGCGCTCTACACGACCCGCCTGGAGCTGTTCCTGACGCAGGCGATCGACACCACCGTGCGTGGCTTCATCTACGAGGCTCGTGGGGGGGTGGGGGCGGAGCTGCTGGCCGAGGGCGAGCGCACCGTTCACACGATGACCGAGCGCAGTTCCATACCCGCCGCCGTCCTCGACGCCGATCCCGAGCAGACCGAGGAGTGGCTGGCGCAGGCGCACGCGGCCGTCGAGGGACTGCTCACACGCGCATGATCGTGGCGCCTGTATCAAGCCCTGGGCGCCGCCGGCCGATGATGGCTTCACGATGGTTGGCGATCGATCCAGATACGGCCTCGCCGTCTCCGCGCTCGGAGCGATCGTGCTGGCCATCTCGGTGTTCCTGCCCTGGTATGGGCTGAGCTTCACATCAGCCGGCGTGGCCTTCGCCCAGCAGGTTGGCGATCAGGTGGCAGTGCAATACGGGAACGCCACCCTGCAGTCGCTCGTGAGCTCCGCTCACCCGGCCCTGGCCGGTCTCGCCGGCCAGCAGTTCGCGGCGCTCAGCGCCCACCAGGCGCTCCACGACCTGAACATCCTGCTGCTGGTGCTGGCCTGCCTTGCCATGCTCGACGCGATCCTGCCACTGGCGCGCGCCGAGGTATCGCTGCCGGCCGGAGCCGGCGGCTCGGTGGTCGTACTCGGCTCGCTGGCCGCGGTGTGCGTTCTCTACCGCATGGTCGACCCGCCCGCGCCGGCCGGCAACCTGATCTCGCTGTCCCTGCGCGAGGGCTCCTGGCTCGCGCTCCTCGGCTCCCTGGCCATGATCCTCGGGGGGCTGTGGCCGCGCGCAGTGAGCGCCCCCAAGGCGCTCGATGCCCAGGTGCAGGGCGCCTGGAGCGGCCTGTCCGGCTGGACCCCCGGCAGCTGACTCCGCTCGGCCCACGCCTGCACCTTCCTCACCATTCCTGGCGCCCGCCCGCGGTACTTGGACGAGGCCAAGCGCGCGCTATCCTGATCACTAATTCCCGTAAAGCCGATCAGGATTCTCCATAGAGGTCGCTCTACTGCTCGAAGTCCGCGACGGCTCCTCATCGAGAAAGGACATATCCATGACGCTGCAACTTGGCGACACAGCCCCCGACTTCGAGGCCGACACCACCGAGGGACGCATCAAGTTCCACGACTGGATCGGCGACTCTTGGGCGGTGCTGTTCTCGCACCCCAAGGACTTCACGCCGGTCTGCACCACCGAGCTCGGCTACATGGCCAACGCCAAGCCCGACTTCGACAAGCGGGGAGTGAAGATCATCGGCCTGTCCGTCGATGCCCTCGACAACCACGAGGCGTGGGCGAAGGACATCGAGGAGACGCAGGGCACGGCCCCCAACTACCCGATCATCAGCGACAGCGACTTCAACGTGTCAAAGCTCTACGGGATGCTCCCGGCCGACACCTCCGGTGAGGTGGGCGTGCGCACTCCCGCCGACAACCAGACCGTTCGCAACGTGTTCGTGATCGGCCCCGACAAGAAGGTCAAGCTGATCCTCATCTACCCGATGACCACCGGGCGCAACTTCGACGAGGTGCTGCGGGTCATCGACTCGCTGCAGCTGACGGCCAACCACAAGGTCGCAACGCCCGTCAACTGGAAACCCGGCGAGAAGGTCATCATCGCCGGCTCGGTCTCCAACGACCAGGCCAAAGAGACCTACCCGGATGGTTGGGAGGAGCCCCGGCCCTACATCCGCATAGTGCCCCAGCCGACGAGCTAGAGCTCGCTGAAGTCGCCGTCGCGTATCCGCTGGAGCAGGTGCTCGAGGATGCGCGCGGTGGCGCCCCAGATGAGGTGCTCATCGACCACGAAGGCGTCCGTCTCGAAGGTGATCCCGCGACGCTCCAGCTGCGTTCGCGTCCTGCCCGACTGGATCGCCTCGAGCGGGAGCTCGAGCACGGCGTCGACCTCGCGGGCGGAGAGCTTCCACGTGAGGCCCTCGGGGATCGAGCCCACGAAGGGATGGATCAGATAGCCGGTCACGAGCGTCGAGGTGGGCTGGAGCTCGCCCAGCAGGCGCACGTGCTCGCGGGCGAGACCGATCTCCTCCTCGGCCTCCCGCAGCGCCGTGGCCACGAGGTCCGGGTCCTCCGGATCGCGGCGTCCGCCGGGGAAGGAGATCTCGCCGGCGTGGCTGCGCAGGTCTGTCCGTCTGCGGGTCAGCACCACATGGGGCTGTGCCTGCTCGCCCCGCAGGAACAGGGGCACGAGCACAGCTGCGGCAATCTGAGGATCGGCGGGCGAGCCGTGCTCACCGATTCCGGGGGAGGGTGACTCAGGCGGCCAGGTGAACGCGCTCAATGCGCTCCTGGAACATGACCTCGCCGTCGAGCACCCGGTGCACGGGGCACTTGGCTGCAATCACCCGAAGCTTCTCGACCTGATCCTCGGGAAGGCCATCGGGCAGGCGCATCACCAGCTGGAACTTGGTAGGGCAGCCGCGCTCCGCGGGGCTGTACTCGACGTCCACCTCCACGTGACCAATGTCCCAGCCCTTGCGCTGGGCGTACATCTCCATCGTGATGGCCGTACACGAGGCGAGGCTCACGGCGAGTAGCTCGCGGGGATCTGGGCCGCTGTCGTCGCCGCCTGCGTCGAGTGGCTCATCGACGGTCATCTGATGGTCGCGAACCTGCACCGTGTGCTTGAACGTCCCTCCATCGCGCCGTGCGGTGGCTTTCATCCTTGTCAGCCCAGTCTCGTTCATTTAGATCCCTTCGATCGCTCCAACCTTGCCTCTGATCTGATCATATCCCCGCACGCTAGGAGAGCGGGTTGAACAAAAGCCCAGTCAGCAGCTTGGGGAAGAAGAACGTCGACTTCGGCGGCATGTTCTCGCCGCCGCTCGCCACCGCGCGCACCTGCTCGACGGGTGTCGGGCGCATGATGAACGCCGCTTCATACTCGCCCGATGCGACCATCGCCAGCGCCTCTGCCGTGTCGCGGGCATAGAAGAGCCCGTTGAAGTGAGCGATGTCCTCGTCGCTGAAACCGAGCGCGTTCTTCAGTATCAATGTCTCCAGGATGCCCGTGTCGAGGTGCCTGTAGGCCTCGGAGTGCCCGGCCAGCGCCGCATCGGCAATCGCCTGATCCTTGAGCTTCAAACGCCGTGGGCGCCCGTGGGCATCGATGTAGCCGAGCTCCAGCGGACCGGTCCCCGGCGCGGGTGCGATCTGCTCGGCCCCTACCTCGGTCATGTCGAAGTCACGTTCGAGCGCCTCGCGCAGGGCCATGCGCCGCGCCTGGTCCAGTCCTCTGATCAGTCGATGCGTGGGAAAGACGGTCAACCCGGGATCCTCCAGCGCGACCAGGCACATGAGGATGTAACGGTGCTCGCCCTCTCCCCCCAGCTCCTCGGCGTAGGTCTGCATCGTCTCGTAGCGATGGTGGCCGTCGGCGATCAGCAGCTCGGCCTCCCTGGTCGCCTCCTGGACCGCGGCGATCGCGTCCGTATCAGTGACCCTCCAGACACGGTGAACAGTCCCGTCGCCGTCCACGACCTCGCCCCACGGCGTCTCGCCGGTGAAGGGGGCGAGCGCGCTCCAGGCCGCCTCCGTTGGATCGGAGAACAGCGAGAAGATGGGGGAGATGTTCGCGCGCGTGGCGCGGGTCAGGCGCAGGCGATCCTCCTTGGGGCCGGGGTGGGTGCGCTCGTGCGGACGCACACGCCCCGCCCCGTAGGGCTCGATCCGCACGCGGCAGAAGAACCCGCGCCTCCTGCGCGAGCGCCCGTCGGGGCCGGTGTAGTCCTGCGTGTGTGCCCACAGGGCGGGACTGCTGTCACGAGCGAGCACGCCCTGCAGCTGCCAGCTCTCGAACAGCTGCTCAGCCGACTCGTAGGGATCGCGCCCGCTCCCGGGCTCGCCCTGGGGCAGGTCGATCGCGACCACGTTGAACGGCGAGCGCTCCAACAGCGCGGCCCGCTGGCCCGCATCGATCACGTCATAGGGCGGCGCCACGAGATCCGCCAGCGGCCCAGCCACAGGTGGTTCGTAGTGCAGAGCACGCAGCGGTTGTACGTCAGCCATGACCGTCCAGGACGCTATCAGCGCAGATCGCTCGTGGCGAGGAGCTCCAGGGGCGGCTACTCTTAGCTGCACGGGGCGTGGCGCAGCCTGGTAGCGCACCTGCTTTGGGAGCAGGGGGTCGGAGGTTCAAATCCTCTCGCCCCGACCATCTTGTTGCTAATCGAACCTACGTCCCAGTCCTCCGATCCCGGCCAGGGGTCGGAGGATTGAGCGTTTTCGTGGGCGCCAGTGTGCGCCAGGACCGCGAGCTTGGGTTCAAGGGCGTCGGTCTGGTCTTTCTGGGCGTCTTTTCGGATCTCCATGATCTCTGCGAAGGGGCTGGCGAGTTTCGAGCAGAGCTGGCTCTCGTCATCCACCCAGATCGTCTCGAAGATGGCTTGGTTCATTAGGCGTCGGATGTAGGGCTTGGCGCGCAGGTAGAGGTCATGCAGGTCGGAGCTGGCTCTATCTGCAGCACAAGGGCCATGAAGTGGAGTGGGCGCGTTTTCGTGGATAGTTGTGGGCTTTGGTCGCTAGGTCTCCTTTGTTGGTGTGATTGTGGTGTTCTCGTATTCCTCTGGGGAGAGGTATTCGAGGGTTGAGTGTCGTCTCTGGCGGTTGTAGAGCGCCTCGATGTAGTCGAAGACGGTCGAGGATAGATCGCGTCTGCTGGGCCATGTTTGGCGGTGAACGAGCTCCTTCTTGATCGTGGCGAAGAAGCTCTCGGCGACGGCGTTGTCGTAGGCGTCGCCCCTGCACCGCGGCGAGATAGAGCCAGCCCTCCCAGGTCCGCAGATAGGTGATGTCGGCGACCCACAGGACGTTCGCCGCGTCGGGCCTGAACTTCCGTTCGACGAGGTCATCAGCGACACGAACGCCGGGCACCCTGATCGTCGTGCGACCCCGCTTGACCTTCACGAGCCCTGAGATCCCGGCCGCTCTCATCAGCCGAGGGACACGCCGGCGCGAAACCTGAATGTCCTGACCGAGACGCAGCTCGGCCTGGACGCGCCTTGAACCGTAGACGCCTCGGGCCCGCTCGTGGATCTCGGTGATCCTCGAGGTCAGCCCGCATCACTCAGTGCCCTGTTCGATTGTGCCCGCTTCTCCCAGCCGTGGTAGCCGGAGCGGCTGACGCCGAGAACTTCACACATCACAGAGACCGGGAAACTGGCCATCATCGCGCTCTCGCCTATCGAGCTGGTGGCGCTTGACCCAGTTATGCAGCGACTGACCGCTGCAGCCAAGCTCTCCGCTACGTCCCTGACACTCCGACCAGCGAGCACCAGCTCGACAGCCCGGCGGCGAAACTCCGGCGGATAGGGCCCTCTCGTTCGCGGCATAACGGACATCCCTCTCGCGTCCAAGCCACTAAAGCCATCAAGTATCCGCCGAAGCGCGTCCACTCCAACGACCCATGAGCCACCCCACTCAGAAGTGACAGATGATCGGTATAACAACTACTTGCGACACCTTAGTGAACGGTTCTGCGCGAGTATCCGGACCTTCCGCGCTCGCGACGCGACCGCAAAGCTTACTGTGCGCAACACCATCGCCTCTGTTCTAGTTGGTGTAGTAGCCAGCCTACTAGTGGCAGCCCTCACTAATAGGTGGTGGAGGAGACGCCTCGACCGTTTGATTCGCGTTTTCGCACGGCGATTGGGAGGAACACACTAGCGCCCCGAATGCCGCTTGTGCGGCGGACGCTGGTCCTGCTCACGCTGGCCGATAGGGCAGCGCTGTGGATGCGGCCTCGCGAACAAACACGGGTGCGCCTACTATTACCCGAGGGAAGATGGTCGAGTAACCGAGAACGGGTAGTACAGTCTCCACGTTGTCGCGATATTCGTGAACCTTCGCAAGGATTTCGGCACTACCGAAACGGTCGGGGGTCCGTGAGAGCTGCGTCGCAATTGAGATGGCGCTCTCAGTCAGAGACGGCGGGTCTTCGCCCCAAAATGCAGCCGACGCGTGGTTAGTACGGGGGTCCATGAGCTCGGTCATTGCGGGGCTGAGGTCGGCGTCCCACCCGAAGCGGCCCAGCTCCCTGAGGCCCTCTGGATCACTCGGAATCCAGCCCTCTAT
>DATARM010000116.1:0-10671 GCA_036264155.1 Solirubrobacteraceae bacterium
TCGCGCGGGTCCTCGGCCTCCAGCTGCAGCTCCACGCCACTGCGCTCCGCGAGCAGCTCGAGCGCCTCCTTGAAGTCCACGCCCTCCGTCTCCTGCACGAACGTGAACACGTCGCCGGACGCCTGGCAGCCGAAGCAGTAGTACACCTTCTGCGCCGGGTCGATCCCGAAGGACGGCGTGCGCTCGTCGTGGAACGGGCACAACCCCTCGTAGCGCGCCGGCCCGGCGCGGCGCAGCTCCGTGCGCGCCGAGACCAGCTCGAGGAAGTCGACCGCGTCGCGCACACGGTCCTTGGACTCGCTTGTGTAGAGCGCCACGCCGGCAACGCTAGCGGGCGAACGCCTGCGGCACCTGGAGCTCCGTATAGGCCCTGATGCAGTAGCGGTCGGTCATCCCCGCCAGGTAGTCCGTGACCCGCTCCGCCAGCTGCTCCTCGCCGCTGCTCTCGCCCCCGGGACCCGCCGGCAGCAGCTCGGGGTTCTTCACATAGTGGTCGAACAGCCGCTCGATCACCGCCGCGATCTTCACATGCTCGGCACGCACCGCCGGACCGAGGTACACCCGCTCGAACATGAAGTCGCGGAGCGCCGCCATCGCCGGACCCGCCTCGGGGCCCTGCACGATCTCCCCGGCCCGCTCCGAGTGCTCCACCATGTCGTGCACCAGCGCGTCGATCCGCGCCGAGCCGCTCGCGCCGAGCACCGCTATCGGCTGCTCCGGGAGCTCGCCCTCGCTCAACAGGCCCGCCCGCACCGCGTCGTCGATGTCGTGGTTGATGTAGGCCACCCGGTCGATCACCCGCACGATCTGGCCCTCCAGCGTCCGTGGCAGCGGCGCGCGGCTCGAATGGCGCGCGATCCCGTCGCGAACCTGCTCGGTGAGGTTCAGTCCCGCCCCGTCGCGCTCCAGGTGCTCCACGATCCGTAGCGAGTGCTCGTAGTGGCGGAAGTCGCGGCCGAAGCGGTCTTTCAGGCAGCGGTCGAGGACCTCCTCGCCGATGTGCCCAAACGGCGGATGCCCCAGGTCGTGCCCCAGGCCGATCGCCTCCACAAGATCCTCGTTCAGCCTCAGCGCCCGCGCCACCGTGCGCGAGATCGTGGTCACCTCGAGCGTGTGCGTGAGGCGGGTGCGATAGTGGTCTCCCCGCGGCGCAACGAACACCTGGGTCTTGTGCGTGAGGCGGCGAAAAGCCTTGCTGTGGACGATCCTGTCGCGGTCGCGCTGAAACGGCGTGCGCAGCGAGCAGTCCGCCTCCTCGTGCTCGCGCAGCGCCGGGTAGGAGCGCGCGGCCGTCGGTGAGAGCAAGCGCTCCTCTTCCTCGGCGAAGCGCTCCGCGAAGCCCTCTGCCACCGTCTCGTGCTGTTGGGCGATGCTCACCACTCAATTGTGGCAGCGACCCCGGCCTCACCCCTCAATCCGACCGGCCGTGGGCCGGCGGCTGGAGCTCAGGTCTCGCGGTTCCAGTCGTTACGCCCCGTGATCTTGTGCACCCAGTGGCGCCATCTCTGCTGCTTCTCGGGGTCCTCGTCAAACACCGGCGCCTGATGCTCGGGCGCGGGCAGGCTGCGCGCGGCATCCGCGTCGATGCGCAGATCGACGCCGTGTTCGTGGATCGAGGCGATCGCCCCCGCCTCCAGGAAGCGGATGCCATGGCCGGGCGTGTTGATCAGCAGGCCGTGGAACACGTCCTTCTCGGGAGCGTCCAGCACAGCTCCCACTGTGCCCACCTGCTGACCGTCGCTTGCAAGCACGGGCACGCCCGCGTCGAGCAGCTGGTAGGCGATCGGCAGTCCCTCATCCACGGGGCACCACGATACCGGGATGGGGTCATGTAGTCCTGGTCGGCACATGTGCCGACCAGCCGGCCGCACATGTGCGGCCGGGACCATGCCGCATGCGGTATGGTCTTACGGAGTCGGACTTCCTCAGCCCGCTCGGGCCGCCGCCGGCATCAGACGCAGATGGGCATGGTGCTCGAGCGTGGCTGCGATCGCGCGCTCCACCTGACCCAGAGCCGTGTCATCCGCAACGGGCGACTCGCTGAGCGAGCGCGCAAGCGCGGCTGTCATGAAGCCGTAGGCCTCCTCGCCAAGCGCAAACGAGCCGGCCTCGCAGGCCGAGCACACCACCCCTCCGGCCGCCCCCGAGAAGCCCACCAGGTGCTCTCGCTCGCCGCAGCTGGCACACGCCCCCAGTTGAGGCGCGAGGCCCGCTGCCAGCAGCAGCTTCAGGCGGAACGCCAGCCCCGCCGGCCAGCCGCTCTGGGCCCGCTCGGCGCTCGCGGCGCGCTCGTCCAGGAGCGAGAGCTGGCGGCAGAGCAGGTTGAACACACCCGGGTGTGGCTCTGAGGTCTCGAACAGGCGTCCCACCGCATCGCACGCTCGTGCGGCCCCATCGAGGGCACGGGCGTCGCCACGGAGGCGGGCATACCCGTCGATCGTCTGCGCCCCCGTCACCGTCAAAAGCTCGCTGCGTCCTTCGTGCAGCTCGATGTGCAGACGAAAGAACGGCTCCAGGCGCCCCCCGAAGCGGCTGCGCGCCCGGCGCACGCCCTTGGCGATCGCGCTCACCCGGCCGCGGGCCGGCGTGTACAGGTGCAGGATCCTGTCCGCCTCGCCGTAGCGCATCGAGCGCAGCACCACCGCCTCTGTCTTCACCGGGCCAGCCATCGCCACCGAGTCTAGGACCAGCGTCGGAGGCCGCAGATCGCTTGCTATACTTTATGAAGTAATGAGCAAGGTGACCGTATATTCCACAGATCCCTGTCCCTACTGCTCGCGCGCCAAGGCGCTGCTGCAGGCCCGCGGCGTGGCCTACGAGGAGATCAACCTCGCCAAGGATCCCGACGGGCGCGTCGAGCTCGCTCAGAAGACGGGGATGATGACGTTTCCCCAGGTGATCGTCGACGGCGAGCTGATCGGCGGCTTCAACGAGCTGCAGGCAGCCGACGCAAGCGGTCGTCTGCAGGACCTGCTCGCGGCTTAACACGCCGCGGCCGGGTCTGGCAGCTCTCGCACACGTAGGTCCCGCGTCCCGCCACCACCATCTTCACGATCGTGGTCCCGCACCTCGGGCACGGCTCGCCCTCGCGGCGGTGCACCAGGAACTGATCCTGGAAGGAGCCGCGCACGCCGTCCACGTGGCGAAAGTCGTCGATCGTGGCCCCGCGCGCGTCGATGCCCGCGCTCAGCGCCTCGATCACCGTCTCGCGCAGCCGCGCATGCTGCGCGAGGGTGAGCGCCCCCGCGGCACGCAGCGGGTGGATACCCGCCCTGAACAGGGCCTCGTCGGCGTAGATGTTGCCCACGCCCGCGATCCTGCGCTGATCGAGCAGCAGCGCCTTGATCGGCGCCGTCTTGCCGCGCGCCAGCTCGCGCATGTGCTGGGCCGTGAACAGCTCGTCGAACGGCTCCAGGCCCAGGCGGGCAGCGAAGAAGGCGTCGCGCGAGTGCTCGCCCAGCAGCAGCTCGCCCGTGCCAAAGCGGCGCGGGTCAACGATCGCCAGGCGCCTGCCCTTGCGCTGCCTCCGCAGCGGACCCAGGCGTACGCGCACGCGCGTGTGCGCCGGCTCGGGGTCGGGGTCGGAGAGCACCGCACCGGTCATGCGCAGGTGCTGGGCCAGGAACACCTCCTCCTCGAAGCGCCACAGCAGGTACTTGCCGCGGCGGCCCAGGCTCTCCACGCGCCTGCCCTCGAGCGCCGCCGAGAGCTCCTCGGGGGCCAGCGGGCGCGACCAGCGGGGATCGAGGATCTCGAGCTCCAGCAGCCGCCTGCCCTCCACCAGCGGTGCCAGCTGGCGCCTGATCGTCTCGACCTCGGGTAGCTCTGGCATCGCCTCAGCTTATGAACGCGGCCCCAGGAAGCCCGGCCGCCTCGCGTCCCGCCAGCCACGCGAGCACCGTCGCGCCCACGTCCGCCAGCGGCCCGTCGTGACGAAACCCGTCCAGGCGCCCGCCGGCCGTGCGGCTGGCCAGCATCGCGCCCGTCACCCCCAGCAGCGGCGCGTGCTCGCGCGTGTGGTCCGTCCCCGGATGGGCCGGGTCGACGCCGTGGTCGGCCGTGACGATCAGCAGATCGTCCTCGCGCAGCACCTCCAGCATCCCGCCGAGGCGGGAGTCGATCTCGCGCAGCGCACGGGCGAAACCCGCCACGTCCTTGCGGTGGCCGTAGATCTGATCTGTCTCGATCAGGTTCGCGAACACCAGGCCACCGTCGAGCTCAGCCAGCAGCCGATCGACGCTCGCGAGTGCCTGTGCGTTGCTGGTGCCGGGATGGCTATGGGAGATCCCCACCCCAGCGAACAGGTCCTCGATCTTGCCCACGCCGTGAACCTGCACGCCCCCATCCAGGAGCTCCTGCAGGTAGCTGCGTCCGGGCGGCTCGAGCGCGAAATCGCGCCGCCCGTCGGTGCGCTCGAACGCGCCCGGCTGGCCGCCAAACGGTCGCGCGATCACGCGTCCCACAGCGTGCTCGCCGCTCATGCATGCGCGCGCGGCCGCACATGCGCGGTACAGCTCGACGGCCGGCACCCGCGCGACGTGCGCGGCCAGCTGCAGCACCGAGTCTTGGGAGGTGTAGAGGATCAGCGCCCCCGTGCGCAGGTGCTCGGCTCCGAACTCCTCGATCGCCGCCAGTCCGTTGTCGGGGCGGTTGCAGATCACCTCGTGGCCCATTGTCGCCTCGAGCGCCGCTATGACCTCGGGCGGAAACCCCTGTGGGTAGGTGGGCAGGGGCTGCTCGGCCACCACGCCCATCAGCTCCCAATGCCCGCTGATCGAGTCCTTGCCCGGCCCCAAGGGGCGCAGGCGCCCATGGATCGCAGGGTCCGCCGCGGGCGCCACCCCGGCGATCGGGACTATCGATCCGAGGCCCAGGCCCGCCAGCGTGGGCAGCTCGAGGCCCCCCGCCAACTCCGCCAGATGCGCGAGCGTGTTGGTGCCCTCATCGCCGTAGGCGCCCGCGTCGGGCAGCGCGCCCACGCCGCAGGCGTCCATCACGAGCACGATCGCCCTGCGAGCCTCCCCGGCGCTCACGGGCGTAGCCCCGCCTCAGCTCGAGGCACGCGGATGAGCGCTGAAGTAGGCGTCCTTCAGGCGGTCGGCCGAGAGGTGCGTGTAGACCTGGGTGGTGGCCAGGTCGGCGTGCCCCAGCATCTCCTGCAGCGAGCGCAGGTCGCAGCCTCCGGCGAGCAGGTGGGTGGCGAAGGAGTGGCGCAGCGTGTGCGGGCTCATCCGCTCCTGCAGCCCCGCCCGGCGCGCATGGCCCTGGACGATCTTGTAGAGCCCCTGGCGCGTCAGGGCGCCACCACGGCGGTTGACGAACAGGCGCTGCTGCAGGCCCTCCCCGAGCAGCACGGGACGCCCGGAGCGGCGGTAGGCGAGCAGCGCCGTAACGGCCTGGCGTCCGATCGGCACGATGCGCTCCTTCGCTCCCTTTCCGCGCGCGCACAAAAGGCCCTCCTCGAGATCGAGGTCGCGCAGCTCCAGACCCACAGCCTCCGATGCTCGCAGACCGCACGCATACATCAGCTCCAGCAGCGCGCGGTCGCGCAGCGCGAGCGGACCCGAGCCCTGCGGCTGGCTGAGCAGCCGGGCGACCTCGTCGCGGGTGAGCACGCGGGGCAGGCGCTGGGGCTTTCGCGGTCCGTGCAGGTCGGCCGTGGGGTCGTGTTCCATCAGCCCCTCGCGACGCAGGTGGCGGTAGAAGGAGCGCAGGCACGCGACCTTGCGTCCCAGGGTCGTAGGCGCGGCCGGCGGATGGGTCTCATCGCCGCGTGCCAGCTCCGAGAGGAACGCCGCGAGCTCGCCGTGGCTCGCCTGCACCGCCTCCAGCCCGTGGCGATCGAGGTACTCGCCGAACTGCAGCAGATCCGAGCGGTAGGCCTCGAGTGTGTTGCGTGAGAGCCCCCGCTCGAGCTCCAGGTAGGCGAGGAAGTCGAGTATCAGGCGCTCGATGCCAACCGAGACACTCGGCTTGGCGATCTCGGCGGTCCCCATGCTCAGGGCTTCGCCCCGGCGCCCGTGCCTCCTTGAAGGTGCAACGGCGCATTCAGCTTGCGCGCCAGCCACATCAGCCCGATCAGGGTCTTCGCGTCCTCGCAGCCGGCGATCGCGCGCTCGAGCTCGGCCAGCGGCCAGCGCACCACCTCGATGCGCTCGTTCTCCTCGCTCTCAGCGCTCGCCTCATACAGGGCTGTGGCCCCGAACAGGTGCACGCGCTCGTCTGTGAAGCCCGCGCTCGTGTAGTAGCTGAGGATCGGCTCCCAGCTGTGCGCGCCGAGACCGATCTCCTCAGCCAGCTCACGCCCGGCTGCCTCGAGCGGCTCCTCGCCCTCGACGTCCAGGCGCCCGGCCGGGATCTCCAGCAGGTCCGCCTCGCCCACCGCCTCGCGTGGCTGGCGCACCAGCCATACCTGCTCGGCGTCGTATACCACGACCCCCACCGCCCCCTGGTGGCGGATGATCTCGCGCTCGACAACTTCCCCGTCGGCGTGGCGAAAGCGCTCGATGCGCACGTCGGCGATGCGTCCCTCGTAGACGGTCTCGCCACCGAGTGCCGTGAAGGCTCGTGGCGAGCTCACGCCTCGCCCTCCCCCGTGTCCTCGCCTTCTGCGCTCTCCTCGCCCTCGTCGAGGGCAGTGAGCTCCGCCAGCGCGGTCCCGCCGGCGAGCGCCGCGCCGAAGAACAGCGGGTCCTCCGCCGGGCTGCGACCCATCGTCTCGCCGGCCAGGCCGCTGGCGACGAACGCCGGCAGATCGACCCCCGCCCGGCGCCAGTCATGGCGGGTGATGCGCACGGGACGCGCCACGTCGAGCGCCAGCGCGGGGCGGCTCGGCATCGAGCCCCCGAAAACGGCGCCGAGGCCGGCGCGCAGGTCGGCGCCGACCGGTGAGCGCATGCCCGCCGGCAGCGCCACTGTGACGGGCTCGAGCAGCAGGTCGAGCACGGTGAGCGTGTGGTGGGAGATGCCACGGTGGCGCTCGCGGTCGTCGCTCCTCGACATCCGCGCCACGAGCAGCGTCTGACAGCCGAGGGAGAGCGAGACGTGCGCCGAGTCGAGCGCGGCCATCCCGCCGTGGCCGAGCGCCGATCCCGATCCCACGATCCCCGGTCCCGGCCCGCACACCGCCGCATCCCAGCCGAGCGAGCGAAAGCCGTGGTGAATCGCTCCCGCCGTGGTGATCGCCTCGCCCTCGCCGCCAAAGGCCGCGCCAGCGCTCAGATGGCCCGCCAGCAGTCCCTGCTCGCGCAGCGCTCGCACGGTGCCCGAGTGCCCCCCCGGCAGCGCCCCGCCACCGGTCTGGACGTAGCCCAGGCGACTCCCGGGCGCGCCCTGAGCGAACGCCCAGGCCACCGCCGCCAGCTGGCCGTGTAGCGCGAGCACCGCCACCGGCCTCCCGATCGGGAGCTCCAGGCGCTCCTCCTCCACGGGGCTGACAGTGTGCTGGAGGCTCGTGTAGTTGAGCTTCATCACGTTCGCACCTGCGCCACCCTCGCCCTGCAGACCGCGTGTGAGGTTGACGTGGACGACATCGAAGCCACCCGAGCCGAGCTCGAGATCGAGCGCTTCCACGTTGACGATCACCTCATCGCCCACCTCGCAGAGGCCGACCAGCGCGACGTCGGCGATCGCCGGGCGTCCACCATCCCGCCCAGGGCCACCTGTCAGCTCCACCGCGAGCCGCTGCTCGCGTTCGCCGCCGGGGGACCCGCCGCCCGCGCCGGGTTGGAGGACCTCGGTGACTGTGGCGAGACGGAGCTTGAGCATCGGCGCCTGAAGCTACAGTGCCGCGGCCGGCGACAGCGCCGCCTCGTCCAGCAGTGCCAGCGCCACGTCGAGCATCTCCTCGAGCGCCGCCACGCTCACCCGCTCGCCGGGCTCGTGGGCGCGCTCGGTCCCGTTTGCGAGGTTGACCGTCGCAAAGCCGGCTGCGATCAGCGCGTTGGCATCGGAGCCGCCGCCGCTGACGATCTGCACGGGCTCGCGTCCGCAGCGGCGCAGCGCCGACTCGGCCACCGTGACCGCCTCGCTGCCCGGACGTAGCCTGTAGCCGGTGAAGGTGCGCTCGACGCTCACCTCCACGTCGCAGTCGCAGTCGGGCAGGTTGGCCGCCTCGTGCATGCGATCGACGACCTCGGCCACAAGCGCCTCGGCTCGCTCGCCGTCGATGCTCCTGACCTCTCCCACGACCGTGCACGCTTCAGGGACGACGTTCAGAGCTGTGCCCCCCTCGATCGTGCCGATGTTGAGCGTGGTGTCCTCGTCGATGCGTCCGAGCGGCAGCGAGGCGATGGCGCGCGCGGCTGCCACGATCGCCGAGCGTCCCTGCTCCGGATGCAGTCCCGCGTGGGCGGCCGCGCCACGGAAGCTCGCCTGCAGGCGATAGTGGGTGGGCGAGGCGAGCACCACGTCGCCGATCGGTGAGGCGTGGTCGAAGACGTAGCCGAAGTCGCTGGCCAGCCTGGAGGTGTCGAACTGCCGTGCGCCGGCCAGCGATATCTCCTCGCCGACCGTGAACAGCAGCTCCAGGTCGACCGGCGCGCCCTCCTTGCTGACATTCCTGGCCACGGCCAGGAGCACAGCCACGGCCGCCTTGTTGTCGGCGCCCAGGATCCCCTCGTTGGCGTTCTCCCAGGAGCCGTCGCGCTGCACGGGCTCGATCGGCGCCTGCAGCGGCACGGTGTCGAGGTGCGCGCACAACAGCAGCGAGCGCCGAGGCGAGGAAGGCTCGGCGTCGCGGACGCCCGGAATCCGCGCGAGCAGGTTGCCGCAGTCGCATCCGATCGCCGCGCCCGCCTCGTCCTCCTCCACGCTCACGCCGAGGGCGCGCAGCTCCGCGATCACGCGCTCGGCGCAGGCCCGCTCACGCCCGGATGGGCTCTCGATTCGGCAGAGCTCGGAGAAGGTGCCGCTCAGGTAGCGCCGCTCGAGCTCACCCACTCGTGAGCGCGAGGACTCATGAACGCTCACGACCGGCTGGCACTCGGGCCCGTGGCGGGAGACGACTCGCCACGCGCGTCCTGCACCCGCACATCGCCCCCGCTGCCCTGCTGGTCGGCGCGCTCGAGCGCAGCCGCGACGAACTCGCGGAACAGCGGCGCGGGACGCTCCGGACGCGACTTGAACTCGGGGTGGTACTGCGATGCAACGAAGAATGGGTGCTCGGAGAGCTCGATCACCTCGACCAGACGCTCGTCGGGTGAGGTGCCCGACACGCGCAGCCCAGCGCTCTGCAGGCGCTTGCGCAACAGGTTGTTGACCTCGTAGCGGTGGCGGTGGCGCTCGTAGATGACAGCCTCGCCGTACATCTCCCGGGCCCGCGTGTCGTTATGGAGCTTGATCGGGTCGGCGCCCAGGCGCATCGTGCCGCCGAGGTCCGCCACCTCCTTCTGCTCGGGCAGAAGGTCGATCACCGGATAGGGCGTCTCGATGTCGAACTCGGTCGAGTTGGCGCCCTCCATGTCGGCCACGTGGCGGGCGAACTCGGCCACGGCCACCTGCATCCCCAGGCAGATCCCTAGATAGGGAATCAATCGCTCGCGGGCCACACCGGCGGCGGTGATCTTGCCCTCGATGCCGCGCCCGCCAAAGCCACCGGGGATGAGGATGCCGTCGGCATTGGCGAGCAACTCGAACGGGTCGGCCTGCTGCTCCTCGTCGAGATCGCTCTGCTCGCCTTCTCCCTGCTCGCGAGCCCCGGGACGCTCGAGCTTCTCCGAGTCGATCCAGTCGATCTGCACCCTGGCGTCCTGCAGTGAGGCGGCATGCCTGAGCGCTTCACACACAGACAGGTAGGCGTCCTCGAGCTGCACGTACTTACCCACCAGGGCGACGCGCACGGTCTTCGTGGCCCTGGCCGAGCGCTCGATCGGCTCCTTCCAGCGCTCCAGCTCCGGAGCCGGGGCCTCGATGCCGAAGTGCTCGAGGATGAAGTCGTCGACGCCCTGGTCGCGGAAGGTGAGCGGGACCTTGTAGATGTTGTCCACGTCACAGGCGGAGACGATCGCCTCCGATGGCAGGCTGGCGAACAGCGCGATCTTCTTGCGGATGTCGTGCGAGAGCGAGCCCTCGGAGCGGCACATGAGCATGTCGGGGGCGATACCGATGCGGCGCAGCTCGTTGACCGAGTGCTGTGTCGGCTTGGTCTTCAGCTCGCCCGCGTGCCCGATGTAGGGGACGAGCGTGAGGTGGATGAACATGCAGCGCCGACGCCCCACGTCGACGGGGAACTGGCGGATCGCCTCGAGGAACGGCAGCGACTCGATGTCGCCGACCGTGCCGCCGATCTCGGTGATGACGAAGTCGACGTCGCTGGACTCGGCGATCAGCGCGATCCGCTGCTTGATCTCGTCGGTGATGTGCGGCACCACCTGGACTGTTCCGCCCAGGTAGTCGCCGCGGCGCTCGCGGCGGATGACCGTGTCGTAGACGCCCCCGGCGGTGACGTTGGACGCGCGCGAGGTGTTGGCGTCGGTGAAGCGCTCGTAGTGACCGAGGTCGAGGTCGGTCTCGGCGCCGTCCTCGGTGACGAACACCTCGCCGTGCTGATACGGCGACATCGTGCCCGGGTCCACGTTGATGTACGGATCGAGCTTCAAGATACACACAGATATACCGCGTGCCTTGAGCAGTCGACCGATCGACGCGACGGTTATCCCCTTACCAACCGAC